>MNGW01000090.1:0-24318 GCA_001918935.1 Acidobacteriales bacterium 13_1_40CM_3_55_5 | reverse complement strand
GCAGCAATCGGCCGAGGATCCCTCCCATAAACAGTACGGGGATAAATACCGCCGCTAGCGACAGCGTCATGGAGATAATGGTGAAACCAATTTCGCGCGCGCCATTGAACGCGGCCTGCATGGGAGGCTCGCCCATTTCCATATGCCGCACAATATTTTCCAGCATGACGATGGCGTCATCCACCACAAAGCCCACCGAGAGCGTCAATGCCATCAGCGAGAGGTTGTCGAGCGAGTATCCCAGTAAATACATGATGGCGAACGTGCCCACGATGGACATAGGCAATGCCATGCTCGGAATTGCCGTGGCCGACAGGTTTCGCAAGAACAGGAAGATGACGAGAATCACCAGAACCAGCGCCAGAAATAGTGTGAACTTAACGTCATTTACCGACGAGCGGATGGACACGGACCGGTCGTAGAGAGTGGCTACGTCCACCGACGGCGGCATCACGGTTCTAAAGCTGGGCAGCAGTGCCTTAATCGAGTCCACGACTTCGACGGTATTGGTGCCGGGCTGGCGTTGAATCGCCAGAATGATTGCGCGTCGCAAACCTTTGTTGTCGAAAAACCAACTCGCCGTCTTATCGTTTTCAACTCCTTCCACCACCGAACCCAGGTCCTTGAGGCGAACCGGAGCGCCATTCCGATAGGCCACGATCAGCGGTTCGTAATCAATCGCTTTCTTAAGCTGACCACTGGCTTGAACCACGAAAGCCTGGTGCGCACCGTAGAGCGTCCCCGTCGGCAGATTCACATTGCCGTTCTGAATGGCGGTGGTGACTTCATCGATTCCAATCTGACGACTCGCCAAAGCCTTGGGATCGAGTTTGGCGTGAACCGCATACTTTTGCGCGCCATAGACGCTGACCTGAGCAACGCCGCTCACCATTGAGATGCGCTGCGCAATCAGCGTTTCGGCGTACTCGTCCACATCGGAGAGACGCAGAGTGGGTGAACTGAGCGACAGGTAAAGAATCGGCGCGTCCGCCGGATTTACCTTTTGGTACGAAGGCGGACTCGGCAAATTCTGCGGAAGATCTCGTGCCGCCTTCGCAATCATCGACTGGACGTCCTGAGCGGCGGCATCCAAGCTGCGACTCAGGTTGAATTGCAGCGTGATCTGTGTGAAACCTGTCGAACTCGATGAGGTCATCGAGTCCACGCCGGCAATAGTGGAAAATTGCTTCTCTAGGGGCATCGCTACTGCCGACGCCATCGTTTCGGGTGTCGCGCCCGGAAGACTTGCCGAAACCAAAATGGTGGGAAAATCTACGTTGGGTAAATCGCTCACCGGCAACAAGCGATAGCCCATGACACCAAACATCAGAATCCCGAGCATGACCAGGGTGGTCATCACGGGCCGGCGAATGAAGATTTCGGCTACGTTCATGACTACTACTCTCCGCGCGCTCGGGGACTCTGGGAATTCTGCGCAGTCCCGGTGCTTCCAGTTGCAGATGGTGGCACAACGGCCTGCTTCACTTCGACTTTGGCTCCAGGCACTAATCGTAATTGCCCATCCGTCACCACTCGCTCTCCGGGAGCGAGACCCTTATCAACCACGGCTTGTCCATCACTGCTGCGGCTGACAATCACGGGACGGGTTTCGACCGTCATATCAGGCTTAACTACGAAAACGAATTGTCCCTGCTGTCCGTTTTGGATAGCTTGCGAGGGAATCACGATCGCCTTCGGCTGGTTGGCGAGGGTTAAGACTACGTCCACAAATTGCCCTGGCCACAGGCGACGGTCGGGATTGGCAAACTGACCTTTTATTTTGATCGTCCCCGTGGCCTGGTCCACAGTATTGTCGATAAAACTAAGCTGGCCGATGGAAGGACCTCGGGTGTCGTTGGGAATGTAAGCCTTGATGGGAAGTTTGCCGCCGCTGGCGTATCTCTTGATTTCGTTCAAGTACTGCTCCGGCACGGTAAAGGTGGCGTAAACGGGCTGCACTTGGTTGATGCTGACCAGAAAGGGAGTGTCATTGGCTTTAATCATGTTGCCGCGATGAATCATCAGCGGACCTGTACGCCCGTTAATCGGCGAATAGATCGAGCAGTACTGAATCTGGACGCGAGCGTTTTCGACTGCAGCCTTGTCGGCTCGCACCGCCGCATCGAGCGCGTCGGCATTGGAGCGAATCTGGTCATGCTCTTCTCTGGAGACCACTCCCGAAGCCAATAAAGCTTCGTAGCGCCGAGCTTGGGCTTGGGCATTGGCAGCCTGCGCCTGATCTTTCGCCAACATGCCCTCTGCTCTTTTCATATCTGCCTCGAGCGGACGCTTGTCGAGTGTGAACAGCAGTTGGCCTTTCTTAACATCGTCTCCTTCTTTGAAGAACACTCCAGTCAGCTCACCGGTGATCTGGGTTTTGATGGAAACATTCGAATAGGCTTCCACTGACCCGATCGCCTTGACTTGCAAGGGGACATCCTTCTGCTCAACCTCTGCAGCCATAACCGGCACTGTCGGATTGCTCGGCGGGGCGGCTTTGGTACCGCTACACGACGTGAGTAACGCCAAAACACCACATGCCAGAATTGCCGGCGCGCCGCGACGAAGTGTTTTATCCAACATGGTTGCCATGTTCCTGTGTTCTGCGATTGCGATGATTTTATTTATTACCATTATTGAATTTTGCCGTCCGTTGTGAAGACGCGATTTCAGGGGCAGACAGCATGCCTTGCAGCCATACTTCGGCCAGCGTCTTGCTTACTTCTTGGACGGAGAAATTCTGATAACGTTTTCCCCCAAATAATTCCTGAATCCAGGAGTGATAAACCACCATTCCCAGGAAACCTCGGGCCGCGAGCAATGGATCCACTGGCCGGAACTTCCCTTCCGCAATGCGCCGGCGAATATAGTCTGCCAGCACCTCGTAGCATTCCGCGACGTAGGTGCGAAAGAACCGATGCGAAAGGCGGTGGTTCTCCAGTGCGCTGTAGAGCAATAGACGGGAGAGTGTCTGGTCTTTAGCTCGTCGCTCCAAAATCTGGGTAGCCACTCCGGAAAGCACTTCCAGATCACTGCCGCCGGCGCCAACACGTTCGCGCATATGTTCGCCGGGCGCGGCCGCTTTGATTTTGCGCTCAATGACCGCCCAATAAAGCTCGTCCTTGGATGCAAAATGCCGAAAAATTAGAGCCTCGGTCACACCCGTCTGTTCGGAAATCTGTTTGGTGGTGGTACCTTGGAATCCCTGCCGGGCGAAAAGCTGTGTCGCCGCCTCCAAAATCTGTTCCCGGCGGTCGGCCGCTGAATACCGAACTTGAGCCGTCGGCATAAGTAAGTAAATACTTACTTATGATATAGATGGAGCGCGATATGTCAAGCGCGACCGCATTTGTTAGGGTTCAGGCTATTGGGCAGTGAGCTGAAGCGATCTCCACGCCAGGCGGTTTGGGGAAAGCGCGAGCTTGAGGGCCAGCGCGCAGCAGTCCCGCAGGGACGGCACAATTTAGCCCAGCGCTTCGAGCGCTGGGACCGCTCCAAAGGGAGGAGAGTCCCGGAGGGACGAAATACCACCAAGCTCCAGCGCAGGCAAGCAGCTAAGAGCCAACAGAAATTCCGGGTTCTTTCCGCATTCCCTGGAATCCTATAAATTGGCGTTTTAACTAGAACCCATGGAAGCAAAAATCACGCCACATGTGGTTATCATCGGCGGCGGCTTTGGTGGGCTGATGGCTGCAAGGAAGCTAGCTCGCTCCCCGGTCCGGATCACGCTGATCGACCGCAAGAACCATCACACCTTTCAGCCTCTGCTCTACCAGGTGGCCACGGCGGGCCTCTCTCCCGGGGAAATCGCTGCCCCTATTCGTTGGATTCTTCGCGGCCGTCCTAACATCCAAGTCCTGCTCGCGGAAGTACAAGACTTCGATCTCTCACGGCGCGTAGTCAAAATCTCCAATGAAGAAATTCCCTACGATTATCTGATAGTGGCTGCGGGGGCGACCCATGCCTACTTCGGCCATGACGAATGGGAGCCACTCGCTCCCGGCCTCAAAACAATTGAGGATGCGCTGGAACTTCGCCGGAGAATATTGCTGGCATATGAGTTGGCTGAGCGCCGCTCCGCTAGTGGCGAAGATGAACTGCCGCTAAACTTCGTGGTGGTTGGCGGTGGACCGACGGGAGTGGAATTAGCGGGCACGCTGGCCGAGATCGCCCACCGCGTGCTGGCCAACGAATTCCGGTCCATCGATCCTAAACGCACGCGCATTCTACTGCTCGAAGGCGGTCCCCGCATTTTGCCCGCTTATCCGGAAGACTTGTCGCAAAGCGCTGTGGACCAATTGCAGCGCCTTGGAGTGGAAGTCCAAACCTCCTCTTTAGTCACTGGCATCGAGCCGGGTGCGGTGCGGATGGGCGAAGCCCGTATGCCCGCGGCCGTTATTTTGTGGGCCGCCGGTGTGGCAGCATCTCCTCTGGGAAAAAAGCTTGGAGTTCCGGTCGATCGCGCCGGCAGAGTGCTGGTGAATCCCGACTTGAGCATTGCTGGCCATCCGGAAGTTTTTGTTATCGGCGACTTGGCGACTCTGAAAGATGACCACGGCAAGCTGCTTCCCGGAGTCGCGCCCGTAGCCATGCAGGAAGGAACGGCAACGGCGAAAAACATTCAACGTGATCTGCGGCATGAACCGCGCCAGAACTTTCACTACGTGGATAAAGGTAGTCTTGCCACCATCGGACGCGCCGCCGCCGTCGCCGACTTTGGGAAATTTCATGTTTCCGGCTTCATCGCCTGGCTTTCCTGGCTTTTCATCCACATATTCTTTCTCATCGGATTCCGCAATCGGATCATCGTATTGATTCAGTGGGCATGGTCGTATTTCACTTACGAGCGTGGAGCGCGCTTGATTACGGGGGATACTCGATTGCCGGGCTGGGACGATCAGGAATCGACGCATTCCGAACCTGCCAACCAGCGGGTGGGGTGACTGTGGCGACTCATTTCAGCATTACCCCTGTTGTAGATGCGCATCCATTGGCTTACTCTATTTCTGAGCATGAAAGGTATCACCAGCTCGCATTGGTTCCACGCGTTGATGGTTGGTTTCCTGCTATGCGTACTTCCCTCCCCCGCTTCGGCGGAAGTCTTGAAGATTGTAGTGAACGACACAATTCACCCCATCACAGATGAGTACATTGGACGCGCCCTGGCCGAAGCTCAACGGAATAAAGACCGGGCGTTGCTAATCGAATTGAACACACCGGGTGGACTCCTCGAATCGACGCGCAACATCATCGAGAAAATCACCTCAGCGCCGGTTCCCGTCATCATTTATGTGGCGCCAGGGGGAAGCCGTGCAGCGTCGGCGGGGTTCTTCATCCTGGAATGCGCCGACGTGGCCGCGATGGCTCCGGGAACGAACACGGGCTCGGCTCATCCTGTCACCATCGGCGGCGGCAAGATGGACGACGTGATGAAAGAAAAATTAGAGAACGATGCCGCCGCGTTGATGCGTTCCGTGGTTTCCAAGCGTGGCCGCAACGTTGAGATCGCCGAAACCACGGTACGCCAGTCCAAATCTTTCACCGAACAGGAGGCCCTGTCGCAGAAACTGATCGACTACATCGCTCCCAGCGAGGAAGACCTATTCAAGCAAATGCAGGGCAAACCTGTGAAACGATTCAATGGCCGGACTGAAACTCTCACCCTTGTCGGCGAGCCGGTGCGAAACTTTGACATGACTTTGAAACAACGCATCCTGGCTTTCATTATGGATCCCAACATCGCATTCATCCTTCTCGCTATTGGCGCCTTGGCGCTCTATGCGGAATTCAATCATCCTGGTGCGGTGGTACCGGGAACAGTGGGCGTAGTTTTTATTTTGCTAGCGGTGTTTGCTCTTAACCTGCTGCCTACGCGCTTCGCAGCCGTGGTGCTGATATTGGCGTCTTTTATTCTCTTTGCGCTGGAAGCCAAGTTTGCCAGTCACGGTGTATTGGCGATCGGCGGAATTGTCACCATGGTCTTAGGCGCGCTGCTACTGGTGGACGCGCCTATTCCTGAAATGAGGGTTCATCTGTTGACCGCGTTGGCGGTCAGCATTCCGCTGTCAATCATTACCGTGTTTCTGATGAGCATTGCCCTGAAAGCCCGCGCCAACAAAGTGGTCACCGGCTCTCAGGGATTGGTCGGCGAAGTTGGAGTAGCGCAGACGCCGCTTTCTCCGGAGGGCAAAGTCTTCATTCACGGTGAACTCTGGGATGCCGTCGCTTCCACCAACATTCCCCTTGGACAAACCGTGGTGGTGCGGCAAGTCGATGGATTGAAAATTCGAGTTGATCCTGTGTCTTCCGCCCAAAGAGCTCCGGCAGCAATTCGAGTTTAGAGGCGCGATCCCGCATCTCCAGAGACAACCCCAGCTTGGGCCGAAATGCCTCAAGCGGCACTGGAATTGCGTTACAATTCGCGTCAGCAACATCCCTGAAATCCGGTGTGGAGGGGCAGATGGGCCTTTCATTGACTACCGTCGCAATCATTATTTTCGCTCTATACATCCTGAGCTCAATCAAGATTCTCGCTGAGTACGAACGTGGAGTCATTTTCCGTCTCGGACGATTGCTGCCAAATGCAAAAGGGCCGGGCATCATCCTGGTATTCGCTCCCATAGATCGCATGGTGCGCATTTCGTTGCGCCAGGAAGCCCTGGAAGTCCCTCCCCAGGACATTATCACTCGCGACAACGTTACGTTGAAGGTCAACGCCGTCATCTTTCTGCGCGTGATTGATCCCAACAAAGCAGTGGTGGAAGTCTCCAATTACGTCTACCAGACCTCGCAATTTGCGCAGACCACATTGCGCTCCGTGCTGGGCGAGCAGGAATTGGACGAACTGCTTGCACATCGGGAAAAAATTAATCTCCGCCTGCAAAGTATTCTTGACACCCACACTGCGCCCTGGGGCGTGAAGGTGGCGAATGTTGAAGTCAAACAGGTCGACATGCCGGAGACCATGCTTCGCGCCATGGCCAAACAAGCGGAGGCGGAACGTGAAAAACGTTCCAAGATTATTCACGCGGAAGGCGAATTTTCGGCGGCTCAGCGCCTAGTGGATGCCGCCAAACTGCTGGCCACAGAACCAGTCAGCGTGCAGTTGCGTTATCTACAGACTCTGACGGAAATCGGAGTGGAGAAGAACACTACGGTGGTGTTTCCTGTCCCGGTGGACATCTTCTCCGGCGTTCAGAAAATGTTGGGTAAATCAGCTGGAGACGGTTCTCCAACTGTCGGTAAGGGCTGACCTCTCGGGCTGGAATTAAGTCGAGGTGCAAATGGCAGCGGCTTCGCAGGATACGGAAATCACTCTCGGTACCGGCAAGATGCTGGTCCTTTTTTTCGGGCTGGTGTCACTGTGTGCAGTTTTTTTTGGTATGGGATTCTCATTCGGACGAACTTCGGTTAAGGCAGCTGGTACTGATTCTGTCTCGTCGACCACTGCCGCCAATGGTCCAGTGCGTCCTACGGCTGTACGGTCACCAAATGCCAATCCCAATCCCTCTGCCGATCTGACGTTTTACAAAACGGTTGGACAGAGCAACAGTGATGCCCAGTTGACGACCAATGATCGCGGAAACAATACTCAAAACAACGCAGCGGCGTCCGAGGCCAAAAACGACCCTGCGAATCCGCCCGCGCCGGCATTGAATGGCTATTACGTGCAAGTAGCGGCAGTCAGCAAACAGGAAGATGCTGAAGCGTTGCTCGACGCGCTAAAGAAAAAGCAGTATGCCGCATTTGCCGGCAACGCACCCACCGACAAGCTTTTTCACATTCAAGTGGGACCTTTTCCCGATATCAAGGATGCCGAAACCATTCGCGCCAAGCTGGTAAGTGATGGGTACAATCCAATCTTGAAGAAGTAGGATGATCCTTTGCGAAAAATCCCGCTCAGGACGGCTTGGGATACCGCTCAACTAAATCCTGTATGCGGCTTTGCCGATTCGGTCGCCTCGTAAGATCCTTCGCGAAAAATCCGCTCAGGATTACAGTTCGGGGATAGTGCTCAACTGTTATCTGCTGAATCTTTGTTCCTTCCACGGATCTCCGTACATGTGATACCCGTTCTGCTCCCAGAATCCTGCCTGATCGTGATCGAGGAATTCCAGGCCGCGAACCCATTTAACGGATTTCCAGGCGTAGAGATGCGGAACGATCAGCCGCAAAGGATATCCATGATCCGGGGTCAGCGGTTGGCCGTCATAATGGGTGGCTAGCAGCACCTCTTCGCGATTGAGATCAGCCAGAGGCACATTGGCGGTGAAACCCTGCTCCGCATGGATCAGCACGTATGCGGCTTCCGATTTCGGTTTAACTCGGCGCAGCAACTCCTGAAATGCAACTCCGTCCCAACGATTGTCAAATCGGCTCCATCGCGTTACGCAATGAAAATCGCTGGTGCGCTGAACCTTGGGCAAAACGTTGAATTCTTCCCATGAGAGTTTGAGTGGCGACTCTACCAATCCATAGACGCGAAAATCCCAGGTTCTCGGATCAAAACGAGGCACCGAGCCATAATGCAGGACCGGCCATTTCAGAGTGAGCGATTGTCCCGGAGGCAAACGGCCCGCGCTTTTCATCGCCTGCTGCAGTTCTGTGCGATCCTTGCCTTCAAACAGCATGACACTCCTAAACAAATCCCGTCTTTTATATTGACAGGCGTCAATTCACATTTTATTCCTATCTTGCCATGAGCACGCCTGAAGAAACGCTAAATCGGATTCTGCATGCCGTCGCTGATCCCACACGCCGAAAAATCCTGCATGCGCTCAAAGAACGCGGCGCCTGTTCAATTGATAAGAATGTCGGCCTTTGCGCCAGCGATATCGAAGCACGCGTTCATCTCTCCCAGCCTACTATCTCTCACCATATGTCTATATTGATCAAGGCAGGATTGGTGCAAGGCAAGAAACTTGGCCAATGGGTGTGGTACCGGCGCAACGAACCGGCTCTGCGTGACTTTGCACGAACCTTGCGGGAAAACTTATAACGACGGCGCTATTGCTAGCCAGCAGTCGCGGCTAGTGCCTTTTGCGATAAGCGGCGAGCTTGCGCAATCAGATCGGCGACTTCGAAAGGCTTCACCAGGTAGGGCAGATTTTTCTCCTGTAGACAACTGCGGATCTCGGGCTCCAGTACGCTGGAAAAAGTGAACAGCATGTGTTTCTCCAGAGTAGGACAATTCTCCATAACCCAGCGATACGCCTCTTGCGCGCACCACCCGCCCGGCATTTTTCCATTCATGATGATCGCATCAAAGGTTTCGCTCAGCAGGCGCGATTTCATGTCTTCGCCACTCATTAAGGTGACCACCTGTGCTCCAGCGCCGGTCAAGACATCGCGCTCAAACTCCAGCACGGCCTCTTCATCTTCCACCAGGAGTATGCGGCCTTCGATCGCAAGTTCATGCCGCGGGGCAGGCAGGCTTTTTTCCGGAGAAGGCGTCCGACCCGCGGATGGAAGCCGTACTTCGATAATCGCGCCTCCCTCCAGCCGATTGCGGGCAGTGATATCGCCCCCGTGCTCCTTCACAATTCCGTAGCAGATGCTCAGTCCCAGTCCTGTGCCTTTCCCAACACTCTTGGTGGTATAGAACGGATCAAAAATCCGGTTCGGTTCCTTAATGCCAGCTCCCGAATCGTGAAATTCCGTATGAACGTTTCCGTCTTTTGCGTAGATGCACACTTTTAATCTGCCTCCCTTGCCGGCTTCCAGCAGGGCGTCTACGGCGTTGTTGATGATATTGAGAAATACTTGTTCCAACTGATGAGGATCGGCGGTCACCGCTGAAATTTCCGGTTCGATCTCGCGCTCCAGCGTGATGTCATTTACTTTCAGATCGTAGTCCCGCAAGGCCAAAGTCTCATCCAGCACCTTGCGAATATCCACCTCCTGCTTCAGGGGTTTGCGCTGCCGGGCAAACGAGAGCAGGTTCTGCACTACGCGATGGGTGCGTTGTGCCTGCTTAAAAAGTTTGCGCACAAAGTCGGACGCTCGCTCTTCCAGCCCCTCGCTTTCGAGAAGCTGGGCATAACCCAAAATCGCCGTCAGTGGATTATTCAGCTCATGCGCGACGCCTGCGATTAGCTGGCCTACGGCGGACATCTTTTCGCTTTGCAGCAACTGCTCCTGAGCAGTCCTCAGCTCTTCATAGGCGCGGCAGGTCTCTTCATATAGACGAACCTTTTCGATAGTAGTGGACAACTGTCGTCCAATTGCGACCAGCAGGTTTTCATCATTGCTGGTGTACTCGCGCGTCTCGTGGCTGCTGATTCCCATAATTCCCATGGGCTTATCTTTGCTCCACAGAAGCACCCAAATCCAGGAGCGCAATCCGTCGGCGCGGATAAAGTCCGCCGCCAGTGGAGGCAAGTGCGGCAGGTAGTCGGGCGTGATTACTTCGGTCCGGGAACGGGTCACCAGATCGCCAAAACCGTCCGGCAGCTTGACCTCGGAAAGGCGAGCTCGGTCGGCACTGCGCTGGCCCCAACCGGCACGGCGCCGGAAAGTCGGTTCTTCGTTCTCGCACAGGTAAATGGAGCCGGTTTCCGCTCCCAGCAACGAGATCACCTGGCGCAAGGTCAAATTCAAAATCTCGTCGAGATCGAATGACTGAGTCGCGATCACGGCCATCGCATTCAAAGCATTTAATTCGCGATTGCGCCGCCGGATTTCATCTTCTGCGCGCTTCTTTTCCGTCATGTCCAGCAGGAAACCTTGATAGCGTTCAATTCTGCCGCTGGCGTCCCGCGTGGCAAAGCTGCTTTCCATCGCGGTCAGCAGCACTCCATCTTTGCGTCGAAGTGTAACTTCAAAGTTACGGACATAGTTGTGCAGTTCGACCTCGCGGCGAAAGGCATCGCGCTGTTCAACCGAAACGTAAAGCTCAGTATCAATATTCAGCGCCATCAGTTCTTCGCGATTACTGTGACCCAGCATGCGTACGAAGGCGTCGTTGCAGTCCAGCAGTTTGCCATCGTGCGTCGCAACAAATACTCCTTCCTGCACCTGTTCGAACAGCAGCCGATACTTTTCTTCCGCGACGCGGCCGTCCGTGGTATCGCGAACCACGTGGATAGCGCCTTTTTGTTTGCTGCCCTGATCGGTGAACGAAGATGTCGAAACCATGGAAAAGCCGCCGAAGCAGGGATCTACGCCCTCGTGAAAGCCTTCGTCGTCTTTCTTGCAATAGGGACATGCCGTCCAGGCTTCACGGGTTCGGGGCAGAACCGCCTCGCACAGATTCCCAACAACGTCGGCGGGAGCACGGCCCAGGCGCTGAAGCAGTGCGTGATTTGCCTTCACCACTCTAAATTCGGAATCATGCAGCAAGACAAAATCCTGAATGGAATCGAAAGTGTTAGTCCACTGTCGCTGCGCGCGCAGGATTTGCTCCAAAAGCCGTACATTCTCTACCGCGAAACCCAATTGCTGCGCACAGGTCGAAAGAAATTCCATCTCTTCCAGGGTGTAACAAATCGAATGACGACGTCCAAACATGAGAGTGCCGATGGAGGATTTCTTTCCCTGCACGGGCACGATCACAACATGGTGAAATCGTTCGCTCTCCAGGAATGCCCGCATACTCTCGCTGGCAGTGGAAGCCTTGATCACGGTTGGCTTCCCTCCCCGCAGAACGGTTGCCAGAGTTTCATCCATGGTGGACGAATGATGGTCCTGCAGAAATTCTTGCGAAAGCCCAATTTGTTGCGCCATTACCAGATCGTCGCCCTCGAGCAGGTAGGTCCAGGCAGCATTCGAGCGCATTAGCCTCTTAAGCTGGTCGAGGGCGGTTACCATCATCGGTGCGTGTTGCTGGGCGCCAGCGATGCTGGTCATGAGCGTATTGATTGCGCACAAACGCCGGGTGCGCCCCTTGGACTCGTCGAAGACGATCAGCAGTATGCTCAAGCTAAAAATCAGATCTGCGGTGGGAGCAAGGCCAGGCGGAAGGTAGACATTCACCGGCGCCCAATCCAAGTGTAAAAACAGGAGACTCAAGCCCAGCAACCAGGGACCAATCTCCCACCGTGCCCAGCGAAAGCGCAGCAACTGGACGGCTGCTGCCAACGTGATAATTCGATACGACACGTCGAGCGCCACGCGCAGCGTGAGCGAATCCGGCCACCACAGCGCGCGAAGAACGGCATAGCTGATGACCGCCGTTGAAGTCAGCAGGAGCGGCAGTAACAACTTGCGCGCGTGCGTATACACCAGCACGGCAGCCGCAAACAGGCATACCGCCAGAATGAATTCTGCATGGGAAATTGCTATCAAGTAGCTTGGAACATGGTCTCCGCCACCTCGCAGGGTCCAGCGGGAACCGAAGTAGGCCATCCATCCCACAATCCAAACCAGCAGATAGCGCTCGCGAAAGGTCCGAAACACCAGCAGGCTGGCTATCAGGATGATCAGGGCGAGCGACTCCTGCGGCATCAACTTGGGGACAGCAATGTCCCCGACCGTGAACCAGATCCACCAGGCAGGCATATTCCTCGCGAGTAAGTAGGCTGCGCTCGCCTCTTGATACCATGCCCGGACGCCTTACCTGGCGGTTTTCCCGGCCCAAATGGTTACTTTCGGAATCTGATAACTCGGGATAGAATGACGCTACACTGAACCAGCCCTATGCCAGTTGAGCGAATCCTGGTGGTCGATGACGAGGAGACTATCCGCGAGATTGTCTCTTCCATGCTGACCCATGCCAACTATAAGTGTCGGCAGGCCGCTTCCGGCCTTGAGGCAATCGCTCTGCTCGATTCCGGCGAAGAGTTCGAACTGATGCTCTCCGACTTGATGATGGCCGACCTGGACGGCATTGGCCTGCTGGAACGCACCAAAGAAAGATTCCCCGACATGCCCGTGGTCATGGTGACCGCGGTACACGATATCTCTGTGGCCCTTGCCGCTATACGAAACGGGGCCTACGACTACCTGCTGAAGCCTTTCGAGCGCGAACAACTACTGGCCACGGTGCGGCGAGCAATGGAGAACCGCCGGCTCAAGCTGGAAAACCGCGCTTACCAGACGAATCTGGAAACGCTGGTCGCCGCCCGCACCGAACAGTTGCGCAAGGCCATGGTCGAACTGGAGCGCTCCTACGACATCACCTTGGAAGCACTGGGCGATGCTCTGGATCTCAAAGATCGAGAGACCGAGGGACATTCCAGGCGAGTTACCGCTTTTACAATCGCAATCGCGAGGGCAATGGGATTAACCGCTGAGCAGATCCGGGTGATTGCCCGCGGCGCGTTTTTGCATGACATCGGCAAGATGGCGATTCCCGATGCCATCCTTAACAAGCCAGGCGCCTTGACCCCGGACGAGGTCGGCATCATGCGCGAGCACTCCTACCACGGCTATCAAATCGTGAAAAAAATTCCGTTCCTACAGGAAGCCGCGGAGATCGTCTACGCCCACCAGGAACGTTTCGATGGAACTGGCTACCCACGTGGATTAAAGGGCGAGCAGATTCCGTTGGGCGCTCGCATGTTCGCCGTAGCCGATACTTTGGACGCGATAACTTCCGATCGTCCCTACCGGCCCGCACAAACGCTTACCGCAGCTCGGGAAGAGATCCAGCGCTGGGCGGGACGCCAGTTCGATCCTGAGGTGGTGAAGATGTTTCTCTCGATGCCGGAAAACATCTGGGACGATTTACGCAAGGAAATCAATTCGCGGGTCTACCGCTTTGCGCTAACCGCTGCCGCCAAAAGCTCCGTCTAACGTCTGCGTTCTACGCGAGACACTTCCGGGTGTAAAAGCGCTTCAAATTTCCCAGGAAGGCAGCATTTTCCATTCTCTCCACATTCAACGAGCTAGTAAGCCAACCCCTAAATTGAGGTCTCCATATGACCCTTCCACGGTCTCGATGGCTGTCGTGTCTTCCACTCCTGTTGATTAGCATTCCACTGATAGCTCAGCGACCAGGGAATCCTGCCGCTGTCTCGCGCACCATTCCTGAGGGCACGACTTTTCTCATCCGGCTCCAGGACAAGCTCGACACCAAGAAACTGGAACAAGGCAAGCACTTCAAAGCCAAGCTTGCCGAAGATCTGATTGCTCCGGATGGCTCGACCATACCGCGCGGTAAGAAAATAAAGGCCACCTTAGTTCCATCCAACAGGGACTGCATGCCCGCATGCTGCTCAGCTTCGATGAGATCGAAACCAATCATGGATCCGTGGCGCTGATCGCCACCGTCACCGGAGTCCCGGAAGAGCACGCGGTAAAACCGCCCGACGCCGAGGGTGAGATCGAGCGCAAAGGCATGAGCAAGCGTCACATGATTGAAGCGATTGCCGTAGGCGCAGGACTGGGTGTAGCTACTGGCGCCGCCGCAGGTGGTCGCCATGGCGCCGCAATTGGCGCGGGCGCTGGGGCCGGAGCTGGCGCCCTAGCCGGCTTCTTCACAGATCGCAATCTAAAACTGGATAAAGGCACCACGTTGGAACTGCGTTTGGATCATCCTTTGCAAGTGCCGTTGCGTTGAGTTGTGCGGTGTGATGCGGACTCGGGTCCGGTTTTTGCAGGATAGAACTATCATCGCGGTGCAGTTTTCGACGAAAGGGCACGGATTCCCAAATCCGTGCCCTTTTCTTATCGGTCCACACCGCAAGTTCAATTTATGTGGACGTTCTTTGAGTAGCCGCTTCTCAGGCGTATAAATCTATTTGTCTTCTTCGAGGGAGAAATCATGAAAACTTCTATGGCATGGATATTTCTTGTAATCCTCGCCGGGACGTTCGGCCTGGCACAGGATCGGCCTACGGTTACCGCCCAACCCAACACCGTATTCGTCGGTGCCGATGGCAAATTTGAAGCGAATCCCGACACCGCGCTGGTGCAATTCAACATCTCTGCCCAGGAAGAGAGTTCGCGGGCGGCTTACGATCGGGCTTCTAAGGCAGCCGAGCAGATTCGTCAGATACTGCGATCCAATGGAATCGAACCCAAAGCCGCCGAAATTGGATTCTTTTCCCTGCAACCGGTCTATGATTTCAGGACTGCAAAGCGGAAGCTGGTGGGATATCGGGTGAACACCAATGTAACGCTGAAACTGAAAGATTTTTCCAAGATCGCGCCCATCGTGCAGCAACTCGCCGACACTGATATCACAGAAAATCAGACCGTCAGCTATACCCTCGACGACATCGACGCCGCCAAGACTCGCGCCGTGGAAGACGCTTACCGTCGAGCCCGCGAGTCGGCAAACGCCGTGGCACGCGCCGGAGGCCGGACTCTGGGAGAACTCTCCTACGCCTCAGTGGATACTTTCGAGAATGTGCGCATTGTGACCCCAATGAACGCACGTGTGATGGAGAGTATGGGCGCTGCTACCAAAATGGCCGCGCCCACCGCTGAGTTCAGCCCCCAGAATATCCAGGTCACGGCCCACGTGAATGCCATGTTTGCGCTAAGGTAGCGCCAGCGTCGCGCCGGCAACGAGTTGCTGCTGGGAATTATTTCACTGGCGGAGGAATGCGGTTGGGATCCAAGGGAACAGCACGCTGAAACACCATTTCCACGGTCGTGCCGGCATCCAGTTTCACGTCATTGCCCCGTGACAGCAGCGCGATGGCGGTTCCCACGGCGCCGCCGATGCCCGCGCCGATCGCAGCTCCCTTTCCTCCGCGACTCAAGCCGCCAATCACCGCACCTGTGCCTGCGCCTTGGGCAACGGTTCCGATCTTCTCACCTTTCTGGCTGTCCTGGCGGATCGTGCCCTCCTGCCCTTTAATGGATGTCTTCTCCGCGCCCGGAACATTCTCCACAGCTCCGGGCAGCATCACGGTGTAGCCGCTGGGATAAATGAGCGTGGTGAAGTGCATCAAAACTTCAGCCCGCCCCTTAATCCGTCCCGCACGCTGCACGTGCGTGATCCTTCCTTGTACGTATGTCCCAGCCGGAATCAGAACACGATTGTCCTGCACTACGGGAAAAGTGGTTTCTGCGTAAACTGAGTCCCCTTCCCGCGTGCTTTTGGTCGATACCGCATGCTTGAGCGCAAGTGGAACTTTTGTCCCCGCTGGAACGATGAGCTCATTAGGAGCCGCTGTGGAAGAAGGTGTGGCGCTAGTTGGACGGACAGCGGGACTGGCTTGTGCCATCACCAACGCGGAGAGCAGAAGAACCATCGCAATCGTGCGCATGGACGACCTCCCGTCGAATCAGAATGCAGCAGCAGCCGAAAAGCGGACTTGAGTATAGACCGCCCGCTAGCAGTATTTGGTTCCGATGAACGTAGGATGCGGGCACAATACGAAAAGGTTTCGTGGGACGCGCCGCGCTGCTATGCGCCGGTCCGTTTGAACTGGCCCTCTAGTACATTCCCCATAAATTGCGACTGCAACCGCTGGGCGCATCGCTCACCACAAACGTGGAGAGTACCCTCTTTCTTTGCGATCTCCTCTTCCCATGCGCACAGGTAAAGTAGCGGCCGGTTGTATTCCCCAAAAGATGTCCACATCAACCACCAGCGGTCGGCGGAGCCTTTCTGTACTCCGCAGTTGGGACCGGCACAACGATAGAAGGGATTAGCGAGGTTAGAGGGTCCAACATTCATTACACGACTCCCAGGGTTCGGAAAATGTTCGGACAGGTGTTCAGACATTGTAATGGAACGGCTGGCAGGTCGAACGTCGGATAATTTTTACTTATAGATGAGGTACTTCTGTCGAAGCTGCTGAAATTTCTCCAGCGACTCGCGCCAGTCCTCCGCGATGCGACGCGGATCTTGTCCTTGAGCGATGGCGTCATACACTGCCTGATTCACCAGCAGCTCAATCAATCGTTCCATGTGAAACTGCTGGAGATACAGCTTGTGTAAAGCCGAAGCCAACTCGATGCCCAGTTCAGGAGCGTCCAACGCATTGCGGTCGGTAACTACGATGTTCACCCCAGCACACTTTTCCGCCGCATAATTGCTGGCGTTGGGAGTGAAGGTTACTGGCACAAAACGCACGCCAGAAATGTTTCTAGCATTCAAATATTGTGTGAGTTCGCGGCCGTTGATCCAGGGAGCACCCAGAATCTCAAAGGGAGTGTCGGTTCCGCGGCCCACTGAAACGTTGGTGCCTTCGATGAGAGCCACCCCAGGATAAAGCGTGGCTTCGGTGAGGCTGCGCAGATTTGGCGAGGGATTGATCCAGTTCACGCCCGTCGAATCAAACCAGTCGCCGCGCATCCATCCATCCATCGCCACAACCTGCAAGCGGGCGTTAATGTTGCGCTCCGCATTGAACATCTTCGCCAGTTCGCCGGTTGTCATGCCGTGACGCACCGGCACAGCAGTGTAATTCACGAAACTCTCGCGTCCCGGGTCGGGCATGGGGCCTTGCACGAACGAACCGGTGATGGGATTAGGACGGTCCAGCACAATGATCTCAATTCCCGCCTTGGCCGCAGCCTCCAGGAAATAACCCAGAGAGGCTTCGTACGTGTAAAAACGTACGCCTGCATCCTGAATGTCCACCACCACCGCGTCGAGATTCTTTAGAGACTCCGGCGATGGGCGTCGGGCAGCATCCGTGGCGCCATAGACGCTGTACACCGGAATTCCGGTAGCAGCATCCTTTGAGTTGCTTACATCGGTGGTATCCAGTGTGCCCGTCACACCATGCTCGGGGCTGAATATGGCGTCCAAAGAAACTCCAGAAGCCTCGGCCAGGACGTCAATGGTGCGGCGTCCCTGAGAATCAACTCCAGTCTGATTGGTCAGCAGCCCGATTCTCTTCTTGGCCGCGCCCCCGCGAATCAAATCAAAGTTGTGCGCTTCCAAGACGTCGATTCCAGTTTGCACCGATCCGTTCCGTACCGACAACCGGCGGGAAGCCGTCTGGGCTTCGTTATAGCCAGTAATACTTTTCAGTCGTAGCTGTTCTTTTTCACTGACGGTCAGTGGCAAGGTCGCGGCTACGGCGGTGGCAATCTTTGCGCGCAACGCAATCACATTTCCCTTGCCGCGAGGATGAACTGAATTAGTGAGCAGGATGATGTAAGTGCGGGTAGTGGGATCAATCCAGAGCGAAGTGCCGGTCCATCCTGTGTGCCCAAACGAACCTACCGGCAACAGTTCACCCCGATTACTGGATAAAGGAGAATCGATGTCCCAGCCAAAGCCTCGCAGACTGTCAGATGTAGGCGGCTGCTGCGGCGTGGTCATTTTCTCTACCGCGAGCGAACGCAATACCGTGCTGCCATTCAGCAGAGCTTGGGCAAATTTCGACAAGTCTGCGGCCGTGGAGAACAATCCTGCATGTCCGGCCACGCCTCCCATACGGCGTGACGTGGGATCATGTACCATCCCGCGGAGCATCCTGCCCTGTTCGTCATACTCAGTTGGCGCGATCGCCGACTTCCACGCGGCTGGCGGAAGGTAGCGAGTGTGCGTCAACCCCAACGGAGTGAAGATGTTCTTCTGGCAGTACTCGTCCTCTGATATTCCCGACACACGCTCGATCAACGCACCCAGGACAATAAAGTTGATATCGCTGTACAGAAAGCGTGAGCCCGCAGGGATGAGTGGCGTTTCGGCGAAAGCCATGGAGAACGCTGTGTCGCGTCCCTGCCATGGCTGCGTCAAATCCAGATCTCCCCGCAGACCCGAATAGTGCGTAAGCAAATTGCGGACCGTAATATCTTCTTTGCCGTTTTGCGCGAACTCCGGAATATACTTCGCGACCGGATCGTTGATCCGCACCTGCCCGCGCTCCATCAGTTGCATGATTGCGCTCGTTGTAGCTACCACCTTGGTGAGAGAGGCGAGGTCGAAAATCGTATCCAGCCTCATGGTTTCGCGTCGCGGTTCGAGAGACCGGTTGCCAAACGCCTTGCGATACATCACCTGCCCGTTGTGCCACACCAGCAACACTGCGCCAGGCATCTGGCCTTGACGGATTGCGTTCTGAATGATGGGGTCAAGGACACCCAGCCGGTTCGGGGGGCCTGGTTTGCTGCCAGCCGCCGCCTGTGCGCTTTCGGGATAGATGAAACTGCTGAGCAGAAATGCTGCCGCGAGCAGGCAGAATGAGGACCGCTGGATTCGCGAATTTGCTCTGATTATGCGGATATCCCGACTTTACACAACCGCCGCTGGATTACTCAAGAACCTCAAGTAGGGGGTACCGTGTGTACCACTGATTTATCGCTCCCGTCGTTGGCTGTTGGTCGTTCGTCGTTGGCCACCGACCAAGGACGAACGACCAACGACGGACTTAAAGTCACCTTTACCCGCTCTGCGAACTTTGCTATAAACCGAACATCGAGCAAATTACACCTTTGTCAGAAGGCTCCTCTTCCCTGAATACCGCGGCCAAGACCTCCGCGCATTTTCCCCCGCCTGCTTACGAGCAGCAGGACGTTGTGTTCTTGCCTGCCTTTGAGTTGTTGCGACAAGCGATTGCGCAGCATGTTTTCCCCGCAGCCTCGGTCGCGGTAACACATCAAGGAAAGCTGGTTGCGTTGAAGGCCATTGGGCGCTTTACGTATGACCTGAAATCTCCTGAAGTGACCACGGCCAGCATCTTTGATCTAGCTTCGGTTTCTAAGGTCGTCGCCACCACCAGCATCGCCATGATTCTTTACCAGCGCGGTTTGCTGGATCTGGAAATGCCAGTTGTCTCGATCGTGCCGGAATTTTCAGGACAGGATGAGCGTCGCCGCGAAGTGACTTTGCACATGCTGCTGGCCCATTCCTCAGGATTGCCGGCTTACGAAAAGCTGTTCCAGAGAGCCCCTACGAAGGATCGGTTGCTGGACGCGGCCTTCGCAATGCCGTTAGTCGCGGATCCAGGCGTACAAGCCACCTACAGTGACGTCGGTTTTATTGTTCTTGGCGTCGCGCTCTCGCGTATTGCTGACGAACCTCTTGACCGTTTTTGCCAACGCGAAGTGTTCGGCCCGCTGGGTATGGCAAACACAGCTTTCAATCCGCCTCCGGCTTGGCGACCTTCGATTCCGCCCACAGTTGATGACGACTCCTTCCGCCACCGCATCATTCAAGGAGAAGTCTATGACGAGAACGCCAGTGTGCTAGGAGGCGTAGCGCCACATGCCGGCGTTTTCGCCCCTGCGCAGGACGTCGCCGTCTTCGCCAATGCTATGTTGAAAGGAGGCCAACCCATCCTTCATTCGGAAACACTAGCAGTCTTTACCCGGCGCGAATCGTCACCCGCGGGCACGTCTCGCGCGCTTGGATGGGACACGCCTTCATCCCCTTCGCAGTCGGGAAGGTATTTTTCTCCGCATTCCTTCGGACATCTCGGCTACACCGGCACTTCACTGTGGATCGATGCTGAGCGCCAGCTTTCTGTCACCTTGCTAACCAATCGGACCTGGCCGGATGGCAGCAATAACGCCATTAAAGAGATCCGTCCAAAATTTCACGATGCGGTCATCGAAGCGCTGGAGGCTCGCGGTTGAAAGGTGCCACAAAAAAACCACGCACCGATTTAGGCCGGCTCGTCACTGAAAAGCCGAATCCGGTTTCCGCGAACCTGGATCTGAAACCATCCCTACAACTGGCGCGCATCATCAATTCCGAAGATGCCAAAGTCGCGGCCGCCGTCAAGCGTGCACTTCCACAAATCGCGCAAAGTATCGATATCATCGCATCTGCGTTGCGACGAGGCGGTCGGCTCATCTACGTTGGCACCGGAACCAGTGGACGCATTGCCGCACTCGACGCCGTCGAGTGTCCGCCTACATTTGATACTCATCGGCAAACAGTGCAGTTCATTATCGCCGGAGGGCTAAAAGCACTGGGCGCGGCGGTGGAAGCCGACGAGGATTCTCCTAAACTCGGCGAGCGCGAGATCGCGAAGAAAAAACCAGGAAAAAACGACGTAGTGGTGGGGATCGCCGCCAGCGGCCGCACTCCGTTCACCGTGGCTGCAATTTCGTATGCTCGCCGCCACGGCGCCAAGACAATTGCCGTCACCTGCAACCGGAATTCTCCGCTGGAAAAAGCCGCGGACCTGGCAATCGTCACCGAGGTTGGTCCCGAGGTTATCTCCGGATCCACTCGCATGAAAGCCGGGACCGCGCAAAAGATGGTCCTGAATATGCTTTCGAGCGGCGCGATGATTCGCCTGGGCTACGTTTATGGCAACCTGATGGTCAATCTTCATCAAAAGAATGAAAAGCTGGTAGATCGTGCCGTGAGAATCCTGCAACTTACTACTGGCATGGGTAGAAAAGCCGCGCAAAAGGCGCTCAGAAAGGCAAAAAACAGCATTCCCCTGGCGTTAGTCATGTCGCAAGCGAAGGTCAACCGAGCCGAAGCCCAACGGGCACTGAAGGCTGCGAATGGTCATGTCCGTCATGCCATTGCCGCAGCCCGAAGTTTGTAGGAAGCCGTCGTTGGTCCTTGGTCGTAGGTCCTTGGCCGCAGGCGAACGGCCAACGACAACCAGCCATGCACTCCCGATTAATAATTTCCTCAATGTTGGCCACCTTGTTCCCCGCTAGAATAGAAGCAATGGGGCTTACTCAAGGAATTATCTAGATATGGATAAATTCGTGATCCGCGGCGGCAATCCGCTGCTGGGGACAGTTCGCGTCAGCGGGGCCAAGAATGCCGCCTTGCCGGCCATGGCTGCCGCCATTCTGACCGACGAGCCCGTCATCCTGGAAAACATTCCGCAGGTGCGCGATATCGAAACTACGCGCAAGCTGCTGGCTGCGATGGGTGCCGAGGTCGAACTCGGCTACGGTCGTGCCCAGCATCGCACCACGATCTGCTGTCGCAATCTGACATCGCCCGAGGCCTCCTACGAACTGGTCAAGACCATGCGCGCCTCTACGCTCGTTCTCGGTCCGTTGGTGGCGCGCTGCGGACATGCCCGGGTTTCACTACCCGGCGGCTGTGCCATTGGATCTCGTCCCATCGATCTGCACATCAAGGGACTCGAGCGGCTGGGCGCGACCATCACTCAGGATCACGGCTACGTAGAAGCCAGCGCGAAACGTCTGCGCGGCGCGGAAATTGTCTTCGACAAAATTACCGTTACCGGCACAGAAGACTTGCTGATGGCAGCCTCGCTCGCCGACGGCGAAACGGTTATGCAGAATTGCGCGCGCGAACCGGAAGTCGCCGATCTGGCCGAGTTGCTCAACAAGATGGGGGCTCATATTGAAGGTGCGGGCACTCCCACGATTCGTGTGAAAGGTGTGAGCAAACTTCATGGCGCCCGGCATCGCATTATTCCCGACCGCATCGAGGCTGCCACCTTCATCATTGCCGGAGCATTGACTGGAGGAGATCTGAATGTGGCGGGTTGCGATCCCCGTCACCTCGACGCTTTGCTGCAGAAGCTGGATGAAGCCGGCGTGAAGACTGCACACAACGCGGATTCCCTCCGCGTGATGGGTGATGGGCCGCTAAAAGCTGCTGACATCGTCACTGCGGAGTATCCCGGATTCCCTACCGACATGCAGGCGCAATATATGGTCCTGGCCACGCAAGCGGAGGGAACATCCAACATCACAGAAAATATTTTTGAGAACCGTTTCGTACACGCCCAGGAACTCCTGCGCATGGGAGCCAGGATCAAGATTGAAGGACGGCGCGCCGTGGTTCGCGGCAAATCTCCGCTGAGCGCCGCTGCGGTGCTGGCTTCCGACTTGCGCGCGTCCGCCTCGCTGGTGCTGGCAGCATTGGTCGCGGAAGGCGAATCCATTATCGACCGCGTGTATCACATCGACCGCGGCTACGAACACATCGAAGAAAAACTACGCGGCGTCGGCGCACAAATTCGCCGCATCGGGGAAATGCTTCCCAAGCGGGCGGTGGCTCCAGCAGTACGTGCTTAAAGCAAACTCGAGTTTCAGGTGTACGTTTCAGGTTTCTAGTACTCCGCGCCCGCAGAGACCAAAGCCCGTCGGTTGCGTGAGGCGAACGCAGGCCTGAAGCCCCGCTCTTCCACGCGGGGTCCCAAGAATTCGAGGAGCACGGAAACCCACGATTCTTACTTGATGGCGGCTCCGCCGGCGTGGCCCACCACTTTCCTACAAGCTCCCGCCAATTACCTGCGTAACTTTGTCGGTTGGCACACTCCGTCATAGGCTTGGCGTGGAGGCGTGCGGAAAATGAAAAAGATTGGATTACTTCTGACGTTGTTGGTTGCATCCCTGCCGAGTGTCGGCCAGGCACAGCCGCCCACAGTCTATATTGCGCCGCAAAATGGTTTTGAAACTTACCTCGGTGCAGCGATGGCGAAGAAGGGTGTCCCGATCGACGTCGTCACGGATCAGACGAAAGCTGTCTATTTGTTGAAATTCTTGCGCGGGGATTGAGGACAAAGGAAGCGTCTCTGTCCAATACATTGAAATCAGTTCAAGCAAGATGCTTTGGGCGTACTCGGTGAACAAACAGAGAGGCGGCAGCAAGAACCAGCAATCCATGGCTGAGGCAGTTGCCAAACACCTCAAGGAATTCATCGAACATAAATAGGCCGATAATTGACACCGGCCGAGAGTCTGGCGCCATTTGCGTGGGGGGTGTGTCCATGCCGCCCCGCAATCCTAGTGTGACCACCAGGCGCAGGATTCGCCAGGCGAAGTGTGCCAGGAATCAGTCAGTCTGCCCGAAAACACCTCCGTATCAATGCCCCACTCACCCGAAGTCTGCTCGAACCGGCGTGGTGTTTCCCTAGCGGTTTGCTTGCCCGCCAGGCATTTGTCTAGCCCCGACTAGCCGCCGCGGTGCCTGGCGGGGGGATGAACGGTTATCTCAGCAAACCTATACGGCCAATGGAACTCGACAATCTTCTGCAGAAATATGTGGACCGTCGGATGAGCGCTGCGGCCAGTTCCTAGCCTTGGAAAAGAGGCCAAGCATGGTAGAAGCGATCGATCATTCCGCGGAACTACCCCTGAATATTGGCGAGCTGCTGTCACGAGTGGATAACGACCAGGAATTGTTGCGCGAGCTGGTGCAACTCTTCAAAGAGAAGTGTCCCCGCCTTATGAAGTCACTCCAAGACGCCGTGTCGAAGGAACAGATGAAAACACTGGAAACCACCGGTCACACTTTGAAGGGTATGCTTGCGAGCATGTCGGCGACCCGGGCAGCCTTGGCAGCATCTCGCCTTCAGGAGATCGGTCGCGGCGGGAAACATTCCCAACTAAAGGAAGCGTTGGCAGCCCTAGAATCGGAAATTGCGGTCCTGATACCAGAGTTGGATGCCTGCCTTGTGGACGCAGGGCTTTAGGTTTTGATCGCGGTGGATTCAGAATGGCGAGATCATGTTCGCGTGCGGCGATCTACGCACGCGTTTCGACGGCCAAGGGCCAAAACCCGCGATGCAG
>MNGW01000055.1 GCA_001918935.1 Acidobacteriales bacterium 13_1_40CM_3_55_5 | reverse complement strand
AGGCGATGGCCGACGAGACCATGACGAGCGCGACCATGAACGCGGCCTGCGTCCGGTCGACGCGGCTGAGCAGGCGGTAGAGCGCGAACGCGAGCACGAGGAAGAAGACGGAGCCGGCGACGTCAGCCACCATGCCGAAGCGAAAGAGCTTCTCGTGGCCGAGGAGGTTGGCGGCGGTCGCGGCGGCGTCGCCGCGCACAATCAACTTGCTGGGCAGGTAGATAAGGACGAATGGTCCCGGTATGACGAGCAGTAGGTAGAGCCAGCCTGCGGTCCTGGCTTGCCGATCGAGTGCATCCATGACGCGCCTCTCTTTCTTCGGTTGGCCTGAAACGGGCCTGCTTTCAGGCGGTGATACCGGCCCGTGCCCGATCAGCCGTGGTCATCTCCGGCCTCAGTCCTTTGATTACGAGCCAGAAGCCGGTCGCCAGTTCGAAGAGCCCGAGGCCGGTATCGAACCACCACAGGTTCTTGGCGAAGTCAGGGGAGATGATAAAGGCAAGAGTATACGCAGCGGCCGTGGGATGTAACCCGACTTGAAAAACAGGTAGCTGCAAGCGGTGGATGCCAAGCCATAGAACAGCAGGCCGACGTAGTAGGCGTCAAAACCGGAGAGATACAGCCTCCCCAGCGTCTGGGCTTGTTCTGTCCCGAGGACGCGCAGGTAATCGGCACCGTTCAACAGCCGCAGAGCGGTCAGCTGATTGAGCGACATCAGGACCCACATCGAGGCATAGACGAGCCGCCAGAACGCGGCCAGCAACGCCAAGGTGCGACCGGCTGGCCTGAGGGTCACGTAGAGCGCGCTAAGCAGGGCCAACAGCCCCGCCTCGTAGACCAGGTTGCTGGCGATCCCGATACGGAAGAGCCGCTCGTGCGCCAAGATGTTGCGGGCAGTCTGCGCTGGATTGCCGGCGACCATCAGGCGCTCGTTGATACCAAAGTTCACCACGACCACGATCGCGAAGGTGAGCAGGTAGAAGAATCCCGCGACTCGTGCAGCCTTGCGTGGCGACTCGGCGATGGTGCTGGTCGTCATTCCGTTCCTCCACGAACGGGACAAAGTTGTGTGGGTGAATATACGCAGAGCTAAGCGCGAGAGTTCCATCCAGGGTTGCACTTGGCGGGCGCGGGCAGGATGCCGGCGCGACGCCGTCGTGAGACCTTGGCATGGGGGCCACGCCGACCACAGCCAGGATGCACATTGCTACTCAGGAACAGAGACCCAGCCATGGACAACGGCACTTTTTCAAGGTCAGCCTGACACGTCGCTAACCTTCTGTAGGTCCTTAATTTCCGGCTAGCGACCACAAGCTCGCAATTGACCCGGCCCGGCAAATCAGGCTCGCGGCGGCGTGGAAGAGATTCTCTCGTTATGCCCCAAAGATATGAAAGCGAGATAATGCGGTAATCGTACGTCTGGGAGTTACCGCATGAGACGCCTCATTCTGCATTCGTTCTCTGAAATTCTGTGGTTCTGCATCGTGTCCGGATTGGCCTTCGCTCAGTTCCAGGAGCCATTACCGAAACTGAACTACAACATGATCCCGGATTTTTTCCAATTGCCACCGGGAGAGCATCTGATCGAGCCGGCTGGCGTTGCCGTCAATTCAAAAGGGCACATTTACATTTTTCATCGTGGCAAACATCCACTCATGGAATTCGACTCTTCCGGCAAATTCGTACGCAGCATCGCCGATGATCTGTTCGTAACAGCGCACATGGTTCGCGTTGATCCCGAGGACAACATCTGGACCACCGATATCGGTTCGCATGTGGTTCTGAAGCTTAGTCCTGAAGGGCGTGTGCTGCTTGCGCTCGGGCGAATGCGGATTCCTGGAGATGATGTATTGCATTTCAATCAGCCCACCGATGTTGCCTGGGACCGAAATGGCAGCATTTACGTTACAGATGGATACGGGAATTCGCGGGTGCTGAAGTTCGACAAGTACGGCAGACCGATGCTTGGTTGGGGCATGAAGGGTACCGGGCCGGGACAGTTCGACACTCCGCATACGATCGTGATTGATGGTGACATCGTCTATGTAGGCGACCGTGAGAATGCACGCATCCAGATCTTCGACACAAATGGCGTGTTCTTGCGGCAATGGAACCTAGGGCATCCCTTTAGCCTTGTCATCACACTGGACCACGTTCTTTATATGGGCGATGCGATAGCCGGGCGCATCTTGAAGATCGACCCGCGGGGCAGAGTTTTGGGCAGTTTCACGGGACCGCAACCAGGCCAGGGGCCTCACTTCGATCCCCACCAAATCGCTCTCGCACCCGACGGCTCGATATTCACCGCTGAAGTTCTAGGCTGGCGCGCTGAAAAGCTCCAGCCGAAGTAGCTCGTCGTCTGGGAAACGGCCTCGAGTTGCCATCCGTTGAGGGTGGATCACGGGCAAGCGGGAAGTAATCCCAAGGTAAGGTTTGCCGACCATCCAGAAGCTCAGGCTCCGGCCCCACGCTAGGCTCAAGTGCCATCAGGCCATCCGCCGCGGTGCGGGACCTTGGGATAGTGCGGCAGTGAGTTGCTTGACGTTAAGTGGTGCTCTCTCGCCAAGACATGGGCGATATCAAACTGGATCATGCAATTCGCTGAAGACGATTGCATCGTACTCGCGCAGTCGTCCAACGTTTCGCCGCACGGGAGCTGATGCCGTTTTGCCCTTTACGAACTGGCGCTTGCCCGAAGAGGTCCGCGATTGCGTCCATCAGATCGATGTCTCTCACCAACATCGAAATGAAAAAGTCCTTAGAGCGAATCCCGAATTCGCCGGTCTAACTATCGCGTTCCGGACAGAGCGGCGTCCGACTTCTCAGTATCCATGCCCATCTTCCAGCCGCACCTTGCCCCGAAACATGCGATACACAAAAACGAAGTAGCCGAAAGCGAGGCACATCCCCAAACCCCACCAAATGAGCCCCACGCGCAACGCATACTCGCCTGTGGCGGCATTGTAGATGGTGATGTCGCGTGCGGGATCGCCGCTGGACGGCAGCAGGCTGGGATACAGCGCCGCAGCCACGCCCGCCAGCATGGTTGCGATGTATGCGCACGAACTCAGAAACGCGGCCTTCTCCTTCGCTCGACGTTCGAAGACCCACATGGCAGCAAGGCTCACGGCAACGACCAGCGGAATCACGTAGGCCAGCGGATATTCGCTGAAGTTATGCAGCGTCCGCGGACGCACGGCAGCGGTGACGGGCACGCCAAACGCGGTCAGTACGATCAGCAACGGCACCAATCGGCGGGCAAGCTTGCGCGACTTTTCGTTCACCGCTCCTTCTGTCTTGAGCGCCACATAAAGCGCCCCGTGGACTACAAGAGCGACCAGGGCAAAAACCGCAACACTACAGGTGTACCAGTCGAGGATGCCGGTGTCGGCGCCAGTCCGGAAGTTCGTCCACAGTGGCTCAAAGAAAAAATGATCCACTCCCAAAGGGACGCCGCGCACCACGTTGCCGAGCGCTGCGCCGAAGAAGATCGCCAGCAGCGCGCTGGATATCGCAAAGAATCCGTCGAACAGTGACTGCCACACCTGATTCTCGATATGCATGCGAAATTCGATTCCGATGCCGCGTAGCACCAGCAACCACAAAACTATGTTGAGCGGCAGGTAGAAGCCGCTGAAGCTCGAGGCGTATAGCAGGGGGAAAGCGAAATAGAGCGTTCCACCGCCGGCGATCAGCCACACTTCATTGCCGTCCCACACCGGACCGATGGTGCGAATCACGATGCGACGCTCTTCTTCGGTGCGTGCAATCAGCAGGTGCAACACTCCCGCGCCCAGATCGAAGCCGTCGAGCACGACATAAGCGGTGATCATGACGGCGACGAGCACAAACCATACCGGTTCCAT
The DNA here is from genome assembly GCA_001918935.1 of Acidobacteriales bacterium 13_1_40CM_3_55_5. Lineage (GTDB taxonomy): Bacteria > Acidobacteriota > Terriglobia > Terriglobales > Acidobacteriaceae > 40CM-3-55-5. The sequence continues at coordinate 4,548 of MNGW01000055.1, read as the reverse complement.
TCACACCTCCTAAGTCGTCGTGATTGGCGCGCCCGAGCGCACGGTGCCGGCAGCAGCCAACGCCGGACCCTTCCCGATCTCGCGCTGAATGAGGAACAGAAATAGAATTCCTAACACCAGATAGAGTCCCATATAGCCCAGCAGCGTGAACAAGCTGTTGCCGGCTATGACATTGGTGGAATATCCCTGGCTGGTGCGTAGCAGCCCATAAACCAGCCAGGGCTGGCGTCCGACCTCCGCGGCAAGCCATCCGGCGGTGTTAGCGATGTAGGGGAACGGCACGCAGAGCAGGATGATCCAAAGCATCCACGGGCTTGCGAACAGCTTTCTACGCCACAGCAGAAAAGCGCCAAGCGCCATCACGACGACGAAAATTGTGCCCAGTCCGACCATCACGTGATAGCTGAAGTAAAGCAGCGGGATGTTGGTCGGCCACTGGTCTTTGGGAAATTCATTCAAGCCTTGGACCTCGGCCGTGGTCGTTCCGTAGACAAGGAAGCTCAACACCTTGTTCACGATGATGGGATTGTCGATCCGCTGATGTTCCTCATCCGGTTGACCAAGAATGACGATGGGAGCACCAGTTTGCGACTTGAACAGCCCTTCCATGGCTGCCGCGGTCACCGGTTGGTTGCGCGCCATGTACTTACCGTGCAAATCGCCACTGGGAAACACCTGCCAGAGGGAAGCGGCGATTCCAGCGACAATTCCCACCCCGAGAAAGATGCGCGCGTGCTCCACGAACTTTTGCTGTAGCAAATAGAATGCGCCCACACCCGCCATCACGAATGCCCCCGTGACCACGGCTCCGCTCATGTTGTGTGCGTACTGAATCAGCGCCCACGGGTTGGTCAACAGTCCCCAGAAGCTGGAAACACTGAACCCTCCGTTGGGCAGGCGCGTATAGGCCACTGGATGCTGCATCCACGCGTCGGTCACGATGATGAAGAACCCTGATAGCCATGACCCCAGGAACACCAGGAAGCCAGCCCACCAGTGCCCCCACTTCCCAAGGCGCTTTTCGCCATACAGAAACAGCCCCAGGAACGCCGATTCCAGGAAGAAGGAAAATGTGCCTTCCATGGCCAGCGGCTGGCCGATAACGCCTCCGGTAAGGCGCGAGAACTGCGCCCAATTGGTGCCGAACTGAAATTCCATGGGGATGCCGGTGACTACACCCAGCACGAAGTTGATACCGAAGATCTTCGTCCAGAAGCGCACCGATTCATTGTAAGTTTCGTTGCCGGTTCGGATGGCGAGCGTCTTGAGCACGACGATCAGCGGCGCCAAGCCCATCGTCAGTTGCGGGAATAAATAATGAAAGGTGATGGTGAAGGCAAAATGAATACGGTGGAGAAACAGTGCGTCGTTCACGGTTGCTCCAGACCTGCGATTGTGGGTAGTTCGCAGAGCGTAACGCTTCTTAGCCGAAATTTCCTTTTAGACTTCAAAAACGTCACCCAGTTTATACACATCTCGCCTGCTCGCGACATCGTGAAACGATTTTCCTCGGAAGCACTCCCTTGGTCGCCCATGCGTACCAGCGGTGCCGAAATTGCCACATTTGCGGCCTACTTTTGCAACAGCTGTCCTTACTAGCATTAAGTCTTGCCGGAGAATCGTTGGGTAGCGCAAGGGATTCATGTCGTCCCCCGCGATCTGGCCATCTCAATCGTTGGGCAATTCCCGTGCCAGACTCGGATTCCATTTTAAGCTCCTGAATATAAACGCAACGGGAGAGCAAGGCCTCGCCGCGAGAGCGGCACGAATGTACGGCTTCGAGACGAAATCCTCGTATTCGCTCGCCGTCGCGATGTGCCACATTAAATACACACTGGGATGTTATTGTCCGACGACTGACTGAGTCACGCGTGGTCACCTAAAACGGGTTTTTCTTGGGATCGCGCCCGAGTCACGGGCCAACCGGAAACTATTGGGGGCGCATTGTCAGTTTCTTGTTTGCCGACGATCCAGGAGTTGGGAGCAGAACAGCAAGAACCGGTGCCCCTGCGAGATATAGCCCGACACTTTCTCTCTCTTGTGACTGTGTCTGGATCTCGCAACTTAACGGTCAGCCTGAGACTGGAGAGGAAGTCTGCTTGACATCGAGGGCTAGAATCAAACCTCTTGCCGTCGTGGACCGCTCTACACTGTTCGCGCCAGGCGCCGGCGACGCCGTTCATCGAGGTCGGTTTTGGACAACTGCGAGCTACGCTTTTGCACTCAATTCCGGGAAGTTGAGTCTCTCTCGAGAAAACTGATGCTTGACAACCTCAGACCACGCGACCGCCACCTGCGCCGAATGATGCTGTTCGCCGTGCGTCGGCATACGCCCTCGGACTACCCTTTCTTGTTCCGCTATGCGGCCTGCAGGACGGAGGAGGATGGCACAACCGTCAAGAATCTGGCGGCCGCCGTTCATTTGCTGCAATCATCCACCATCATTACCGACGACATTCTTGATGCCGGCTCACCTGACTGTTTTGCCGGAGCCAGCACGATCATCTAGGTGGACGCGTGCCGAGATTCCACGAACGCAATTCCTGGTCAGTGGCGAAATGGCTGAGCTATCGACAACCGCGAGCAGAGCCCCACGTATCGTGTCCATCGGATTGCTAGTGGCAAGCGACACGCGTAGCTGAATGGCTCTCGCAGCGCCGAGTTCCCTTGACCGGTGTCTGTTTTGCAACTACTATTCATGCCGGTTCGCGAATCATGGAATCCGTAATCGGGCAAACCTTCTCTCACTATGTCATAGCTCGCAAGCTTGGCAGCGGCGGCATGGGTGTGGTGTACGAAGCTGAGGACACGCGCCTCGGACGCCATGTTGCCCTGAAGTTCTTGCCACAAGAATTAGCGCACGACGCACATTCACTGGAACGCTTTCAGCGCGAAGCTCGCGCGGCGTCCGCTCTCAATCACCCCAATATTTGCATGGTCTACGCCATCGAGCAGCATGAACGGCAGCACTTCATCGTTATGGAGTTGCTGGAGGGGCAGTCGCTCGCACTGATGATCGGCCGACATCCGTTCGAGATCGAGCAGCTGCTAATCCTCGCAATCCAGATTGCTGACGCTCTGGAATCGGCACACGCGAAGGGCATCGTGCACCGCGATATTAAACCGGCGAATATATTCGTCACGCCGCGAGGACAAGTGAAGATTCTCGATTTCGGATTGGCTAAGATTGAGGCTTCGCGGTCCCAAATCGATGCCGTGGCGCGGCTGGAGACCATGGGGCAGGTGGAGGATCTCACGACACCGGGGACGGCGCTCGGCACCGTGTCATACATGTCGCCAGAGCAGGCGCGCGGACAGCTTACCGATGCTCGAACCGACTTGTTCTCCCTGGGAACGGCTCTCTATCAGATGGCGACCGGGCTCCTCCCCTTTCAGGGCGATACCGCGGCCGTGGTTTACGAAGCGATTCTCAACCGCGACCCAGTTCCCGTCATGCAAGTGAATCCAACCCTGCCGGCGGGATTCGCTCGCATCCTGGAAAAGGCTCTGGAAAAAGACAGAAATTTGCGCTATCAAACCGCTACCGACCTCAAGACCGACTTGATGAGGCTCAAGCGTGATATTGATTCCGGTAACAAGCGGGCGGCTGATTCTGGCGAATCGCGCGCGGGGATTGTCAAACAAAGCACAAAATCTGTAGCTGTCCTCTATTTCGAGAACCTCAGCGGGGCGAAGGAAGATGAGTACTTTCGCGATGGCATCACAGAAGACATCATTACCGAGCTGACCAAAATCAAGGGGTTGAACATCTTCTCGCGCCCGACTGTGCTTGTCTACCGCGACAAGCAGGTAACGCCGGCACAGATTGGGCAACAGCTAAGAGCGTCGTATGTCTTGGCAGGCAGCCTGCGTCGCTCCGGCAATCGCCTGCGCATTAATACGCAATTGGTGGACACCAGCACCGATTTTCCCATCTGGTCCGAGCGCTACGATCGCGAGATGAAAGACGTGTTCGAGGTACAGGACGAGATTGCCAGCAAGATCGACCAAGCACTACGGATCACATTGTCTCCGCAGGAGCAGGAAGCCATTGCAGCAAAACCAACCGACAATCTTCAAGCATACGACCTTTACCTGCGCGGCAAGAGCTACGCACGCCGTCTCCAGCGCCAGGACCTGGAATTCGCACTCCAGATGTTCGAGAACGCAGTCATTCTAGACCCGAATTTTGCTCTGGCGTACGCTGCCATCGCTAATGTTTGCGCCCAGAATCATTACAACTACGGGCGCGACCCGGTTTGGATGGAACGCGCTATGAAGGCATCGGAAACCGCCGTTGTCCTGCGCCCCGATTTGCCAGAGGTGCAAGTGGCCCAAGCTTGGATCCTTTACGCAAATGGCAAGTACGATGAAGCCGTGGCGGTTGTTCGGAAAGCGATCGACCGCAAGCGCGATTGCGAGGGAGCATACTACATCCTAGGACGCACTTTGTTTTCTTCCGGGCGCTACCAGGAAGTGGCAAACATTGTCGATGCCGCTGTGGAGGCGAGTGGCGACGATTACAACATCTACGTTCCGATCATGAAC
>MNGW01000070.1 GCA_001918935.1 Acidobacteriales bacterium 13_1_40CM_3_55_5 | reverse complement strand
GTTGCAATCGTTGAAAGAGAAAATCGAACGCAATCTTGAAGAGCAGGGGAAACTCGAAGATTTTGAAAGACGATTTGAGACGGCAAGAGGCAAGCCCTTCCTGCGGCGGTGGTGGATTTTGAGGAGCGTACATCGCCAGTTGGGATGGAAGTTCTGGGCGTTCATCTCGGGCGGTGCCGCTCTGGACGTTCAGACCGAGGAATTCTGGGGACGGCTAGGCTATGCGGTAATTCAAGGCTACGGTCTTACTGAGACGACTTCGATCATCAGCGTGAATCATCCATTTCGGCTGGGAAAAGGATCGATTGGAAAAGTACTGGCGGGACGCGAAGTCAAATTGGCGCCGGACGGCGAAATCCTGGTGCGCGGGGGCGGTGTCGCAAGTGGTTACTGGCATGGCCGAGACCTACAGCCGATCGCCGGGGCTCAAGGCTGGTATCCCACCGGGGACATCGGCGAACTCGACGCGGAAGGCAATCTGTATTTCAAAGGACGAAAGAAAGATGTCATTGTTACCCCCGCCGGAATGAATGTGTATCCCGAAGATTTGGAAGCTGCACTCCTTCGGCAACCGGAGGTGAGACTTTGCGTCGTGATCCCGCTGCCGCGCAACGGAAACGCTGAAGCTTGTGCAGTGCTGATTTTGCGGGATCGAGACCTCGACCCCGCTCCCATCGTGAAACGCGCCAACGAAAGGTTGGCCGAGTATCAGCGGATAAATTCCTGGTTCGTGTGGCCGGAGAAAGACTTTCCACGTACGTCCACCCAGAAGCCGCGCACAAATCTGATTCAGCAAACCGTGCAGGCTGAGATGACGAATAAAGCCAGCGATCATGGGATTGCCGGCCCCTTGCGGGAGCTGATCGCGCGGGTTAGTCGCCACTCCGGCTCTGAACTGTCCCCCCAAGCCAATTTGGAAACCGATCTGAATCTCAGTTCACTCGATCGGGTCGAACTACTCGGCGCATTGGAGGATCGATACCAAATTGATCTGAGCGAAACCCGGTTTGCAGCCGTCAATACAGTGGGGGATGTGGAGCGCATACTGCACGGTCAGATTCCCTCCCGGGCGCGATACCACTATCCACGCTGGGTGCAGCGCTGGCCAGTGACGTGGATCAGGCTGGCCGCGCATTATCTGTTGCTTCGTCCGGCGATTTTTCTGCTGGGGTGTCCTCGCGTTGAAGGACGAGAGAACCTGATTGGTGTACAGGGGCCGGTGCTGGTCATCTGCAATCACATTAGCGATGTGGATGTTGGTTTCGTTTTGACCGCTCTTCCGGCTCGCATTCGACATAGGCTGGCGACGGCAACCGGCGGTGAGGCCCTCGAAGCATTACGCACTCCGCCATCGTCCAGAAATTTCCTGCTCAAGTTGTGGGATCGAGTGAATTGGGTGTCGGGCGTTTCTTTGTTGAATTTGTTCCCCTTACCCCGGGAAGCAGGATTCCGGGAGAGCTTCGCCTTCGCGGGCGAGTTGGTCGATCGTGGGTATAGCGTGCTGGTTTTTCCCGAAGGACATCACACTACGGATGGCAGGATACGTCCGTTTCGCTCGGGCATCGGCTTATTGGCGAATAATCTCGGGATACCGATCGTTCCCCTGCGTATCAAGGGATTGTTTGAACTGAAGCAGGCTGGAAAGAGGTTTGCTCGACCATATACCGTTAGCGTGAAGATAGGTCCGCCAGTTCGCTTTCCACAGGGCAGCGATCCTGCATGGATTGCAGGTGAGCTGCAAAAGAACCTGGAAGAATTGTGAGCTGCCTGGCTGTTTATCATTCATGTCCCAGCCGTGAAAACCTTGGTACATCCCCCTGCATCCAATCGAACCGGTCATATAGAATTTCTATTCATCGACCATAATCCACCGGAGGTTACGACACATGCGTTTCGATTTGAGGCAGTCTGCCCGAGCAGTGATTGCGTGCGTTCTGGTCACGATTTTCTCGGTTCCCCCCAGCCTGCTGGCGCAGACCCATGTGGTGAGTCCCGCGGATCTGCAGAAAGAGTTGATTAGCGCCACTCAGCGACGTGAGCTGAACGTGGAGAGAGTCAGAGAGTTCTTGTCATCCGAAATGGCGCAAAAGGCTTTGAAGACTGCGCACATGAATCCGGAACAAGTGAAAACCGGGGTGGCGTCTCTGAGTGATGCCGAACTCGCCCAGCTGGCTTCGCGAGCGGAGAAGGCGCAAGCTGATTTTGTGGCCGGCACTCTGAGCGACCGGGATCTGCTGCTTATCATTCTCGGTATCGCAGCGTTAGTTCTGATCATTATTGCAGTCCGATAAAACTATTCGCATGCTCCGCCACTTTTCAATAACGCTGGGGATGCTGTTGTGCCTATGCAATCTGGCAGTTGCCGCGGACGGTTCAGGGCTGTGGCTCGATGTTCCGTTTGTCAAACAAGAGAAGAACGGGTGCGGCGCTGCAAGTATCGCCATGGTGACGCAGTACTGGATGCTCCGGCAGGGCCGGACAGTGTCTCCGAGTTCGGATGCAATTCAGATCCAACGCACTCTGTATTCCGGCCATGCCCACGGTATCTATGCGTCAGATCTGGAGCACTATCTGCAACAACAGGGCTTCCGTACTTTTGCCTTCCGAGGGGACTGGACCGATTTGAAACAACAATTGGAGAAGGGGCGACCTCTGATTGTCGCGCTGAAGCCTGACTCGGGTAACATTCCATTGCATTATGTGGTCGTAGCCGGACTTGACTGGGAACAAGGGCTGGTGATGGTGAATGATCCAGCCCAGCGCAAGTTGCTCAAGCAAGATCGGTCGAGGTTCGAACGGGAGTGGAGCGCCGCTGGAAAATGGACCTTGCTGGCACTGCCGCAACCCGACATCCGCTAATTCGAATCGCTGCCTTTTTGGTCTTGCTCATCTGTTGTCCCGCCGGAATGGGACAAGCCGTTCCCGTAGATCCCGAAATTGCTCGCGCGAAAGAACTGCTTGCCCAGGAACGCTGGCAAGAGATTGTCAACCTGGCTCAATCCATCCCCGCTCCATCGGCCGAATTCGACTTTTACCTAGGAACTGCGCTGGCGCGGCTTGGCCGATTGGAGGATGCCCGCCAGGCCTTTCAGGCCGGAGCACGATCACGTCCATCGGATGAACGCTTCTCCCTGGAATTGGCGGGAGTTGCTTTCAAACAAAAACTGTACCCCGAAGCTGCTCGATACTTGCATCGCGCGCTTGAACTGGCTCCCAGCGATTCATATGCCAACGATTTCCTCGGGACTGTCTATTTTCTTCAAGGCAATCTTGACGCAGCGCTCAAGTACTGGAATCGCGTAGGTAAGCCTCAGATCGCGGAGATCCGTGCGGAACCAACGCCGCGACTGGATCCGGTGCTCCTGGATCGCGCTTTCGCATTCTCACCAGCGAGCACGCTGCGACTTGGAGACTTGCATACTACACAAGCGCGTATTGACGCACTGGGAATTTTTCCCTCCTACCACTTCGATCTCCAAGCGCGTGAGGATGGCAAATTCTCTCTGCTCTTTCGGAACCACGAGAAAAATGGTTGGGGGCGGAATAAATGGGAAGGACTGATCCTGCTCTTTCGGGGACTGCCCTGGCAGAGCATCAACCCCGAGTTCTACAACCTCCGACATCGCGCGATAAACCTGGTGTCGATGTGGCGCTGGGATGCGGAAAAACGAAGAGCGCTCGCCGTTCTCTCGGCGCCTTTGGGCGGCAAGCCGGGCCGGGAGTACGGGATCAGTCTCGACCTGCGCAGCGAAAACTGGAACATCCGCGATTCGTTTTCAGGGCCGGCGCCGCTTCTCGGCAGCTTGAATCTGCGCCGGGAAGCAATCGGTGCGCAGTTTGCGTACGTTGTCAGCGGTCGTTGGAATTGGTCTGCCGCCGGCGAGTTCTCTCATCGAGACTTTCGCAGCGTGATCCCGGGAGTTGCTCTCAGCCCAGACCTACTCGCCCGAGGTTATCAGCTCAAACAACTGGCGCAGGTCGGCGCAGAAATCTGGCAGCTCCCAGAAAAAAGAATCACGCTCAAGGGCAGCCTCTCTTCCGAGGCTGGACGAATCTGGTCGCAACCGGGACATGCGTTCTTTAAGCTGCGACCGTCGCTCAGATTCCACTGGTTCCCGCTGTCCCAAAGCGACGACTATGAAATCGAACACCAGATACGCGCAGGCAAAACTTTTGGAGATGTCCCCTTCGATGAACTTTTCATGTTGGGTTGGGGTTCAGACACTGATCTACTGATGCGTGGGCACATCGCGACCCGTGACGGCAGGAAGGGTAGCGGTCCTTTAGGACGCAACTATTTCCTCTCGAATTGGGAGGCCGACAAGAATGTTTATCGCAATGGGCTGCTCAACCTGAAGCTTGGACCATTTGTGGATACGGGCACGGTTACAGACTCATTGGCAGGACTCGGTTCCCACAAATGGTTGTGGGACGTCGGCGCCCAACTTAAGGCTCGCGTGCTTGGCTTCGGAGTTGTCCTCTCCTACGGGAAAGACCTCCGCTCTGGCAACAATGCTTGGTGGGTGTCGATGCTGCGATGAATGGCTCATAGGCCGGCGAGTTGGCTATAATGGTTGCCCATGAGACATAAGAGCGTACTCTTGCTTGGGCTGTTCCTGTCCATTCTCGCCTTGTCGTTGTCGAGCGCGGCTAAGTCACGTGCAGCCAAGACCGTCGTCCAGTTGAAAGATGCGAAGGGCCAAAGTGTGGGTTCGGCCGTCATCAAACCTGCTGCCACCGGCGTGGCAATCAAGTTACAGCTGAAGGGCCTTCCTGCCGGCGAGCACGCGATTCATGTTCATCAGAATGCCAAGTGCGATGCGCCAGACTTCAAATCGGCGGGCCCGCATTTCAATCCTGATGGGAAGAAGCACGGGCTTGAGAACCCTGAAGGACATCATGCCGGGGATATGCCGAACTTCACCGTGAACCCAAAGGGCAAAGCGTCGGCCACCATACAGGACAAAGACGTGAACCTGGGCTCCGACAGCCATTCCGTATTCAGCAATGGTGGAACGGCCCTGGTCATCCACGCCAAAGCCGACGACATGAAGACCGATCCTTCCGGGAACTCCGGGGATCGCATTGCTTGTGGTGTGATCACGAAGTAGACTTTCGGCCCTACCGGGAAGAGCGGCGCTTTAACGCCGCGCCGGTCCCTTTTCTCCGCCTTGAAGCGCGAAAATTGAAGGTTCGTGTTTGGCACCTGATCCCGCGAACCTTATCTAGATCGCACAGTTTCAACAACAAATTCACAGTGGTACGGCCTAAAAATACAGGTATTACCGGATGGATGTCCCGCCCGGCCTTAAACATGCTTGATTATCAAGCCCGCTAATCCCTCTATTTGGGACCTCGGGTAAAGACGGTGCGATACCCAAATGGACTCCCTTCCGAATGCCAACCATTCAGACAATATCGAACGGCGAGAATTTCTCAAGGGCTTCGCGCTGGCTGGATTAATGGCTTCCGCGTCAAACAAGTCGTCAGCTGAGAGTCCCAAGCAAGGCATCCCCTACCGTACTCTCGGTCGCACCGGAGAACGTGTCTCGGCAGTAGGGATGGGCGGTTTTCACCTGGCGCAGCCGGGATTGGAGGAAGCCGAAAGCATCCACTTGATACGGACGGCCGTAGACCGCGGCATCAACTTCATGGATAACTCCTGGGACTACAACGAGGGCCAGAGCGAAATTCGGATGGGGAAAGCGCTGAAGGACGGGTATCGCCAGAAAGTCTTCCTCATGACCAAGCTGGATGGCCGTACCAAACAGGAAGCGGCCAAACAAATCGACGAATCGCTCAAGCGGCTACAAACCGACCACGTCGATCTTATGCAGCATCATGAGATTATCCGTTTTGAAGATCCGGACCGCATCTTCGCCAAGCAGGGCGCGCAAGAAGCAATGCTCGAAGCCAAAAGGGCGGGCAAAATCCGCTACATCGGTTTTACCGGCCATAAGGATCCTCACATCCACCTTTACATGTTGAAGGTTGCAGCTGATCACGGATTCAACTTCGACACGGTCCAGATGCCGCTCAACGTGATGGATGCCCATTTCCGCAGCTTTGAAAAGCTGGTTCTGCCCAAGCTTGTGGAGCAAGGAATCGGAGTCTTGGGAATGAAGTCCATGGGGGACAAGATCATTCTGAAAAGCAAGACTGTGCAACCTATCGACTGTTTGCACTACGCTCTGAGTCTCCCCGCGTCGGTTGTGATCACCGGAATCGACAGCATGCGCATTCTGGAGCAGGCATTGGAAGCGGCCCGAACTTTCCGGGCTTTGAGCAAAGACGAAGTCGCGGCTCTTCTCGCCAAAACAGCGCAGGCGGCCGCTAAGGGTGAGTACGAATTGTTTAAGACCTCGGACCATTTCGATTCCACAGCTCACCATCCTGAATGGCTGGGCGGCCAAGCACCACACGTAGATCAATTGGCCGGGCCATCATCGTAAGCAGTCGCAACTTCAAGACATGTAAAACAAGCTCAACCGTGGTAGCCCATACAATTCGAGCAGCCGTTTATGCACATATTGTTTTTGAAGCTGCTCGATCTGCGACGCCGGCATCTTCCGGCGGTAAGGGGATAGTTCACGGTCGGCTTCGCCACGCATTTGGACGATCTGCTCATCCGGGGTTGCCGCCAGCAATATCGCAAAGAGTCTTTCCTCGAGCACAGCGAGCCGCCGTTCTAAATCCTCCAGTCGAGGCTGCGCCTTCTGACTTCCCAAATTACCTGCTATTTCGTGCAGCGTTTCGGCAGTTTCCTCCGCCAACGCTCTGGTTGAGATGCCTCTTGCTTCTGGCAACTTCGCGGCCAGTAAATTCTGCGCATTTCGTCGCAGAAAGGCCACGATCTCCGATATATCAAATCCTCGTGCAGTTTCGCTCTGCTTCTTCTCTCCCGATGACCCTACAGCAGCCTCTTTCATGTCCTCGGCGGCAGTCAGCACCGCCTGCGCGCACCAGGCCAGGCCGTTTATCTTTTGAGTTTTCGAAGGACGCCGTTCGTATTTGTCGAAAGCCTCGTCAATCCCGCGCAGCACCGCTTCCAGCGGAATGCCGGCATCTTTCCAGATTTCAATAAGCCCCCAATCGACAGTGGAAACCAAGAGCGGACCTCCGCGCCGGCGCTGAAAATGTTCTTCGATTTGAGTGAAGTAGTTGAAGTAGTTTTCCACGACAGCTCAGCGGCTTTTAGACTTGCCGCCTGGCCAGGGCTTGGACGGTGGGCGTTCCGCGGCTGCCACAGCCACCTTTGATTTTGCAGAGGATAGTTCGCGAGAGGGTTTGGCTCCCGCATTGCGCTCCCAGATGATGCGCAGGCCTTCGAGTGTCAAGAATTCGTCCACGTTCTTGATGTATTTCGACCCGGTTCCGATGAGGCTGGCCAGACCCCCCGTCGCCACCACCTTCGCTTCCTTGCCCAACTCTTTTAGCAACAGCTCGAGAATTCCATCGACCAAACCGAGATAACCGTAATAAAGACCCGATTGCAGGCTGCCAACAGTATTACTGCCAATGACGCGGGCAGGCTTACGAATGTCCACGCGAGGCAGGCGAGCAGTGCGTTCGAATAATGCGTCGGCGGAAATTCCAAGTCCCGGACTGATGACGCCGCCCTGATACTCTCCTTTAGCGGACACGCAATCAAAGGTTGTAGCGGTGCCAAAATCTACGACAATGCACGGTCCGCCATATTTCTCGAAAGCAGCAACAGCATTCACGATGCGATCAGCCCCCACTTCGCCCGGATTGTCATATAGCACCGGCATGCCCGTCTTCACGCCGGGTTCAATGAAGAGTGGCTTGCTGTTGAAGTATCGTTCGCACACCTCGCGTAGCGTGGAGTCAAGCGGGGGAACAACCGAAGAAATGACGATGCCGTGGATGCCTTTCGCCTCAACTTTGTTCATGGCAAACAGATTGCGGAACAGCACGCCGTACTCGTCCACGGTTTGCGTTACCACAGTTGCCAGACGCCAGTTTGCAACCAGGTCGTAGCCCAGAGCTTCGCTCGCAGGACTGTCAGCTTCGCCCTTTGCGACTTTGGCAAAGACTCCCAGAACCGTATTCGTGTTCCCTACATCCACCACCAGAAGCATTAGCACCGTTCCGTGGACGTTTTGATGTCCATTGTTATTTCGCTCGTACCGTTCCACTCAAGACAGTGCGGATTCCATGCGCCGTCCGAACCTGCAGGAACCCGCGCTGGTCGAGTCCTTCTGTGACTCCTTCGAAACCGCCATTTTCTTCAACCTGCACCTGGCAACCGCGTGTCGAGGACGAGCGCTCCTGGAAACGCCTGAGGATTAAATCATGCGCTCCGGGCTTCTGCAACAAATCACGATATTCGCGATTGAGCGATTTTAGCAAAGCCGTGCACACTTCCACGCGCGACCATTCCGTGCCCGTGGCCAGGCGAAGCGAGGTTGCCGTCCGCTGCAGTTCGGATGGAAAAATTGTCTGGTTGACGTTGATTCCGATTCCGATCACGATGTAACGGACGCGAGTCGCTTCTGAATTCATCTCGGTCAGGATACCGGCAATTTTCTTCCCACGGATCAACACATCGTTGGGCCACTTCAAATCTACAGCCACAGCAGGGGCAATCGCCTGGATAGCCGAATGCACCGCCAAGCCAGCAGCCAGGGAAAGAATCAGCGCTTCCGATGGCGGCAGTGCGGGTCGCAATACGACCGAGCAGTAAATCCCAGCCGACTGAGCGGAATACCAGTTGTGCGCGCCACGTCCGCGGCCTGCGATCTGTCGCTCGGCTAAAAAAACGCTGCCCTCCGGCGCGCCGGCATTTCCGGCTTCCATTGCTACTGTGTTCGTTGACCCAATCTTGTAATAATGATGAATTTGATTATCAAAAATCGTCCCCTGCACCAGTGGCGAGAGAACGTCCGGGAGCAGCAGGTCCGGGACGGCCTGCAGGCGATAACCGGTTGCGGTATGTCCCCCAATACTGACGCCCAGAGCCCGCAACTGCTGCACTAAACGCCATACTTCTGAGCGGCTAATTCCAATTTCTTCGGCAATCTTGGTTTCGCTCACCACTACCGTAGCGTGAGACATCAGCAACCGAACGATCCGCCCCAGGCGGGCATCGGTTTTCTGCAACTCTGGTGTTGAGCCTCCACGGAAAGTCCTTCCCGACCGCGGAGTTCGGGTTGTAGGTACTTTCTTAATGCCGGAATTATGCGGTACAAGAGTCGAAACCTCCAACCTTTGTTATGTATAGACTGACATCCCTTTTCTTTGCCCCTCTTCTTGGATAGAATTAACCTCTCGGCAGGAGTCGTTCATGAAATCCTTCCTTCGTTATCTCCCCATCATTCTCGCTCTGTCCGCTGCTTTGCCCGCGCTGGCGGACGATCAGCAGAAGGCAGAAAAACAGGTCAACAAAGTTACCGCCATGGCGACCGATCCAACCGGACGTCGCGTGGTCAGCATGACCGTCTCTGATGTGCTGAATACAAAACGGCCCGATGTGGTGCAAGAGCGTCGCGAAACCGGATTGAATTACGGCCATCTTTTTATCGCCCATCAGCTCACAGCGGGCGGCGCCAAAATGAGCGATATCGCCGCACAGCTGAAGTCCGGCAAAAATATCTATCAGATCGGAAACGATCAGCAGGCCAATTGGAAACAGATCGCCGCTGACGCCAAAAAGCTGAACAGCAAGGTTGAAGACAACCTATACAAGCATTTTCTGAATGACAAAGCGGACAGGGATCGCGAGTTGGCCGATAAGTACGACCCCAACTTTGATAAGGTCAAAGCTGATAGTGATGTCAGCAAAGAGGAGTTGGCGTCGGCTCAGGATGTGTACGTCCTATGGCGTGATCGCGCGGCGGGGCGGCAAGGCTCAACTCTCGATACTGCCGACGAACGCGCCGCGCGTCAGGGCCACGATCACGTACGAAACGGCGGACCTCAGACCGACCAGGCAACACCGACCGGCGGCCCACCGCAATAAGATTTGAAGGAGGTACTCGCGATGAGACCTCTTATTACTTTTTCTCTCGTAACCGTTCTCGCGCTGGCAGTTTCCCTGCCGCTTACGGCGGATGATCAGCAAAAAGCAGAGAAGCAGACCCAAAAGATCACCGCGATGGCGACGGATTCCAACGCTCGCCGTACCGTTAGCATGACGATTTCCGACGTGCTCGGAATCACGCGACGCGAACTGCTGCGAGAACGCCGTCGCACCGGACTAAACTACGGCGCTTTGTTCGTCGCGCATCAACTGATGACGGCCGGCGCGACGATAACTGACATTGATACGCAGCTGAAAACCGGCCAGAACATCTGGCAAATCGCCGGGGCGCGAGGCGCGAACTGGAAGAGAATCGCTTCCGAAGCCAAGACGCTGAACAACAAGATTGAAGACAACCTCTACAAACGTTTTGTCAAAGCCGAACCTTTCACAGAACGTGATCAGACCGACCGGTACAATCCCGACTTTGATGTCCTCAAAGCAGATTTTGCTGTGACTCAAGAGGAAGTAGAGCAAGCCCAAAATACATATGTTTTTTGGCGGGATCGCGCCTCCGAAAGAAGAGGGGAACGACT
>MNGW01000038.1 GCA_001918935.1 Acidobacteriales bacterium 13_1_40CM_3_55_5 | reverse complement strand
TTAAGTTTTACTATCAGGGAGTGGCGGTAGCTGCTCCCGATTCTTCTTTTCATAAGCGCCCCGCTCGAAACCGGCGGTATCTCAGTGCAGGCATGATTCGGATTACGACGCGAGGTTTCAGCGTATTCCGCAAACAAAATCCCATTCAATTCGGTTTGACTTTTGAAAAGAGAAGGCCCCGCGTCTCCCACTTCTAACACGCAGAGCCTCTGACGAACATGGAGCGGGATCAGCGTGACACGAAAAAAGGCATCAGATGTGGGATCGCCACTCTTGTTCGGATTAAACAACAAAAGCTGCGCGGTAGAAGAACGTCTCAAAGCAGTATCGCCTAAACAGCAGCGGAAAAGGTCATGAATTCAGTCCCTTGACGTCGCTGTGCCCGAGACCGTTCCTCCTGCTCACCTAACACGCGATTAAGCTGCGTTACAAGGTTCAACAGCTTGTCTGCGTCCATTTCATTACTGGCTTGTTCGGCGAGGGAATGCCAATCGGTTGCTTTCGACGGGGTCATAAAGGAGTCCCTTTCTGCTATTCAGCAAGGTACTCTGGATTCAAAGCCGAGTCTGAGCAATAAAGCACACCATCACTCCACAGCCTGTGTTGACGCATGGTTCACCATAAAATTTGTCCTGTTAGCTTCTTCGTTTGTTTTTGCTCTTCGGGTGGTCGGCGCAAACATGGGAGGTAAATTCCTTTTCGCGCTGTAATTCGAAGTTTCGTATCATTTCAACTAAAGACTTGCCAGTGAGTGCATCCGAAGCCGTGAATCGCCAGCCACATTCGGAGCAGCCCCATCCCTGGAATCGCCGGTCTTCGATCCAAATCAGCCTGCGATTCAAAACTGGAGAATCGTTTTCAGCCTCGTCTGCCGATAGATGCTCCTCCGGTCTAAGGGCTTGCGCTGGTCGAGAAGCACCTTCCTGAGTTCAGGGTCGTGAGTATTCAGTGGATTCCGAGCAGGCAGGCTACCTGACAGCCAACCGGCAAATGAAAACAGAGGACTGACCTGCAAAGGGCCCATGATTCCTCTTTCAATTTTCGGGTGATTTAGGGAGTGGCGTGCTCTCTACTCTATATAGATGCCATCGAGACTAGATGTGCTTAAACGGAGTTTTGCAGCGAATAAGAGCTCCAAATCCCGTGTTCCTTCGGTGCTACATCACGTTCATGACGATGATTGGCAGCGGATTCCCGAAACGGGTCGGACCCCCGCATTTGTTCGGCACCGAACGGTGTGTCGCTCTCCTAAAGTCTGGCAACTGTCTAACCCCTCAGTTATAGCGAATTTGGTTGGAAAGCTCTTATTTCTGGTAGTAATCTTGGCGTAATCCCTAGGAGTAAACCATGGACGTCCTCGTTTCCAAATCAGAATCAAATTGGCGAGATCTCTACAGAGCTGCAATTCTTGAATTGGACCCGGCTCAACTTCCGCATCGAATCACTGACGCAGAGAGCGTACTGATTGCACGAGCCAGGGAATTGTTCAACCAGGGTGGCGATAACGGGGAAGAGACCGAAGATTTGGACGATGCCATGTACGCACTCCATGCCCTTCGCAGCGTCCTGAAATACAACTCGTCCGGCATTGTCGATAAGCCACACCATATGAAAGTGGCGTGAGGACGAGCAGGTAATTTCGTTGGACCTCTATCGTGTGTAGCTCAATAAACCTTCCTCCTATTCCTCGCATCAATGTTGTCGCGAGGTCAAGACCAGATGGGCAAGCAAAAAGGCAGGAACGACGTTGCAGACCTTTCTCGTCTGAATCCGCTGGATTCCAAGGACAAGGACATCCTCCGCGTAGTTATCGAGACCCCGAAAGGTAGCCGCAACAAATTCGCTTTTGACCCCGATCAACATGTCTTTGAGTTAAAGAAAGTGCCACCCACGGGAATGGCTTTCCCTACGACTTCGGATTCGTGCCTTCTACGGAAGCGGATGACCGTGACCCGATCGACGTGCTCGTCCTGATGGAAGAGCCAGCCTTTCCCGGTTGCGTACTGAAGTGCCGTCTGATCGGAGTAATAGAGGGCGAGCAAAGGGACAAGAAGAAGAAAAAGAAGGAACGGAATGACCGTCTTATAGCGATTCAGGAAGATGCTGCTCACAGTTGGGCCGACATAAAAACGATTGACGATCTAGGCAAAGAATTTTGCCGCGAGCTCGAAGATTTCTTTGTTAACTATCACGAGCTATCTGGCAAGGAATACCGTGTGCTCGGCGTCAAAGGCCCAACCCAGGTCCATAAACTTGTGAAGTCCGGAATGAACGGACGCTGAACTGCCATGAGTGAAATCGTATTGCGATTTCTGATTGGTGGTGCGGTGGTTTCCGCCTTCGCGCTCCTGGGCGATTTGTTCAAACCCAAGAGTTTCGCTGGACTGTTCGGAGCTGCGCCCTCAGTCGCACTAGCCACCCTCGCTCTGACCCTCAGCTTGGAAGGTGCCCGCTACGTGGCGACGGAGGCACGTTCCATGGTGGTCGGTGCGATAGCATTCCTCGTCTACGCTTCCGTCGTCAGTTGGGTAATGATGCATTACAAATGGAGAGCTCTCCCCGTAACTGCTTCGTCAATTCTCTTGTGGTTCGGAGTAGCCTTCGGACTATGGTGCGTCTGCCTGCGATAGTTCTTCGATGAAAATCCACGTTGAACTTGATGTTGTCCGGCAGACCAAGTGGTACGAATACGCTCTGAGGTTTCTGTTCGGCGGATTAATTACTGCAACCGCGGGAATCATTGCAAAGAAGTTCGGCCCTGAAATCGGAGGGCTGTTTCTGGCATTTCCCGCCATCTTTCCTGGCAGCGCAACGCTCATCGAAAACCACGAACGAGAAAGGAAAGCGCGCCTTGGACTCAAGGGCACAAAGCGTGCAGCCCAGGCAGTCAGCGTGGCTGCGGCAGGTGCATCGATAGGAAGCATCGGCCTGGCTGCTTTCGCGCTGGTGGTCTAGAAAACTATACCGAATCATTCACCTTGGCTCGCCCTACTGGGAGCCATTCTGGTGTGGATGACATTGTCTGTACTGCTCTGGCAAATCCGTAAACGATTCGCACCCCTCAGACGACGCATTAAGCGCGCCCCGGTTCCGAATGAGTGACTGCTGACCAACGGGACTGGACGTTACCGCTTCAGTCTCGTCAGGTGCGGGTCGTCATCCTTTCTGCTAGACGACCGTCATCTTGAGCGCGAGCGGGTAAAGGTCTTTTTGGCAAACGCAGCGGTCCATATTGCGCTCACGCCAGGATGGATTTCAAAAATTCCCGCGTGCCAGCCGGACCGGTCATACGCACGGTGACGGGACCCATTGCCGGCTCGACAGACAACTCAAACCACAGGAATGGGCAACACTCCCGCTCAGCAACTATCAATTCTGCGGCAAGGACAATCCACTTCTTGTCGCCGGGTATCCGAAACACATAACCATCATCCACTTCAGTTATTTCAATCAATGCAGATTTGAATTGTGCAAGCAGTGTAGCTTCACGTTTTCGCAGGTCCTCATGAGACAAAGAACAAGCAACGGGTATTTCACCAGACATGTCAGGACCTCATTTCTTGAGAGCGTGCCTGTGACCACCAGCGCCGGAATGCTACACCCGCCCAAATTGCCTCAACGATTCCGAACGGCCAAGCGCCTTGAAGAAAACCATATACTGACCCTAAGGCACAGGAGAAGGCAAACCCCAAGATGAACCAAGGACTGCGCTTCTCAAAAGCGTAGCAAACTAGCATCGCGGTTACGGCACACAGTCCAAACAGCGTCAGCTTGTTCATCGGTCAAAGTTTATCAGCCTGTCTATTTAGAGGGTTTACCGCATATTCCTGTGGGATTGATATGCTTGAGTGGTGACTGTGTCGGGGCGAACCCGCGAAATTGTCGTTAAGCGCGGGAAACGGTTGGAGTATTTCACGATCGCGTGGAACAGCCTTGAAGGGTTAGTGGCCGTCATCGCCGGCGCCATTGCGGGCAGCATCTCCCTTGTTGGCTTTGGAGTCGACAGCTTCATTGAAGTCATCTCCGGTGCCACGCTGCTGTGGAGAATGTCTGTCGATGCTGACGAACAAAATCGAGCATGGAACGAACGGCTGAGCACCAGAATTGTTGGAGTTTGCTTCCTCGCCCTTGCTGTGTACGTAGCCTACGAATCAGTTTTTGACCTGATCGACAGGAAGGCTCCTGAGCATAGTCTTGCTGGAATAATGCTGGCCTGCGTGTCGTTGGTGGTCATGCCGATTCTCTCTCGCGCAAAGAAGAGAGTAGGGAGCGAACTGGGCAGCGCGGCCATGAGAGCAGATGCAAAACAGACTGACTTCTGTGTGTACTTATCAGCGATTCTGCTCGCCGGTCTTCTGTTGAATGCCGCTCTCGGATGGTGGTGGGCTGACCCGCTGGCTGGGCTGGTTATGACTGCCATCATCGCGAAGGAAGGAGTGCAGTCAGTCAAAGGCGAAGCCTGCTGTGCGAAGACTAGCGCCGCCAGCACTTGCCCCTAAAACTGAGAAGCCGAGAACTTACCACTGAGAACTGCAAGTGAGCGCCAACCACTGAGCCGGGCAAGCTCAGCCAACAAAGTCGATGGCTACTTGGGTGGGTTTCCCATCCGCGGTGCCGTTGTCCCCTCGAAATGGACAAGGGTTGCGACCAAATCGTTCAGGCGCCTTTCGCTGCCCTCGACATCGAAGCTCCCCTCTGTCGTCTGTCCCTCCATCGTGGCTGCCGTGAAAGGAACTCCGGAGACCAGTACAGGAAACTCCTCATGAACTGTGGTAAGACCCTCTTTCTCCAGTTGGTGGCGGACACTACGCACATAGTGTGCCGCAGACTGCAACTGCGGGTACATGCTCAGGGTATCTGCTAACACACCGAAGGTATATCTCTCATCGAACTTCGCAGAATCAGCGAGAATTTGCACTAGCCGTGCGCGTTTTTCAGAGGTGTTAACTAGAGGTGCGATCTCAAACTTCGCGTGCGGAGCATCAATGGTGAGTCGAAAAAAGAGGTTCTTGTACTTGTCTCCGCCCTGGCAAGTGAGCATAGACGCTGAACGTTGGCCACTAATCACTGGCAACTGACCACTCGGCTACTGAGCCGGAGCATAGTATCCGCGCCTGCTGCGCACTCGCAGGTTCTTATGCTTTTGCGCCAGGATCTCGATGGAATGGTACCGGCCATCTGCCTTCAAGTCTGCCGGTTTGTAGGACAATGCATACTGACTGCGCAGTTCGTCTTGTATCTCCGCGAACGCGTTAGCGACGTCTGTGATTTGGAAGGGAAAGAATGGCCGCCCGCCGGTCGCGTTGGCAATCCGCTCCAGAATCTTATCGCCTTTGTTTCTCGATCCGATAATGTTCGTGCTGATAGTGTAGACGATCACTTCGGCGCGCTGTGCCATGTCGATTGCCTCCTCGCGCGAAACATGGCTCTGATTATCGTCGCCATCGCTCAATAGAATAATCGCCCGACGCACAGGCCCGCGCTGTTGTGCCTTCAACAGCTTGTCCCGACAGGCATAATAAATGGCGTCATACAGAGCGGTGCCGCCGCCGGGACGCAAGGTTCGAACTCCCCGCGAAAGAAATTCGGTATTGTCGGTAAAGTCCTGTGTGACTTCTGGGGTGGCGTCGAATCCGACCACGAAGGCTTTATCGTATTTCGGCCGTATCGTCTGATTGAGAAACTCGATGGCTGACTCCTGCTCGAACTTGAACCGGTCACGCACCGAGTTGCTGGCGTCCACCAGCAGTCCGACCTGTAAAGGAAGGTCGGTTTCATTATGAAAGCTGCGAATCTCATCGGCCGGTCTGGTATCGTCGATAACCTTGAAGTCGTTTTTCTTGAGGTCCTTGACATACCGCCCGTGCTTGTCCGTGACCGTGAAGACCACATTGACCTCATTCACCGTTCGGAAAATCGTGGGCGCAGTTTCCTCTGACGTCTCCGGGCTGGAAGTCTTGTCATTCGCTTTCGGCGATTCGTTTTTTGGGGATTGTGTCGCCGGCTGCTCGGCTGGCAGAGTCGTCTGCGGCTGAGTAGGTGTTGGCGAAGCCTTTTCTTGAGATGCGGGCTCCCCGGGCGCGGGAGCAGTTTGCGGCGGAGTAGCCGGTGCCTGTGGCTTGCTTTGCTGCTGGGCAGCCGAGGGAGCCGATGGCAGCTCGTCCTGCTCCGTACCCTGGGCAGAAACCAGCGTCGCCAGCAGAGCCACTCCGCTCAAAGAAAATGCGTTACGAGCCCTCATGGTTTCCCTTGATTATAACTCCCGTCGCTGGCCGTTGGACCTAGTTGTCGCCAACGACGAACGACCAACGACTGGTTTTAGCCCGTCTCGATCTCTCGCAGATAAGACTCTAATTCCGCAGGCATGGGCTGTACAAACGATAGCTGCGCGCCCGTCCGTGGATGCTGAAGCTGCAAGCTCATCGCATGCAAAAAATTTCGCGGCAAAGAAATTGCGCCTCCAGCCTTCGCACGCAATTCACGTGCCGCCCCATAATTCGTATCCCCAACCACAGGATGGCCCATGGAAGCCATGTGCACGCGAATCTGGTGCGTCCGTCCGGTGTCGATTTGCAGCTCGAGCAACGTGAACTTGCCAAATTTTGACGGAATCCGTCGCACCACCTTGTAGTGCGTGATGGCTTCGCGCCCGCCCGTTCGCCGGGTAGTCATCCGCGTCCGCCGCACGCGGTCGCGGCTGATGCTGCTGTCAATCGTGCCCCGATCCGGCTTCACCCAACCCTGTACCAACGCGATATAAGTCTTCTTCACCTGCCGCCGGGAAAATTGTGCCGCTAATTTGCGGTGTGCCGCGTCATTCTTTGCCACAACGATCAGCCCGCTGGTCGCCCGATCCAGACGATGCACAATGCCGGGCCGCAATTCACCGCCAAGCCCAGATAGTTTTGCCATGTGATGCAACAGCGCATTTACCAATGTCCCACGATTTCGCTCGTCGTCTGTGGCTCCTGCTCCGGCATGCACCATCATCCCTGCCTGTTTGTTCACTATCGCTAAATCATCATCTTCAAACACAATGTCGAGTGGAATTTCTTCCGCCATGGCGCGTAGCGGAATCGCTTTTACCGCTCCCAGGACTGCGATGCGTTCCCCACCACGCAAACGCAGCGAGGGTTTTCCCGCGCTCTCGTTGACCAGAACCTTCTTTTGTTCGATGAGTTGCTGCACCCGTGCCCGGCTCGTCTCCGGAAGGTGGGTCACCAGAAATTGATCCAGCCGCTTACCCGCATCTTCCGCTGCAGCCAGGATCGAAATTGGAAATTGCTCGGACAAAGCCAAGCTCGCGATGAATAGAGAAGGAAAGAAAAGCCTAGTGCGCTGCCCGCGCCGGCACAGGTCTCGACGCTCCGCTGCGCAACCACCAGATGAACCCGCCAATGATCACCAGGCAAATAGAAATCAATTGCGTCCCGGTCATGATTCCGCCAAAGACCTCGCCCCGCCCCGGATCGTCGCGGAGAAATTCGAGAAAGTAGCGGGCCACACCGTAAAGCATCAGATAAGCCCCAAAAACCTGGCCATCAAACTTTTTGCGTTTCAACATCCATGTCAATAGGAAGAAGTTCGCAAGTTCGACCGCCGATTCAAAAAGCTGTGTCGGCTCGAGTGCCACGTTCAGCGGCGTGCCTGTCCAGGCATGAGCCAACGAGTTAGTGAAGGTAACTCCCCAAAAAGCATGCGTCGGTTTTCCGTAGCAGCAACCCGCGGCAAAACATCCGACGCGACCGATCGCATGTCCCAGGGCCAACCCCGGCGCGAACGCGTCGCAAGTGGCCAGCGCTGGCATCTTATGTTTGCGGATATACCATGCCGCCGCCGCCAGCGCGCCAATCAGTCCGCCGGAAAAAACTCCCCCCGCCTGCAACGTGTTGAAACTGAAAATCTCGCTGGGATGAGCCGCGTAAGAACTCCAATCATTAATAATGTAAAGAATTTTCGCGCCCACAATCCCGCACAGAACGACCAAGATGCCAAGGTTCCACGCCAGTTCCCGGTCAATCCCTTGCTTCTCAGAATTGCGCACACTGATCCACAATCCGATCAGCACCCCCATGGACACCAAAAATCCATAGGTAGGCAGATTGAAATTGCCGATATGAAGAAGTCGGGGAAACACTTGTTAATATTAGATGCGCTGCTCTGAAGATAAGTTTAGCAGGAAGTGAGAAGCCGACCCACTAGGGCCGTGTGGAGGGCCGAGAATGAACCCGTCGTAGACGGTGGGAACCCGCCGCGATCCATTAGGCATTTCCGCATGGCGGAACGTTGCACACCGGACCTTCTTTACGAGTCAAGTCCCCGTTCATTCGTTTGTTGGTTCAAAAATCGGTTACCACCATCACCAACCTTGCAGGCCGGCTTTCAGAAAGGATGCTAGGGAAAACTGGAGAGATTGGCAATAGGGGGGACGTAAAAAGTTGGCAGTCCAGTTGCCAGCAGGTTCTTACCCCGCCCGTCGCTTATCCTCAAGGACCTCATCCAGGGCGCGGGATAGATGGTGAGCCCGTTGCAGATACTCGGTTGCCCCGGTATCACCGGTGCGCTTCAGCAGATGGTATTCGTCGGCAATATTCAGGGCAGCGAGGACCGCCAGACGCGCCGTATCCACGGTGTGGGTCTGCTCCGCAACAGCGCGCATCTTGGAATCGACGTACTCAGCCAATTTAATGATGTAGTCAGCGTCGGAGCCGCGAAGATTGTAGGCCTGGTCGAAAATTTCCACTCGGACAGCATTATTGCTGGGATCTTTCAGCGGCGGATGTTTCGTGACGGATGCCATAACCTGTTCGCTCCTTCCGGAAGCTCAGTCCGGCGCGGTACTCAGCTCGCCGCCTGCTGCTCCTCGGCAATGGTTTCAATCTGTTGCAGCATCTTTTCCACGCGCCCGCGGATATCTTCCCGCTCCTTGCGCAGCCTGACCATCTCGCGACGCATAGTTTCGACTTCTTCCTCGCGCTCTTCCAGTTGCTCGCGCACGCGCCGTACATCGCGCTCCGCAACTGCGCGCGCCTCTCGTGCCGCTTTGTACAGCTCAATAGTGCGATAAACCTTATCTTCCAGTGCTTGGAAATCGTCAGCAGGAACCTGGTTGGACAACTCTTCAGCCATTCGCAAAGACATGATCGCGCTCTCTTCCCCGAGAGATTTTTATGTGGTGCGGGCGCCCTCGCCCGCATCCGAACTTGAGCGCAGTATACCGCAGAAAGCTGTGGAGAACCGTGGATCAGATGGATGAGAGGTGAACAGGAATGGACGGGGCCTGGTTAAGTCCAAAGCGCTGCCGAGCTTGCTCGGCTGGACAGGCGAGTCGCCTGCCCCTACGTGGTTCGTTGCAGCTTTCGCAATCGTTTTGCTGCCTCATCCAGCGTCTCATCCCGCTTGCAGAACGCGAACCTCACTTGCCGTGCGCCATCTCTAGGATCGTTGTAGAAACTCGATCCTGGCACTGCCGCCACGCCAATCGTCTTCACCAGATGACTCGTAAACTCGACATCGTTGTCGAATCCAAACGCACTGATATCGGTCATGACGTAATACGATCCGCGCGGACGGAAGCAGCGGAAACCAGCGTCCGTGAGAGCCGGCATCAAGCGGTCGCGCCGCGTGCGATATCCCTCAGCAAGATTCTTGTAATAGCTGCGCGGCAGCCCGAGCGCAACGGCTCCAGCTTCCTGCAGCGGGGCGGGCGCGCCTACGGTAAGAAAATCGTGGACTTTCCGAATGGCGTTGGTGATCGCCGGCGGAGCCACGGTCCATCCCACGCGCCATCCGGTCACGGCGTAAGTCTTCGACATGCCATTGATGGTGACGGTGCGCTCGCGCATTCCATCCAGAGTCGCGATCGAGATGTGCTCCGTGCCGTCGTAAAGAATGTGCTCGTAGATTTCGTCGGTAATGGCCAGCACATTGAACTCGACGCACAGATCGCGGATCAGCTCCAACTCCGCCCGCGTAAAAACTTTGCCGGTGGGATTATTGGGCGTGTTGACTACGATGGCTTTAGTCTGGTTGTGAAACGCCGCCCGCAGCTCGCGCTCGTCAAACGTCCACTCGCCATCGACATCCGCCTTAGCCGGCGGACGCAGCCTCACATACCGCGGCTTCGCCCCCGAGATAATCGAATCCGGCCCATAGTTTTCGTAAAACGGTTCGAAGATGATGACCTCATCTCCCGCATTGCACACCGCCAGCAAAGTGGAAACGATGGCCTCGGTCGAGCCGCAGCAAACCGTGAGTTCGGTCTCGGGATCAACCGTCATCCCCTGCCATTCCTGAAATTTCCGGGCAATGGCGTTGCGCAGACTTTTCGCGCCCCAGGTGATGGCGTACTGATTGATGTCGGCGGCAATCGCTTCCTGCGCCGCCCGCTTGATCTCCGCCGGAGCAGGGAAGTCAGGAAAGCCCTGCGCCAGATTGACGGCGTCATACATCATCGCCTTCCGCGTCATCTCGCGAATCACGGACTCAGTGAAGTGCGCGACTTTGCCGCTGAGGAAGGACTTCGTTTGCGTGGCTACATCGCCCATATTGGGTGAGATTATCAGGAGCGACGGAGAGTTGGCCACCATAGAGCGAGATCACACCGAACGTGTTGTTCGGCTGCCTGCGCAGAGCTTTAATTGGACAGGAGTGGTAGATAATTGCGCCTTGCTCAAGCTCTGAAAGGGTAATAGACTTAGCGGCGCGTTAATCCCCACATCCTAGCTTTGCAAACCGGAGAAAA
>MNGW01000066.1 GCA_001918935.1 Acidobacteriales bacterium 13_1_40CM_3_55_5 | reverse complement strand
AAATGCAACAAACGTTTTTAGTCGGCGGGCCTTTTGTCGAAAATATCCAGAGGAACGGATCAACGATTCCAGTTGTGACGGCGATAAGCTTCGTACCCCTTTCAGATTCAATACTCCCGCCGCACGCATGCGGCGCAAAGCAATCTCTACGTTTGTCCAGGCGGTGTTTTGCGTTAGATACGCTCCGACGATAACTTCAAAGCGGGTGCGAGCCGGCCACCATTGCTGTCGTCCCCAGGCTCGAAACAGCGCTTGATAATACGATCTGACCTGTTCGTGTTGTGAGGGACTGCGCATCGCATTCATCATAAGCTTAAGGCGTACACGCCTGCTGTGGCGCTTTCGGATTTCCACATCCCGGTTCTCAAATGCAGCAATTGCGCCGTTTGCACCCACGTGGAAGAGCGGCCCTTTCAGGGCCGCGTTACGAAGGAGTGAAGATGGCCTTCAGCCCGTGGTCGCCCCCTTGTCCGGCCCTCGAGTGTCCGAAAGGAAGCGCCAGCATGCACGCAGCGCCTTACCAAAGGCCATGTCCGGCAGCATGCCGAGATCGCAAAATACGCTCCTGACGCGCCCTGCGTGAGTTGAAGGAGTTTCCGGGACTCTCATTCGGACAGGTCAGGTACCAAAGTTACTGGTGTCGTAACCCATCTGCGTTGACAATTTGTGTCAACGCGATACGCTGCAAGTTCTCCCCTAATAGCAGCGCACGTCGCGGCAATAGCAACAACGTAACAACATCTCTCTGCCGCTCAGAAGGAGTTGAGGTATGTCTCAACGGCTGGGTGATCTTCTTGTCAAAGAGAAGGTCATATCCCCAGAGCAGTTGGATCAGGCGATCAAGGCACAGAAGCAGAGCAACTGTCGCCTGGGCTCGGCATTGGTCAAGCTCGGCTTTTTGACGGACGAGGATGTCACTAACTTCCTTTCCCGGCAGTATGGCGTTCCTGCTATCAATCTTTCATATTTTGAAATTGATCCTTCCGTTGTAAAGCTGATCCCGTTTGAGACTGCCAAGCGCTACCAGATTTTGCCACTGAGCCGGGTGGGTGCATCGCTGACTATCGCCATGGTCGATCCGACCAACGTCTTCGCCATGGACGATATCAAGTTCATGACCGGTTTCAATATCGAACCGGTGGTGGCATCGGAAAGCTCGATCCAGGAAGGTATTGAGAAAGCGTACGGCAGCAGCAATCAAGAAGACCTTGAGCAGGTCATGCAATCCATGACCGAGCTGGGTGAGCCTGATGTTGAACTGCAGTCCGAAGAAACCGAGATGGAGCTCGCCGATCTCGAGCGAGCGGCAGACGAAGCTCCCATCGTCAAACTTGTGAACCTGGTGCTGACGGATGCGGTAAAGCGCGGAGCTAGCGACATCCATCTCGAACCCTACGAAAAGGAGTTCCGGGTCCGCTTCCGTATTGACGGCGTTCTACAAAGCATCATGTCGCCTCCTCTCAAGTTGAAGGACGCTATCACATCGCGCGTGAAGATCATGGCCAAGCTGGACATTAGCGAAAAGCGTTTGCCACAAGATGGCCGCATCATGCTCAAGATGAATCTTAACGGCCGCAAGAAGCAGCTCGATTTCCGCGTCAGCACTCTGCCTACTTTGTGGGGCGAAAAAATCGTGCTCCGGCTGTTGGATAAAGAGAACCTTCGCCTGGACATGACCAAGCTTGGTTTCGAACCAGAATCGTTAGTCAAGTTCGAGAAAGCCATTCTGAAACCTTACGGCATGGTGCTGGTGACCGGTCCCACGGGCTCCGGAAAAACCAACACTCTTTACTCATCGATCTCACGCTTGAACCAGCCGGATACCAACATCATGACCGCTGAAGATCCCGTCGAATTTCAGTTGGGCGGTATCAACCAGGTGCAGATGAAGGAACAGATCGGATTGAACTTCGCCGCTGCACTGCGCGCTTTTTTGCGACAGGATCCAAACATCATTCTGGTCGGCGAAATTCGAGATTTTGAAACGGCAGAAATTGCCATAAAGGCGGCTCTCACCGGACACCTGGTGCTCTCCACGCTGCATACCAACGGAGCACCGGAGACGATTACCCGGCTGATGAATATGGGTATTGAACCTTTCCTGGTTGCGACATCGGTTCACCTGATCTGCGCCCAACGCCTGGTGCGTCGTATCTGCAAAGAATGCACCGAAGTGGTTGAGGTGCCGTATCCGGCCTTGATCGAAGAAGGCTACACGCCGGAGGAAGCCAAGACCGTAAAAATTCAGAAAGGCAAAGGCTGTGGCGTGTGTAACAACACCGGCTACAAGGGCCGAACCGGCTTGTATGAAGTGATGGAAGTCGATGACGAGATCAGGGAACTGGTCCTGGTTGGCGCTTCGGCCGTGGAGCTGAAGAAGAAGGCGATTGAGCGCGGCATGATTACTTTACGTCGCAGCGGTCTGATCAAAGTGGCCTTGGGCCAAACGACGCTGGAAGAAGTGGCACGCGAGACCATTCACTAATCGGGAAAGGGAAGAAACGATTATGGCGCTTTCGTTAAGCGATCTATTGAAACGAATGTTGGAGATGTCAGGTAGCGACTTGCACATCACTACCAATTCTCCGCCCCAGATCCGCGTGCACGGACACCTGGTGCCGCTCGATCTCCCGCAATTGACCCCGGCCGAGACCAAGCAGCTGGCTTACAGTGTGATGACCGACGCGCAGAAGCATCGTTTCGAAGAGACCCTGGAACTCGACTTCTCATTTGGCCTCAAAGGACTGGCCCGATTCCGCGCCAATATCTTCAATCAACGGGGCGCGACTGCCGCGGTCTTCCGTCTCATTCCTTTCGAAATCAAGTCCTTCAATCAGCTAGGACTCCCCACGGTGGTCAGCAAGTTATGCGAAAAGCCGCGCGGTTTGGTGTTGGTTACAGGTCCCACGGGATCAGGCAAGTCCACCACTCTGGCCGCCATGATTGACAAGATCAATACCGAGCGGCACGACCACATTCTCACCATCGAGGACCCGATCGAGTTCGTGCACATGAACAAGAATTGTGTGGTGAATCAGCGCGAACTTCACGCCGACACCAAAAGCTTCGCGGGTGCGCTGCGCGCCGCGCTTCGTGAAGATCCCGACGTCGTTCTGATCGGTGAAATGCGTGACCTCGAGACTATCGAATCGGCGCTGCGCATCGCTGAAACCGGTCACTTGACCTTCGGGACGCTACACACCAATTCTGCGTCCTCCACCATCAACCGAGTTATCGATGTCTTCCCGGCTCACCAGCAGCCCCAGATTCGGGCGCAATTATCGCTGGTGCTGGAAGGCATCATGTGCCAAAGCTTATTGCCCAAGATCGATGGCAAGGGCCGCTCTATGTGCATGGAAATCCTGGTACCCAATGCGGCTGTGCGCAACCTGATTCGCGAGGACAAAATTCACCAGATCTATTCGTCCATGCAATCCGGTCAGGACAAGTTCGGTATGCAGACTTTCAATCAGGCCTTGGCCACCGCGTATTTCAAAAAGGAAATCACGCTGGAAGTGGCCACGGCACGCTCCAGCAATCAGGACGAATTGCAGGAAATGATCAGTCGTGGAGTGGGCTTGAACAAAAATCAGGCCGCGCCCATGGCAAAGGGTGCCGCACCCGGCAAGCATTGAGCGGCAAGCAGGAATCGCTCCCTTCAAGACACGGAGCGGGGAAAGTGATTAGTTATCCGAGCGCATATTTTAGCGCGCGGTCAGGAACGTAGATAGCGAGGAGAGGCTCACCATGCCAGTTTTTACATTTTCAGGCAAGACCGCAGCCGGAGAGAAAATCAGCGGCGAGCGTACAGCCGCCAACAAACAAGTGCTGACCACCCAATTGCGCCGTGAGCGCATCACGCCTGGGGCCATCCGGGAAAAGGGCAAAGAATTTGCCATGCCGACTTTCGGCTCGGGCAAAGTCAAGACCAAAGAGATCGCGATTTTCTTTCGCCAATTCTCGGTCATGATCGATGCCGGTCTCCCATTGGTGCAGTGCTTGGAGATCCTCGCCGCCAACCAGGAGAACCCAGCTTTCCAAAAAACCCTCAATGGGGTCCGGACCACGGTGGAAGGCGGCGCCACGCTGGCCAACGCCATGAAACAGTTTCCCAAGGTCTTTGACGACCTGACGGTGAACATGATGGAAGCCGGCGAAACCGGCGGTATTCTGGACATCATCTTGCAACGCTTGGCCACCTACGTGGAAAAGGCGGTCAAACTGCGCGCCGCCGTTAAGTCGGCGTTGATCTATCCGGTATCGGTAGTGTCGCTGGCGTTTCTGATTGTGGGCGCGCTGCTCAAGTGGGTGGTTCCGATTTTCTCCAACCTCTTCACCGGCTTGGGCGTCGCTCTGCCGCTGCCCACACGAATCGTAATGGGATTGAGCGCGTTCGTGGGACACTTCTGGTGGTTCTTCATCGCCGGTATAGCCGGTTTCGTTTTCGGTCTTAAACAGATCCGAAAGAATCCGCGTGGACGCTACTACTTCGACTTGTGCATGTTGAAGATGCCGATAATCGGAGTGCTGCTGCGCAAGATTGCCGTGGCCCGCTTCACCCGGACACTCGGTACGCTTATCACTTCCGGCGTGCCCATCCTGGAAGGTCTGAGTATCACCGCCAAGACCTCAGGCAATGCCGTGCTGGAAGAAGCGCTGATGAAGGTGCGCAAAGCCATCGAAGAGGGCCGCACTATCGTGGATCCTCTCCGGGAATCCGGCGTGTTCCCTAACATGGTGGTGCAGATGATCGGTGTCGGCGAAGCCACTGGCGCCATGGATGCCATGTTGCAAAAAATCGCCGATTTCTACGAAGACGAGGTCGACTCGGCCACCAAGGACATGTTGGCCATGCTGGAGCCGGTCATCATCGGCCTATTGGGCGTAATGATTGGTGGCATCGTGATTTCGCTCTACATGCCGCTGTTCTCGATGATCGCCAAGCTGGCAGGCTAGCTTACGAATATTGCTGACGGGTGGCCGAGCCGGTGCGTATCGCCGGCTCGGCCACCGCCGGTTAAACAAGCTCTTCTCGCGTGAACGCGTTCCATTCTCTCGGCAAGATGCGTTCCCCGGCAAGAGCATTCCCTGTACCGGGAATCGGGATCAGAGATGCATTCCATGTTCAATGAGCGGCTGTGGCTGGCGTGGCTGGTCAAGGCACGCATCATAATCCTTACATTTCTATTGGGGATTGAGCTGGCTATTGCCCGGCTCACCCTCTCCCCGTTGCCGGTAAGGCTTTTCATCACCAGCATCCTTCTGTGGTACGCGTTCGCGCTCTTTTACGTCGTGCTGCTTTCTTTCTGGGAGGAACACCGGATCCAGTCG
This sequence comes from Acidobacteriales bacterium 13_1_40CM_3_55_5, assembly GCA_001918935.1. GTDB lineage: Bacteria > Acidobacteriota > Terriglobia > Terriglobales > Acidobacteriaceae > 40CM-3-55-5. The sequence goes on along the minus strand of MNGW01000066.1, from coordinate 5,571 downwards.
CTGCTACAGGTCCTGACCGACCTGGCCCTGGTCACTCTGGTGGTTTACATCACCGGCGGTGTGGACAGCTCGCTGAACTTTCTCTACCCCTTGATCATCATCGTTTCCAGCATTCTGTTGCCCCGATCCTGGTCTTACCTTACGGCGGCGCTGGCTTTCATTCTCTATGGAACTGTTCTGGAACTGACTTATTTCGGAATAGTGCCCTCTTACTCAACCACTCATCCTGAACTTGCAGCGTTGCAAGCCATTATTTTCGTCAACCTGTTTGCTTATCTGGCCGTGGCCTATCTCGCTGGCCTGCTGGCAGCCAAGCTGCGCCAGGTAGACGTGAAGCTAAAACACACGCGCGGAGCTCTGCAAAACCTTCAGGCGGTGCATGAAAATATCATCCAATCCATTAGCGGTGGTCTGATCACGACTGGACTCGACGGTCACATTACCCTGGTGAACACCGCGGGACAGAAGTTGCTCGAGCACTCTGAAGATGACCTGCTCGGCCAGCCTGTACACCGGCTGTTCCTTGATCCGCTGCCTCAGGTTGGTTCCGAACGCATTCACGCGGAGGTGCGTTTCGTCACCGCTAACTCTTTCCGCAAGACCTTCCGTGTAATGGTATCTACACTGACAGTCCCTGAGCGCGAAACCCTGGGCTATGTGTACACGTTTGACGATCTCACTGAAATTCGGCGTCTGGAGCGTGATTTACGCATGCAGGACCGTTTGGCCGCGGTCGGGAGACTGGCAGCCGCTATTGCGCACGAAATCCGCAATCCCTTGACTTCGATTGCCGGCTCCGTGAGCATGCTCTCTGCTATCACCGATCTCAGCAAAGAACACCGTCAACTGCTGAGCATTGTCACTCGCGAGTCGGAGCGGCTGAACGGCATCATCACCGATTTTCTGGCCTACTCTCGCGGCAAGCAATATCAGTTCTCAAGAGTCGATCTTGTGCCTCTGCTCGAGGACACGCTTACGCTCCTCGAGCATCGCCTGCTAGCGGAAAAGTCAGGCATTCGCATCGAACGACATTATGCGGTGAGAGAAGCATGGACGCTGGCCGACGGCGACAAGATCAAACAGGTTTTCTGGAATTTCAGTGAGAACGCTATCCGCGCCATGCGCAATGGCGGAACCCTTAGTGTCTCTGTTGAAGCGGCAGGAGATGACTGGCAGATCAATTTTGCCGATACCGGCTCGGGTATGAATCCGCAAACTATCGAGAAAATCTTCGAGCCCTTACAATCCGAGTTTGAAGGTGGTACCGGCCTCGGTCTGGCCATTGTTTATCAGATTGTGCAGGCTCATGAAGGCAAAGTGTGGGCCCGATCGAAACCAGGACAGGGCAGTGTCTTCGTTCTCCGGCTGCGATGCATGACTGCCGGCAGCGCCTCGAAAACGGCCGGCAGCGGCGCAATATCACTGGGGCATAGCGGATCATCGAGAAGCACTGCGGCAGCAGTTGCCATGGGGGAAAGAGCCCATGGGTAACATCCTGGTTTGCGACGACGAGCGCTCTATCTGCGAAATGCTGGATATCGCCCTGCGCCGCGATGGCCACAAAATCGAAACCGTCAATTCAGGCGAAGCTGCCAAAAGGAAACTCGACGGCGCACTCTTCGACGTGATCATCACCGACATAAAAATGCCGAACATTAATGGCATCGAAGTCTTGCGCTATGCCCACCAGGTTTCTCCCGACTCCGCCGTAATCCTCATCACCGCGGTGGACGACTATGAAGCCGCCGTCGAAGCCGTGAAAGCTGGCGGAGCCACCGATTACATTCGCAAGTCTCCTGGCCTGGTGGATGAAATCAAGCTCGCCATCAATCGCGCGCTGGAGAAGATGAACCTCAGCCGGCAAAATTTTGCTTTTAAGCGCGATGCCAACACCCGGAATTCGCTGGATAACATCGTCGGCGTCAGTCCCGCGATGGAGAAGCTGAAACACACCATCCGCACTGTAGCCTCCACCCAAAGTACGATTTTGATTTACGGCGAAAGCGGCACTGGCAAAGAGTTAGTCGCCCGCGCGGTTCACGTCTGCTCACCGCGCGCTGCCGAACCCTTCGTCTCCATTAACTGTGGAGCTTTCCCCGAAACCCTGCTGGAGAGCGAACTGTTTGGATACGTGAAGGGAGCATTCACCGGAGCCAATCAGAATAAACGTGGATTGTTTGAAGTAGCCACCGAAGGCACCATCTTCCTCGATGAAATCAGCGAGATGACGCTGACCATGCAGGTGAAACTGCTCCGCGTGTTGCAGGAACGTTGTGTTCGTCCCGTGGGCGGCACCGATGAGATTGCCATTGACGTGCGTGTAATTGCCGCGACCAACCGCGATCTCGACCGGCAGGTAGCGGAAAATACCTTCCGCGAGGATCTCTATTACCGGCTCAGCGTCATTCCGGTTTCAGTGCCATCGCTACGCGAACGTCGCGAGGATATCCCGCTGCTCGTAAATCACTTCCTCAAGAAATATGCGCCGGCAGCAGGGAAGAGCATTCTGCGGGTAAATACTGGTTCGCTCGACGCGCTTTGCGGCTACGATTGGCCGGGCAATGTGCGTCAACTGGAAAATACCATCGAACGGGCGGTGGCGCTTGAGACAAAAGAAGAACTGCACGTCGAACTCCCCGCGGAACGTCCTAAAGCCCGCGCAGCAGCCGCCGGGGCGGATATCCCAGGCAGCGGAGCCTCCACCTCTACCGGCGGTGTCTTGCCCGATGGAGTCGACATGGAGAAGTACGTCGCAGATATCGAACGATCCCTGATACAGGCTGCGCTGGCCCAATCCCATGGTGTGCAAACCCGCGCCGCCGACTTGCTGAAAATCTCGTACCGCTCATTCCGCCATTTAGTGAAGAAATACGAACTTTAGTCGTTGGTCATTCGTCGTTCGTCGTTGGCGTTTCCACAAATCCTGCAAGAGGTGGCCAAGGACCAACGACGAATGACCAACGACTAAGGGCCGCTTTTCTTCAACTGCTGTTTCCATCCCAGAATGCGCGCTTTATTTGCCTCAGCCTCCGCCTCAGGAATCATTCCTTTTTTCTGATAGAGAACCGACAAACTGGTATGCGCCAAGACATCATCGGGATCCAGTTCCGCGATTCGGTTTGCCACGGCAATCGCTTCGTCCAGACGATTCAAATCCTGTAGAGTGCGGGCCATGCCATGCATCGCTTCAGTAAAAACAGGGTCGGCATCCAGCGACTTCTGGTATTCGTCAAGAGCACGTTCCTGCTCGCCCTCAGACACCAGATCCAGGGCAGCGTAGTAATGATCTTCGGCTTTCTGGTGGGCGTTATCGTTAGCCATCCAACCGGAGTCCTCGCAGAAAAATTCTAGCATGCAATGGAGAACTGCCCGGCGAAGCACGACAGCGGACTATACTAGGCAAGCGGCATGAGCTACATTCTGCGATTCCTGTGGAACGCAACTCGAGGGCACCGCCTCACCCCGTGGCGTAGCCCTTACCTGTTGTGGCGGATCGAAACTTATTGCGGCGTGAAGATGCAGCAGATTGGTTTCCTGGAATTTTGGGAATTCATGTGGCGGGAACGCCACAATCTTTGGCACTTTCTTAAATGGACAGCGGAAATGGACCGCTACGTCCAACCCCCGGCCCAGGCTCCGTGAAGTCGGCCCCTGCGTTATTGGCCGTTAGACGCGGCGACTGCGCCTTCCAGCACGATACTCACGTCGCTGCCTTTGCCTACACCAACAATTTGCGCGGCTGACCCACGATTCGCGGCAATCTCCAGATATCCCATGCTTCCCAGAATCCCGAAGACTTCGCCCGGTGTGCCCGAAGCGTAGGCTGGTTTAATTTCTGTGATCTCCCGCTTGCCAACAACGATCTTGAAGGCTGGCGGCTGCGACTGGAAAAGAAGAGGAGCATCAGCGGGTGTGATGTTGGTGATTAGATTTCCGAAGCGGTCCACCTTCAGCACCACGCCGCGCAGCGAATCTCCATCTGCTGGCTTGGGTTTGGGCGCATTGAAGCGCACAAAATCTTCCACTTCCTCGCCAAACTTCGCGGCTTCCACTCCCTTGGCTAAATAAGCGGCCACCGGAGCGAAAATGTCGCGCCCGTGAAAAGTGTTGCTGACCGGCTGAAGAAAATAATGCTCTCCCGTGACGTGGCGAACGTTGAAGCGTTCTTCCCGCGCATAGACGAGCGACAGCACCCCATTGTCAGGTGCGACGAAATGATACCGGTCGGCCGTGACCACGATTGGACGCCTTGCTGTACCTACTCCTGGATCCACCACCACCAAATGCACGGTGCGGGCAGGAAAGTAAGAGTAAGCCTGCGCAACCGTCAACGCACCGTCCAGGACATCAAAAGCCTGCACCGAATGACAGATGTCGACGATCTCGGCTTCCGGAACGATGTTCAGGATCACGCCCTTGATCGTTCCTACAAAGTGATCGCTGAGCCCAAAATCAGTGGTTAGAGTAATGATCGGCCGCTGCGCCAAGTGGTTGCCTCGCTTTTAGAAAGCTGGATTTGCCGGGAACTTTTGAAAGTAACCCGCTGGGAGTTTCTTCGTCAAGGCACGGAGGTAATAGTTTCCTAGCGTTTATTACTCGTAGCGTAGCGCTTCCACCGGATCCATGCGAGAAGCTTTTAAGGCTGGGAAAAATCCAGAAATCATCCCGACCAGCGAGAGAATGGCAAACGAAATCGCCATTACCGTCACGGACGCATGCAGGAAAATGTCGCCTTCGTGGTTATCCGTCTTATACAAGTCGCTATAGAGAGGCATGGGCGGAATGACCCACGTAAGGAGGACCGCCACCGCCATTCCAATCAGTCCGCCGGCGAAAGTCAGCACCAGAGCTTCGAGCAGAAACTGTACCAGGACGTGCCGTGGACGCGCTCCCAGAGCCTTCCGCAGTCCAATCTCGCGCGTGCGCTCTGTCACCGAAACCAGCATGATGTTCATCACGCCAACACCACCGACACCCAATGTCACCGCGCCAATCAGTCCAAGCACCGCCTGCAATCCCAGCGAGAAAGCGTTAATCATAGCGCGATCTTCAATCGTGTCCCACTCCGGCGTTGCCTTTTCGTCCTTGGGATCGAAGTGATGGCGGCGGGCCACAACTTCCCGAACCGCAACCAGCGCCTTCTTATTCAACTCCGGAGCTGTGGGTTGGAAAATGATCATGTCCGGGTCGCGAATATTTTTCAGATCGCGAAAAACCTGGAAAGGAATAAAACCGTTGCTGTTGTCGGGCCCCATGTACATCGAATCCTGAATCTTATTGCGCAACACGCCGATGACTTCGAAATCCAGGCCGCCGATGCTTACGTTTTGTCCAATCGAAGGCGCGCCTTGAAATACTTTCTTGTTGGCATCGTGCCCCAGGATCACTACCCTGCGATGCTCCACAAAATCGTTCTCATTGAAGTAGCGGCCATCGTCGATGTCGAGCCTGCGCATTTGACCATAGGGCATTTCCACGCCTCGTACCTGCACCGAGACCACCCGTGTGCCCACTTTGAATCCGAAGTCACGATCTAACTCAGCGCTAACGGCGCGCACGATCGGAACTTCG
>MNGW01000072.1:10794-19100 GCA_001918935.1 Acidobacteriales bacterium 13_1_40CM_3_55_5 | reverse complement strand
TCAAATCCAATGAACCCCGCCAGCATGAAGATAAACAACCCGTTGATCAGGGAAGAACTCATCTATCCTCCTGACAAACTTTTATGAAACCATCGCCGGCAACGAGAAAAACTCCCGCACCCGGTCGTTAACTACTTCTCCGCCACTGGTCAACAAAGTTTCGCGAATAATTTCGTCGTCACGGTCGATTCGCAGCTTCCCATCTTTAAGAAGGTGCAGAATAAACGCCGTAACATTCCGCGCATACATCTGGCTCGCGTGATACGGAACGCCGCTAGCCAGGTTGATGCGCCCGATGATCCTCACTCCGTGCTCGATCACGGTTTGTCCGGTCTTCGTGAGCTCTCAGTTTCCTCCGCGTTCGGACGCCAGATCGAAAATCACCGAACCCGGCGCCATCCCTTTCACCATTTCCGCGGTCACCAACACCGGTGATTGCTTTCCCGGAACCACCGCCGCGGTGATGACCACGTCGCTTTCTGCCACCACACGCCCGAGAAGCTCACGCTGCCGTGCGTAAAAACTTTCATCCTGCGCCGTTCCATAACCGCGCGCGTCCTGCGCATCTTTCGCCTCAATGGGGAGTTCGATAAATCTTCCCCCAAGGCTTTGCACCTGTTCTTTCGCAGCGGGCCGAAGATCGTAAGCGGAAGCAACCGCACCCAACCGCCGTGCCGTAGCAATGGCCTGTAGCCCTGCCACTCCAGCGCCGATAATCAAAACCCGTGCCGGCGTGATGGTTCCCGCCGCAGTCGTGAGCATGGGAAAAATTCTGGGCAACGTATCGGCTGCAATCAATACCGCTTTGTACCCGCATATGGTTCCCATGGACGAAAGTGCGTCCATGCTCTGCGCCCTGGTCGTGCGCGGTACCAACTCAACCGCGAAAGAAGTGATTCCGGTGTTCGCGATTTTCTGGATGACTTCCATCGAGCCCAGCGGCCGCAAAAATCCGATCAAAACCTGATCCCGTCGCAGAAGAGGAAGGTCAGCTTTCCCGGTGATGTCATTGGATCCGTAACAAAGCACCTGCACGATAATATCGGCACTTTCAAACACCGCCGCCCGCTCAGGAATTATCTTTGCGCCTTTTTGCACGTAATGCGAATCGGGATATCCAGCTTCCTCTCCCGCGCCCGCCTCGATCACCACTTCGCATCCCGCCTTGGTGAGGATTGGAACCACCATGGGCACCAGCGCCACGCGCCGTTCCCCCGGATAGATTTCCTTCGGAACACCGATAATCACTCTATCTCCCTCATCTGCTTTAAGAACATTTTAGAACGAGCAGCAGTTTTATTGTGGAAAGTGGTCAGTTGCCAGTGGTCAGAGAGCAACATCCAAAGCGAATCGACTGATCACTGGCCACTAGCTTTTTCCTTGCGTAGGGCTTACCGCCGGAAGGTTGCACTGATATTTTTCCAGTTCAGCCTGTGCATCCTCTATCACCATGTGCGATGAAACGCGCCCACACTTTGCGCAAAACCATTCTCCGTTGATTCGATTCCATCGGATGTCTTCATGTTTCATCGAGGTAAGTGATGGCGAAAAAAGTAAGCCGTAGAGAATAGCATGCAGCGTTGGCTGAAAGTGCTGAATTCACTGGCTGCTTAACTTTCAGGAACGAATCTAGACAAACCGTCCTCAGCGGGACAGTGGCTCTCGACATTCGACAAATGAAGCACGTTTTCCGTTGTCACGGCAATTGCAACTCGACGGGATGGGGCCGCGCAATACCCTTGGCTTCAGCGCCAAGTAGGGTAAACACCTGATCGCACTTCAGACCGCGGTATGCCAAGCTGAGATCATGGAATTGGACCTGGCAACCTGGCTGGAAAAGGTTTGGGATGCATTGTCCGAACAGGATCAGGCCAAGCGGGACGGCCTGCTGAAAGAAGCTAACTCCGTCCTCGAACGCCAGCGTGACCAAACTGAGGCACAATAGTTTCTCCGCATCCCTACTCTCTGCTGGTTTATTTCCACCACCCAGTCCAATGTGCCGCCCTACTGGCCGGTCTCCAGACTCTTAGGCCCATTGATACAACTTTATAGTGGTCCATCTACCTTCTCTCACCGATTGCCGGCTTCCCCTGACCTGAGTACAAACGAATCGTGAGCCTTCTCCTCGAAAGAGTGCTGCATAGGGGGGACTGTGTACTACGTTATCGAAGTAAACCGTTGGTGTATTGCCCTGCATCGTGAAACCTGGATGCGGTTGACCTATCGTCGGGATTACCTGCCAGAACGACAAGTATGGCGCGATTTCCTGGTCTCGGCTGAGCCCCTTCCCGCAAAGAGTGAGTAAGCCAGGAAGAGACAAGCCTGACCGTGGTAACTGCTAAATCCGCCATCTTTTTTTGATTCCTTTCGCTTGATCGGCTTTTTCGGATTCGACGAGGATGTAGTTGTGCTATATCTGTCCGGGAAAAATTCCACAGCCGGCCCAAATGATTCCCGCTACGTTGGTTAAGATCATCGGCGTACTTTCACTTGCGTCAATGGCCGTGTCGCAAGAGTGGCGATTTTACGGCGGCGACGCCGGCGGTACGCGATACTCCTCGCTCCAGCAGATCAATCCACGAAATGTGGGCCGCTTGAAACAGGCATGGACGTACCACACCGGCGAGGTAACTCGTGGAGACCGCAGCACCGAGCGGCATCGCATCGCTCCGTTCGAATCAACTCCCTTAGTGATTGATGGCGTGCTTTACTTGACCACTCCTTCCAGCCGAGTAATCGCCCTCGATGCCGAGACCGGTAAGGAGATTTGGCAGTTCGATCCACAAGCCGGACTCCCGGGCCCGCGCCGGTTTCACCAGAATCGCGGGGTTGCGTACTGGCAGGACAAAACAGGAAACGACCGTCGAATTCTGTACGGAACTTTCGACGCACGCTTGATCACCCTCGATGCCAGAACCGGGAAGCCCTGTCGCGATTTTGGAAAAGACGGTGTGGTCGATCTGCGTGAAGGACTCACAGACTTCACGCCAGAGACGGAGTACGGCGTCACCTCACCGCCCGTTGTCTATCGTGATCTGGTCATCACCGGAGCGGAAGTTCCCGAATATCCTTCGAAGGGCCCCAGCGGCATGGTGCGAGCTTTTAACATTCGCTCCGGCAAGCTTGTGTGGACCTTTCACACCATCCCGCAACCCGGAGAAACCGGACATGAAACTTGGCAGAGCGATTCCTGGAAGGGTCGCACGGGCGCGAATGTCTGGTCGGTGATGAGTGTGGACGCCGAGCGTGGCTTGGTGTTTCTTCCCATTGGCTCAGCCTCGTACGATTTTTATGGCGCCGACCGTAAAGGTCAGAACCTGTTCGCCAATTGTTTGGTCGCGCTGGACGCGGCCACCGGCAAACTGGTTTGGTACTTCCAGACCGTGCACCACGATATCTGGGATTACGATTTGCCGGCGCAGCCCGTGCTCATCAATGTGGGGCGGAATGGCCGCGAAATTCCCGCGGTGGCTCAGGTCACGAAGATGGGTTTCGTATTTATTCTCGACCGGATTACGGGAAAGCCATTGTTTCCGGTAGAAGAACGTCCAGTGCCCAAGAGTGACGTGTCTGGCGAGGCCGCGTGGCCTACCCAACCGTTTCCTCTGCTGCCGCCGCCTCTCGCGCGGCAGTCTGTAAGCGCGGCCGACATCAGCAACGTCACTGCAGAATCAAACCGCTACTGCACCGAGCTGTTTCATTCTCTCGACAATCACGGCATGTATACGCCTTACGGACGCAATCTCACCCTAGTGATGCCCGGCTCGTTGGGTGGAGCGAACTGGTCGGGCGCTTCGTTCGATCCATCCACTGGATATCTTTTCGTCAACGTGAATGAATTGGGATCTGTGGGCATGATGACGCCGCAGGCTATGGATGCACTTGAGCGCTTTCGCCGCACCAGCAAATGGGGCGAGTATGGCCGTTTCTGGGACGAACATCAATGGCCATGTCAGCGACCGCCCTGGGGAACGCTGAATGCCGTCAACGTGAATACGGGATCGATCGCATGGAAAGTTCCGTTGGGCACGGTAGATGAATTAAAGATGAAAACGGGTAGGCCAAACCTGGGCGGTTCGATTGTAAGCGGTGGAGTAGTATTCATCGGAGCCACAACCGACAGCCGTTTCCGCGCCTTCGACGCGCACACCGGGAAAGAATTATGGGCAACCACTCTTGAAGCCAACGCTCACGCCACTCCCATCACATACATGGGAAAGACTGGCAAACAGTTCGTGGTAATCGCCGCGGGCGGAGGAGGAGCGCTCAGCCCCAAGGTTTCCGATACGCTGGTCGCTTTCGCGCTACCAGAACAATCGGCGCGGAAGCGAGCTTTACATTAATTCACGGCGTCGTGACCAGAGGCAGTTCGATAAAGCTAGCCTGACCCGGAGCGTGGTAGACACGCTGTACCGCCTTGCGGAATTCTCCCGGCTTGGCCCAAAAAATATTGGATACGAACGTTTGCGGATTGCGATCGTAAAGCGGAAACCAGCTGGATTGGATCTGCATCATAATCCGATGTCCCGATAGAAAGACGTGATTCGCCGTCGGCAAAGCGAAACGGTAGAGCAGAGGTTTATCGGACGCGATGGCTTTCGGAATCTCCAGGCTTTCGCGATAGCGACCGCGAAAAATATCGGCCGATATCATCAGTTGATAGCCGCCCATGGCCGGCTGTCCGGCAACTTCGTCGGGATAGACATCGATCACCTTCACTACCCAATCAGAATCCGTGCCGCTGGTGGAAGCGACTAGATTCGCGACGGGTTGCCCACTGATTTTCAGTGGTGCATTCAAAACCTCAGAAGTAAACGCGAGCACATCGGGACGCCCCGACGCCTCGCGCTGATCGTCCACCAGCCATTCCGACCAGGTCAATCCGTTGCTATAACCCATCGGCTGAATGGGACGCGCACGGTAAGGCACCGGCTTGGCGGGATCAGAAACATATTCATCGAACGCCGCGTTGCTTGAAACCGGCGCGGCAAAACTCAGCTTGAGACCTGAGCCCAAATAAAGAGGCGTCGCGCGTACCGCGCAGCCGCTGGCACAGCCCACTGGCCATGCCGGCAGGCGCTGCCAGGTATTCGTCCCGGTCTCATACGCAGAAACAGGCGCAACGTCAGCCTTGCGCGCGCCGTCTTTTAAGTATTGATCCAGAAACGGTCGCAGAATCTGCTGCCGGAAATAGAGCCCCGTATCGCTGCCAAATTTCAAAACGCCCAGCGTGCTGGCATCATCAATTTCCTGCCCGTGATGCCATGGACCCATAACCAGAAATACTTTGTCGTTATTTGTATCCTTCGGCTTGATCGCCTTGTAAACCGCGATGGCGCCGTAAATATCTTCCTGATCCCACAAACTGTGCACCAGCATGACCGGGACTTTCAGTGGCTGGACGGCGAGTATCCGATCCATCGCCTGATCGCGCCAGAACGCGTCGTACACGGGATGCTCCAGCACCTTCCGCCAGAAGCCGACTTGCTCGAGCCCGTGACGCCGTCCAAGCTCACCTGCCGAACCCGCTTCCATGTACACGTCGTAATCGTCAAAATGATTGGTCCACCACTTGGCCTCATTCTTGCGCGTCGCCTCCTGCTCATATATGTAAGTCATGTTTTGCTGGCGGAAGGCGCCATTGTGAAACCAGTCATCGCCCATCCAACCGTCCACCATGGGATTCATGGGTACGGACACTTTGAGTGCGGGATGAGGATTCACCAGCGCCATCAGCGGCAAGAAGCCATCGTAAGAAATTCCGAGGATGCCAACCTTGCCGTTGCTCTCCGGAATATTTTTCACCAGCCAGTCGATGGTGTCGTAAGTATCGGTGGCGTGATCGACCGGCGTCGGATTCAGCGGCCCGTGCAACGGACGATTCATTACATAGTCTCCCTCGGAACCGTATTTACCGCGCACGTCCTGCACCGCGCGAATGTATCCACCCTCAACGATCACCTCGGTGGCGTTGTCGTAGCCACTCAAGCTCGGCCCGAGGTGGGCGCTATGAGCGTGCGTAGTGAGCGCATTGGCATCGTAAGGCGTTCGCGTCAGCAGGATCGGCGCGCCCTTCGCTCCCTTCGGCACAAGAATCACCGTGTGCAACTTCACTCCGTCCCGCATGGGAATCATCACTTCCCGCCGGACGTAGTCGAATCCATCGGTCGCGGGCTGTAGCGTAGCCGGTGTTTCGCTGGGATACGCCGGATACTGGACCGGCGACTCGGTCTGTGCCGCCGACAGGGTGATGAACAGCATGAAAAGTACCGGCGAGAGAGACAACGTGAGAATGCGAGTAATTGATTTCATAGGAGTGGCGCCGAAGTTCGAAACATGGGACGTCAAGGGCATGAGTCTCCTTCAAGCCAAAAAGATTGTCAATGTTGCAACTCTTCCGTAGCGCCGGCGTCCCGCCGGCTTCAGCTTGTGACACCGTGCTGTTCGAGGGCCGGCGGGACGCTGGCGCTACTCAAAACATCCGCTCTGCTCGTCACGAAATTTGGTAGAGTTTCTGAATGGCCGCTTCGAGCAATTGTGAAATCGTTCTGCTGCGGGGCATCGAGGACTCCGACGGCTATCCCTGCGAACGAGCCTCCACAACCCAATGCTCCGACTGCGGATCTCAAATCTGTGATGTGCACACTGAAGAATGTGATCTTTGCGGCGACAGTTTTTGCGCTTCCTGCTATTACTCCCACATGACCGAGCCGCACGCCAAACCAGTTCTCCCCGAGCGAGTACAACCTAAACGCGAGCGATCTGCGTAAATCCAGCAGCTTTTTCGCCGGATTGGCTAGAGCACATTCAAGCCGTTTCAGAACCGCTGCGTTTGCGCTCAGGCGGGACCACCTGTTTCGCCCAGCGCTTTCGCACGCCGGCCAGAAATTGCGTCTTGTCCTTTTGCATTTGCCGGACCAGCGCTTGATTGCCAGTATCTTCGTGCGCTGCCGCCCATAAGACCATTTCGGTCAGGACCGGCGCCAGGTCAATCCCTTTCTCCGTCAACAGGTAAATCACTTTGCGCCCGTCGGATGGGTCCAGTTCGGTGGTGACAATTCCGTAAGCCACCAACTTACGCAAACGATCGGCTAATATATTGGTTGCGATTCCTTCATAGCACTCCAGGAATTCCTTGTAGGTTCGGAATCCGCGCAGCATCATGTCACGAATGATCAATAGCGACCAGCGATCGCCCAACATCTCCACCGAGGCATTCAGTGGACACTCCGATCTTCGCTTGGCGTGGCGCTTGGCCGGCATGTTTTCCACAGTAACATAACTTAACTTGCATTTTACAAGTAACTTGTGTAAAGTTTCACGCGCGTACGGAGGAAGCAAGGATGAGCAAGGTACGAGTATTAGTAGGCACACGCAAGGGCGCGTTCGTTCTGACCGCGGACGGCAAGCGCGAAAAATGGAATGTTAGCGGCCCTCATTTTGCAGGCTGGGAAATGTATCACCTCAAAGGATCGCCCGCTGATCCCAATCGCATTTACGCGTCGCAGACGAGCGGCTGGTTTGGACAGTTGATTCAGCGTTCGGACGACGGCGGCAAAACTTGGCATCAGCCGGGAAAACCCGCTGGGGAACCGCCCGCACCTGGTCCTCCGAAAAGCGAGAGCAACAAATTCGCCTACGACGCGGCTGCGAAGCCGCTGACCACGCATCAGTGGTACGACGGAACACAACATCCCTGGGAATTCAAGCGCGTGTGGCATCTGGAACCATCGCTCACCGATCCCGACACGGTTTACGCCGGAGTCGAAGATGCCGCCATCTTCCGCTCGACCGACGGCGGAGAGAACTGGAAGGAACTCCCCAGCTTGCGCGGCCATGGCACTGGCCCTAAATGGCAGCCGGGCGCGGGCGGCTTGTGTCTGCACACCATCATTCTCGATCCCAGCAATCCGCAGCGGATTTGGATTGCCATCTCGGCGGCGGGCGCCTTCCGCACCGACGATGGCGGGAAGAATTGGAAGCCGATCAACCGCGGACTGCGCTCGCAATATATCCCGGATCAAGATGCGGAGGTCGGCCACTGCGTGCACCATATCGCCATGAATCCCAAGCGTCCCGGCATACTCTTTATGCAAAAACATTGGGACGTGTTGCGCTCGGACGACGCCGGCGACAACTGGAAAGAAGTCAGCGGCAATCTGCCCACCGACTTCGGCTTCGCGATTGACGTTCACGCCCACGAGCCGGAGACAATTTACGTAGTCCCTATCAAGAGTGACGGTGAGCACTTTGTGCCCGAGGGAAAGCTACGCGTCTACCGCAGCCGCGCCGGCGGAAACGAATGG
>MNGW01000072.1:0-10787 GCA_001918935.1 Acidobacteriales bacterium 13_1_40CM_3_55_5 | reverse complement strand
GTGTGGACACGCTAGACAAGTGCGGCATCTATTTCGGCACCAGCGGCGGGCAGGTGTACGCGTCGGCCGATGCGGGAGATAGCTGGAATCCGATTGTGCGAGATCTGCCAGCGGTGCTCTCGGTCGAGGTGCAAACGCTGACATGATCGTTTGCGCAACCTGGTGCTTGATGTTTGGGAAGGGCACGGCTTCAGCCATGCCGTCCGGTCTAATATAAGGAGAGGCTTTAGCCCCTGAGGGCGGATCCTCAAAGCCCAAGAACATTCGCGCGAAGCTAAGCTGCCGGCACCCAGGTCTCGAAAATCGCGAGACGTGGGGCATCCCTGTAGAATACTTTTCGAACAGGAAGGTCCCATGACATCGATCGCACCCTGGCTGTCGGTTCGAAATAGCGCGCGAGCCGTTGACTTCTACAAGTCCGCGTTCGGAGCGCTTGAGGCATTTCGCCTAGAAGGGCCTGACGGAAGCGTGGTAGCAAGGCTTTCCGTGGACGGCGCGGAGTTTTGGCTCAGCGACGAATCGCCCGACCATGGCAACTTCAGTCCTGAGTCTCTCGGTGGCGCCACGGTTCGAATCATCTTGACGGTGGACGATCCGGATGCTGTTTTTCTTCGGGCGCGAAAAGCTGGCGCGAAAGAGGTCTACCCGGTAGGAGAGGAGCATGGCTGGAGATTGGGTCGCGTAGTCGATCCTTTCGGTCATCACTGGGAGATTGGCCGTGAGCTCGCCGCGTAGTGTCTGGGAGTTCTAATTCGATGGCTTCTAATATGATCCGCGTAATCATCCCGCAACATCTTCGGACCCTGGCGCACGTCGGCAGTGAGGTCACACTCGAGGTGGAAGGCCAGATCACACAGCGTTCCGTGCTCGACGCGCTTGAGGCGCGCTATCCCATGCTGCGTGGAACCATCCGCGACCAGGTCACGCAACAGCGCCGCGCCTTCTTGCGGTTCTTCGCCTGTGAGGAAGACTTGTCCCACGAGCCGGCGGACGCCCCTCTCCCCGACGCGGTAGCATCCGGCAAAGAGCCTTTTATCGTGATCGGCGCCATCGCCGGCGGTTAAATAGTGAGTATGGCTGCAACCTTCCCGGATTATTCATAATTGAAATTCCTCACCGAAGATCAAGGAATGCCGAATGGCCAATCTGCTGGCGACCAAACCGATCAGCACAATCTTTAACGAAGCGCGAGAAACTGGCGAACATTGTCTCAAGCGTGCACTCGGTCCCAGCAACCTGGTTGCTCTTGGGATTGGCGCTATCATCGGCACCGGAATTTTTGTTATCACTGGAACCGCCACGGCGCAGCATGCCGGGCCGGCCGTGATTCTGTCTTTCATCTTCGCCGCAATCGGCTGTGTCTTTGCCGGTCTTTGTTACGCCGAATTCTCTTCAATGATTCCGGTTGCCGGCTCGGCCTACACCTATGGCTATGCCACGCTAGGAGAGATATTCGCCTGGATCATCGGCTGGGACCTGGTGCTGGAGTACGCTTTCGGCGCCGCCTCGGTGGCTTCCGGCTGGAGCGGATACTTCATTAGTTTGCTCGGCGATTTCGGAATCAAATTGCCGGCGTCGATTGCAGGCACGCGCTGGGACGAGTTCATTTTCTACAACAATCACTGGGAGAACGCGGCCAGGATCATTCCCAAGCTCAAAGTGCTCGGAATCGATCCTGCAACTCTGCCCCACACCCATGGCGCATTTAACTTGCTGGGCTTTTTGGCGATCGTGTTTTGCACTCTGGTGCTGGTGATCGGAATCAAGGAGTCGGCGAATTTCAATACTGCGATTGTGGCCATCAAAGTAGCCGTCCTGATAATTTTCGTCGGCATCGGCAGCCGTTACCTGCTCGAACATCCGGGATTGATGGCGGCCAATTGGCACCCCTTCATTCCACCGAACAATGGTTTCGGACAATTCGGTATGTCGGGAATTTTCCGGGCAGCGGGAATTATTTTCTTCGCTTACATCGGCTTTGATGCCGTCTCCACCGCGGCGCAGGAAGCCAAGAATCCTGGAAAGGATATGCCCATCGGAATTCTAGGTTCTCTGGCCATCTGCACCGTCCTCTATATCCTGGTCGCGGGAGTGCTGACCGCTCTGGTGAATTATCGATACCTGAACGTACCGGATCCGCTGGCCATTGGCATCGACTCCACCGGCGTTCGTTGGGGCAGTTTATTGGTGAAGCTTGGCGCCCTGATGGGCCTGACCAGCACAATTGTGGTCATGTTGCTGGGACAGTCTCGAGTATTTTTCTCTATGTCGCGGGATGGTTTGTTGCCCGGCCTGTTCCGGGCCGTCCATCCACGCTTCCGAACGCCCTGGATTTCTACGTTGACGGTCGGGCTTTTCGTTGCCGTGCTAGCCGCGTCCCTGCCTATCAATGTACTCGCGGAAATGGTGAGCATAGGCACTCTGCTCGCATTCGTCATCGTTTGCGCGGGTGTATGGATCATCCGCCGGCGCAGGCCCGACTTGGAGCGGCCGTTCCGAACACCGCTGGTGCCGTTGGTGCCAATCCTCGGAATCATAACTTCGTTGGCGATGATGTTGAGCCTGACCGGGATCACTTGGATCCGGTTGGGAGTCTGGCTCGTCGTTGGGATGGTGATTTATTTCAGCTACGGCGTTCATCACAGCCGCGTGCAGCGGCAGAGCGACCCAAGTCAGAAGGTAGAAGCCGGGATGCGGAATTGACTACGCATCGTTCTTTAGTAAAGTCCTGCGGCGTTGTCATGCAGATAGCCATGCGCCATTTTCAGCGCCTGCGTCTCGTTCACCTCTCCCATCGAGATCATTTCTGCTAAAGCCGCGGCTAAGGCGGTGCGCGCGGATTGCACGCCCAACCAATAACTTTCCTCGGCTCCCAAGGTTTCGTTGTAAGGAAATGAATCCGTGCCGAAGGTGATTTTGTCAGGGAACGTTTCCAGCCATTGCTTCAGCGAGTGCTTGAATTCTGATGGATACATATAAATTTCCATCAGTGACGAATCCATGTAAACATTTTTCACCGCCGCCAGCCAAATCGCCTCGCGCTCGTAGGGATAGCCGCCATGGATCAACACGAAAGTCGTCTTCGAATAACGCGGGTCACGAAGAATATTCTCCAGGTTCATGACGTTGCCTTCGGAGAGGTTGAAGTAATCGCCAATCCCCACCGCGGTATGGATATGCACCGGAAGATGCAATCTGGCGCCTTCCTGAATCAGAAAGCGGAAAATGTAATCCTGAAAGATACGATAGTCATCGGAACCAGGCACACCTCCCTGGACGTACCGTTTGTAAATCGCCTCGGCCTGCTCCCGAGTAGGATCGCTAAACCTCATCGGGCGGAAGTATGCCACTTCAAACTTCATAGCGATCCCACCCTTTTTCTTGTTGTCTTCGAGTGTGCGACTCACAAACGCCAGATAGCCTCCAAAGTCTGGCGGCAATTTGCTGACGCCTTCCTGCTGCATCCAGCGCCGCAACATTTTTTCTTGCAGTGGGATGTACACCTCCTGGTCAGGATTGCGTGCACGCTGCTGCTGGTTGTCGAAAGGCCACATGAAAGCGTCGGCGAAAAACACCCAGGGGAAACGTTTGGGATCGAGGTAGTCGGCCATCATGGCGCGATTGGCCACGCCGCGTTCGATGTTCAGCTTATCGAGAATGTTGGAGAAGTAAGCTTTGCCCTGGGCGCTCTTGAGCTCTGCCTTTTTTTGAATCAGCCAGTTGGCATGCTCCGGCGAGAGATCATCATAGGGATATCCGAACAATGCTTTTGCGGCAGCCACGAGTTCGGGATTCGAATCGCGTTCGCGGAGCGCCGCACTTCCCGGCGGCGCAGCCATGGCGTCCACATCAGGATCGTCAAAGAATCCGGGATGGGCGTGATGATCGAAGATTGGAATCTTTTCAATCTGCGGCAGAATACGCTCATAAATCTGTTGTACGTCTGCGCCCGGCAAGGGACGAGCCTGTCCGAAGGATGCGATTGCAGTGCCTGACGCAATCACGACGCACAGCCATCTGCAAAGTTGCCTCATGTCTTGGACTCCTGGAAAAATCTGAAGAATAACAATCAGTTCTACGCTCTTAGTTCGCGGTTCTTAGTTATCTGCTCGCGGGCATTCGTTGCCATTGCGAGGAAACCTGCAAAATCCGCTGAACCGCTTCCTGTAATCTGGCCGTCGAAGATGCAAAAGAAAAGCGGATGAAACCCTTCCCGTGGGGGCCAAATGCCGTGCCAGGAATGGCTGCGACGCCGCCTTCTTCCAGCATCACGTGGCAAAGATCTTCGGCACTCCAACCAGTGTCATCAATCTTTACCCACGTATAGAAAGCGCCTTCTGGCGGAAGGGTACGAAATCCCGGCACACGGTTCAGATCATGTACAAACTGTTCGCGACGACGCGAAAACTCGGCCACCATACGCGCCGTCGCACCTTCGCGGTCTTTCAGAGCTTCAATGGCCGCATATTGGGTGAACTCAGTGACACAGGTGTAAGTGTTGACCGCGAGCATGGCGAGCGCCGGAACAATCCGTGGCGGAGCGATGGCATATCCCAAACGCCACCCCGTCATGGCAAAACTCTTGGAGAAGCCGTCAACGATCAGGGTGCGCTCTTCCATCCCCGGGTAGCTCATCATCGAGATGTATTTTCCGCCGTAGATGATGCGGGCATAGATCTCATCTGAAAGCACCAGCAGATCGTGGTCGACTGCCAACCCTGCCAGCCGTCGCTGCACTTCGTCGGTGTAAACAGTTCCTGTCGGATTCCCCGGCGAATTCGTAATCAGTATTTTGGTGCGCGGAGTGATTTTCGCCACAATCTCGTCGGGATCGGGCTGAAAATGATTGTGCTCAGAAAGCTCAAACGCCACCGGAACGGCGCCTAATCCCCGCGCAATGGACGCATACACGGGAAAACCTGGGTCGGGATACAACACTTCATCCCCGGGATCGAGCAGCGCCATCATGGCCATGAAGAGCGCGATTTTGCAGCCGGGCGCGATAACTACGTTGTCCGGTGAGACATTCAGATTGCGGGTTTTTCGCAGATACTCGGCGAGCGCCTGCTGCAGAGCCGGCACACCAATCACAGGACAGTAACGATCCTTGCCTTCGCGCACGGCGCGATTCAAAGCTTCATTCACGCTCGCCGCCGGGTGGAAATCCGGTTCGCCGAGTTCAAGGTGAATGATGGAACGACCTTGCTTCTCCAATTCTTTGGCTCGTGCGAAGACGGAGAGCGCTCCTTCGCCGCTCATCACCGACATTCGTGAAGCCAGTGGGCGCATTCAGACCTGCCCAGCGGAGATTTTTTCTGGTAGTGGAGTAAGCGGGATGCGAAGCGCGTCTACGAAACGTGGAAAAAACTGGAAAGCCGATGCCGTGGCAATGAGCTCGATGATTTGCTGGTCGTTGTACACACTCTGCAGTTTGGCGTAAAAGTCGTCATCGATCTGGTTGGCCGAGTGATGGAGCCGATCCGCGCAGCGCAACCCCAATTTTTCAGCTTCGGTGAACGGACCTCTCTCAAAATCGGACTTCATTGCCGCGATCTGCTGCTCGCTGGCCCCCTTTTGCCTGGCAGAAAGCGAATGTGCCGCCACAGCATACGCGGAGCCCAACAAAACCGACATCCGCGCCGCGATCAGCTCTTTGTACCAGCCCGGCAGTGCACCGTCACTAAGAAGCGACTTAAGAAACGCGGCGAAGGTCAAAGCCAAATTTGGATGGTTGGCTACGGTCTTAAACATATTCGGCACAACGCCTCGCTGTGCCAGCAAGACGTCATACAAAGCCGCTAGTTCGGGCGAGATCTGATCCCGCTCGAGCATGGGAATCCGACTTTTAGGTTGATCTATCAGAACGAAAACCTTCCCGAAAGCTGAATCAGGCGCGGCGTGCCCTTGGTGCTGGTGATCGTCCCAAAGCCCAACCCGTTAAAGACATTGTTTGGACTGGCAAAAATGGGATGGTTCAAAATGTTAAAGAAATCAGCTGCGAACTTGAAATTGAGTTTCTCCGTAAAGCGAAAATTCTTGCCAAGAGATACATCCCAGTTCTGCTGAGATGGCCCGCGGAAAGTATTCCTCCGAAGGTTGCCGAAGCCTGTTTCTCCATTCGGCCCAACTGTGGGAGCGCCGCTAAATGCCGCGGGATCGAAGTAACCGTTGATTCGTTGATGTATGTCGCCGCTCGCCAGAGCGGAAGACATGGTAAATCCGGGATTCAACGTAGCGGTGCTGGTGCCGGGACTGCTCAGGTTGAAACCGGTTCCGCCGGCGGCGTCAATGATGGTAATCGGGGTTCCAGACTGAAAGGTCGTGATCCCGCTCAACGTCCAGCGACTCAACAACGCCCCCACCCAGCCTTCCGTTGCCGACAAGAAAGGGAGGTCCCAGTTGTAACTCATCACCAGCCGCTGAGTGCGATCAAAGTCCGCAGGACCATATGAATCACGCAAGTTAGTCTGGTCATTGATGGCGCTGTTGAACGCGGTGTTTCCAGTGGAAGTTGCGTCCAATGCCTTCGACCAGGTATAGGCGGCTTGGAAATACAGGGATTTGGAGAAGCGATGCGACGCCGTCATTTGCAGCGAGTGGTAATTGGACCAAGCATCGCTGGCGAAGATCTGATAGTTTTGCGTCGCGAGACCGAGAGCCCGCGAGCGCGCGTTGGCATTGAAGAAAGTGTTCTGGTTGATGGTGTACTGCGTCCCATCTTTGGCAGTGACGGTGACGGGATGAGTCCTGGCGTCAAACGGCTGAATCCCGTCACGCGTTTCCCTCAGGTGCGTGCCCTTCGTACCAACGTAGCCGACCTCAAGCACCCAGTTGAACGGCAATTGCCGTTGGATGCTCAGGTTCCACTGCTGTGTACTGGGGGATACGAAGTGGCGCGGCACTTCCAGCCCAAACAGATTGATGCTGTTGCCGCCGAAAACGCCAAACGGGTTGGGCTGCCCATTGTCGAACACGGAACATTGAGAAGTATCCGTGGTAGGCAAGCCGGTAGTGCAGTCCACGAATCCCAGGAATTGCGAATACACAGGGATGAATGCGGGATCGATCACACCACCCTGGGGCAATCGACCGGGGCCAACCGCGAAGACGTCCGCCATATCTCCGGGAGTACCGGTGGGCGTGGTAATCGGAAGTATCGGCGTGGTGAACGAGAGCTGGTCCACAGTTCCAACATCTTCCCGGACGTAGAAGATCCCGTATCCGCCGCGAATAGATGTGGTGTGATGGCCGAACAGGTCATAGGCAAATCCAATTCGCGGTCCCCAATTCGAGGCGTAACCATTCGCCATGGTGCTATCGCTGAGCGTTCCGGTGAAGCCAGGAACCCCCAGCTTGCCCACGCACTTGGGATAGACGAACGGCGTAATGCCTTGGTTGGCCAGCGCCGAAATCGTATTGCCGATGTGGCACAAATTGTCCTTGGCGGCGCCAAACAATTCCCAACGCAATCCAGCATTGACGGTTAAGTTCGGAGTTGCTTTGTAGTCATCCTGCACAAACAGTCCGAAGTCGTTGACCCGGTATTGGTGATTGGAAACACCACTGCCGCCGAAGGAAAATCCCGGCTGGCCAAGCAGGAAGTTCTGAAAATCTGAACAGCCCCCGATGGGAACACAGGGATCAGCCGGATTTCCAGCGTTCCCTGAAAGAGGAAAGAAGAACAACTGCCCATTGAAAGTCTGTGGAAAGTTCTTGTCCAGGTTTATGCGGTCGTATTCTCCACCGAAACGTACGACATGCTTTCCCGCAACATAGCTGGCCGTATCCAAAAAAGTATAGTTGTTCTGCAGTTGGCTCTGGTCCGCGCCCGGAGTCGGTCCCAGCTGGAAGGTGGAGAAGGTGAACTTGTAAATGGTTTTATAAAGATTGCTATTGGGACGGTTGATACCCAAATCGTCGACCGTCACTATGGGCTGATTAATAGAGACATTGTTGATGTGAACGAACCCAAAGCGGAACTCGTTTACCAGTCGCGCGCTGAACAAATGGGTTTCGGCAAGACTGAAAAAACGGTCTCGCACCGGCTGATCCAGCGGAAAGTTAAGGTCTGTCGGGCTGATGCTTCCACCCAGGGTCGCGGTCAGTCCGCCCGCGCCAAACGGAGTGATAGAACGGAAGTTGGAAAAGAAAAAGCGGCCAGAGAGTTTGTCGTTCCCTGCGCGGAAATCGCGGTCGTAGTTTGCCGTGAACTGATCATCTGTATACTTCCCGGGTTTACTGAGCACGAATGTTCCCGCGCAGGTTGGGCATGTGGCGCCAGACAATCCGGGAAATAAAAAGCCGCTGGGATCGTTGAATTGGTTGCTCTGAAAGTTCAGCAGCTTGAGCGCAACCGGATCGATGTTTGCCGCCGTCACATTGGGGTCGCCGGGAAAGAATGTGTTGACCAGGGTCTGGGCGTACGCCGGCGTGCCCCGACCAACAGTCGGAAGTATGGGAAGAGTGGTGCTGATGATCGTGCCCGTCGAAAGGCCGCTGCGCTGGCGCGTTCCCTGATAGTTAAGGAAGAAAAAGCCGAGCTTGGCCTCCCGGCCCAGCGGACCGCCCAGGCTTCCGCCGTAAATGTTTTGCTTGATGTCAGGACGCTGATTCGGAAGGCCCGCCGCCAGCTGACTCCGCTTGTTGAAATACTCATTTGCGTCCAGGCTGGTATTGCGGAAAAATTCAAACAGACTCCCGTGAAAGTCCTTCGTGCCACTCTTCAAAATAGCATTGATATTTCCCCCGCCATTCCGTCCCTGCGTGGCGTCGTAGAGACTGGTCTGAACCTTGAATTCCTGCACGACATCGGGGCTGGGGAGCGGCGTGTTAGTCAGTTCGGCAACGTTGTAGTCGGTCGCACTGATCCCTTCAATCAAATAATTATTGTTGTCCTCGCGCTGACCATTGACCTGAATGCGAACATCGCCGCGGCCGAGCTGGGCAGAGGCATTCAGTTCGCTCTGCGCGCCGGTGGAAAGGGTAAGCAGTTGCTGAAAATTCTGCGTAGCCAGCGGCAGGTTGCGGACATTGCGAGCTTCGATGGCCTGGCCGGTGGTCGCGGCAGTGGTGTCGACGTTCTGCACTTGCGCCTGCACTTCGACCTTTTCCTGCACCGACGAAGGACGCAAGTTAACCGTCATGCGCGTGGTTTCAGTAACGCGCACGGCGATATCCGGAAATTTGCCTTCCCGGAATCCGGAACTGGTGACACTCACCGTATACGAACCGACCGGCAACAGAGTCGCCGTGAACGAGCCATTCGCGTCCGTCTTCAGAGTGCGGCTCAGCGCTCCAGTGTCCTGGTTGAGAATGCGGACGTCAGCTCCAGCGAGGACTGCGCCACTGGGATCCTCCACTGTTCCTGTGATCGCCCCCGTCGCGCCGCCCTGGCCCAAAGCGTGCCCGATCAACGTCAATACCAAACCAACCCGGATCCATCTGCGTACGAACGTTGGCATACACTCCTCCCGATATCGATTCTGATATTTCAGAAAATCCGCCACCTACGTGCGCTGCTTAGAGAATTGCCGAAAGGAAGGCCTATCGAAGCTGACGCAACCCCACCCCTGCAGCGTAAGGCGAATAATTGGCTTGCTCGGATAAATTGGAGTGGGCATTCCATTTCTACAATTGCGTAGACTTCGCCCGCAAACAGGCGCCCGAGCCTCGAAGGATGCCCGCCAGATTACTTGAAATGAACAAGGTTGGCAAACCCGAAAAATGGTTCTTTCCCTGCATTGCTAATCGGGCAATCCCATACGCTTCAACAAGGCCGAAAATCTGGGGTCTCCATTATTGATCACACCTTCCGTGATTCCTTCGCTGATGTACTGGATTGACACATCTTTCGAATCGTCCTCGAAGGGCAACACTGCGATCGAGCGGCTTGGATTGAAGTAAGCGGTGCGAAGAAGAACCCATCCGAGCACCAAGATTGCTAGTGCGAGGATAGGAGTTGCTGCCCAAAGGAACCGAGCGAGCCTTACGGATCGCTTCGGTCGACTCGTAACCAATCGATGGGAAACTGACGAAGGGGCCGTCATTCGCCGGAGATCAACAGCAATCTCCTTGGCTGTTTGATAGCGGTCCTCCGGATCTTTCTCCAGACACTTCAGAATGATCTCTTCCAACTTAAGTGGAATTTTGGAATTGAGCTCGTGTGGAAGCGGAGGCGGACTGTTCAAGATGTCGTCTATGAGCTGTGGCGATATCTCTGCGGTGAATGGCCGGCGCCCGGTTGACATCTCGTACAGCACAACGCCCAACGCGTAGATGTCGGTGCGGGCGTCCACGTCTCGCCCGCGTAGCTGTTCGGGTGACATGTAGGGTAATGTGCCGGTCACCGCATGGGTTTCAGTAAGACTCTTTGTTAGCGCATTTCCACCCTGCGAGCCAATTAGTTTGGCCAGTCCAAAGTCGAGAACTTTCACCGGACCAGTGACGGTAGCGACGATATTTCCCGGCTTGACGTCGCGATGAACCACTCCTTTCGAGTGAGCAGCCGAAAGCGCTTCGGCGATCTGAATCCCCAGCTTGGAGATCTCATCACCGTCCAATGTGCACCCGAGTATGTGCTCCCCGAGCGTTCGTCCGTCCAGGTATTCCATCGCGATGAACGGGTGGCCTTGGTACTCCGCGATGTCGTAAATGCTGCAGATGTTGGGATGATTCAATGCCGAAGCGGCGCGCGCCTCGCGTTGGAACCGTTCCAGCGCCGAGGCATCTGTCGCCAGAGTCTCTGGCAGGAACTTCAGCGCGACCAGGCGGCCGAGTTTGGTGTCCTC
>MNGW01000117.1 GCA_001918935.1 Acidobacteriales bacterium 13_1_40CM_3_55_5 | reverse complement strand
AAGCCCACCACTCCGGCGTGCACCAGGTCTTCGAATGGGACGTGCCGCGGCAGGTGCTCGTGGATGCGGCGCGCAATATAGCACACCTGTGGAAGTTGATCCATCAACAAACGTTCCCGTTGCGCTTCATCCTGCCACGCCGTGTACGCTTCTGCGCTCAATTCCATTGTCATTTCCTGCTTCGATTCTAGGCAGGGACAACAGTCTTAAGCCGGAATTGCACCCCGCACGAAGGGCGCTAGTCTGCCGAAAAAGAACGAATGCGGAAATGGAACGGCGCACGTTCTTGCCCTCCCGATATCGCACAGCAACCCGGTCCAACCCTCATAAGGCTGCCATAATCCACCGCCGGGAACCTGCGCTGGCACTCACGCGTCTTTCCCCGTGGCGCAGATAATCGTCAGCAGCGCTCGAGGAAGGATTTCCGTCCCTTGGATCTCTGGAACAAGCGAACTCTAATATCTCTGGCATTCCCCGCCGGCCTCCTGCTGCTTGCCGCTGTGCTATTGCTGGAAACCGGACTTGTGCCGCTCTCATCCTCTGTGATCGACTTTTACTATTACGCGGTCTTCTTATCCGGCGTACTGCTGGCCTGGCGCTTTCATTCCAGCCGTGTTCTGTTTGCGCTCATCACTTTGCTTCTGGCGCACCGCGCACTCGAGTTCTTTGCAGCCGGAAGCGTGAGCGCGAGCGGTCCCGGTCACATTGCGTTCGAAGCTATTGCCTTTCTCTTGCCGGTGAACTTCGTCATCCTCGCCGCCGTACGTGAGCGCGGACTAGTGCTTCCCTCGATCGCGTTCAATTTTTGTTTATTGTTCGTCGAGGCTGTGTTCGTCGCCATCATCTGCCGTCCGGGACAGACAACCGGTCCCGGCTTCCTACATTCCACATTCCTGGGACAAGATCTATTTGGCTGGACCATCATTCCGCCACCTGCGTTGCTGGTGTTCATCTCCGCCTTCGCCATTCTGCTCACCCGTTTTCTGCTTTATCGCAAGCCAGTGGAAAGTGGTCTGTTCTGGTCGCTGGCGGCTACGTTTCTAGCCTTGCAAGCGGGAGGATTGGGTCGCTCATCTCGGGCATATATGGCCACCGGCGGTCTGATTCTGGTCAGCTCGATCATCGAGAACTCCTACCATCTCGCTTATCACGACGAATTGACTGGCCTGCCGGCACGTCGCGCCTTCAACGAGGCGTTGCTTGGATTGGAAGAGCCTTACGCGATGGCAGTGGTGGACATCGATCATTTCAAGAGATTCAATGACAGATTTGGCCACGAAACTGGGGACGAGGTCCTGCGCATGGTTGCCTCGAGATTAGCCCTTGTAACTGGCGGGGGGCAGGCATTCCGGGTTGGTGGAGAGGAGTTCTCAATCCTTTTCCCCGGCAAATCCCTGACAGAAACGCTTCCCCATCTGGAGTCGTTAAGGACGGAAATAGAAGCCTCCACATTTCGTCCGCGCGGCGGCATCGAGCGTCGCGTTACTCCCCGAGGCCCGGATCGAAGAAATGTTCGCCGAAAGAGCATCCGTCCGCGCCCCACTCCGCCTCAAAATGACAGGCTTTCGGTCACCGTCAGCATTGGCGCAGCTGCGCCCACGATCCGGACTCAGTTAGTGGAGGAAGTCATCAAATCCGCGGATGAAGCCCTTTATCGGGCCAAGGAATCCGGGCGCAATCGTGTGGAGGTCGCTACAGCCGGAGTTCGCCCGTCACGTTTCAAGGGCAGCCTGGCCTGAGAGACGGGGCGCCGGAGCGAACTTTGGCACCCTTCCCGGCTCTGCCGTAAGTCGTACTATCTGCACGCTAGATTCAACGACTGAAGTGTCTCGCATCGAACACAAAGACACCGAGCAATTTACATAACTTTACGGGGAAGTGGGTTTTGTTTATTAACCATTAGGTTATAAAATCGTAGACACGCTTAAAACCAAGCCAAGTGAGAGAGGGCGAACCGTGGGCGATAAGGGTCTCCGGGACTGGCGGGAACTCGCGCAGAAAGCCGCGGACGAGAAGGATCCCAAAAAGCTCCTGGGCATTATCGAAGAACTCAACCGCGCTCTCGAAGACCGCGAAAATCAAATTCGCGGACGCTTTGCTAAATCTGGTCATCCCGGTATAAGTTCAACTCAACCACTCTCCAAACGGATTCTTTTTGTAGATGACGAACCAAGTATCCGGTTAACTCTTCCCCCCATTTTGCAAGATCGCGGCTTTGAAGTGCGCAGTGCAGCCAGTGTGCCCGAGGCACTCGCGGCTATCGATAGGCAAACTTTCGATATTTTACTTTCCGATCTCAACGTCAGCGAAGAAGGCGATGGATTCACCATCGTGCACGCGATGCGTACCGCGAATCCAAAATGCGTCACCATCCTGCTCACTGGCTATCCTGCTTTTGAATCTGCCGTAGAGGCTATCCATCACGAGGTCGACGACTATTTTGTCAAGCCCGCCGACGTGGAATCCTTGATCAGCACTATGGAACGCAAACTCGCCGCCCGCCGTGACGTGCCCGCCGAGTAGGGTTCTTTTACCCGAAAGCCCCGACAAATCAAACGTCTGACATGTTTTGTGCCATTCCCATTTACAGGGAAGCGTATAGTTGTTCCGCATTGCAACCAGCGAGTTCCATCGGCATAAACCCTGAACCTATTTGGCGAACATGCTCCGGACAGGTGAATAAATGGATCGTGACGAACATCCGCCACATCCTTTCGTGAAAGGACACACATCATGATTCTCGGAATGACGACATCGACATTCACCATCGTGCACGTCTTGATTAGTCTGGTGGGGATTGCGTCAGGATTGGTCGTGGTATTCGGTCTGCTGACGGGAAAAAAGCTCGACGGCTGGACTGCGCTCTTTTTGGCCACGACGGTAGCAACAAGCGTGACCGGTTTCGCCTTTCCCTTCGATCACCTCTTGCCGTCCCACAAAGTCGGCATCATTTCGCTGGTTGTGCTGGCGGTTGCGATCCTGGCGCGCTACGCCTTTCATCTTTCTGGGGCTTGGCGTCGCATTTACGTGATCACCGCCGTCGCTGCCCTCTACCTCAATGTTTTCGTCGGGGTGGTGCAGTCCTTCCTCAAGGTTCCTGCGCTGCATGCGTTGGCTCCGAAGCAAACCGAGCCGCCATTCCTCGTTACTCAACTCGTTGTCCTGGCACTTTTCATCGTGATAGGAATTATGGCGGCGAAGAGGTTCCATGACGAGCCGGTTCTCGCGGCGGCCCGCGCGGCTTAGAGTTTATCTGGCTTTCTTCCTTTGCTGCACAGGCCGGTTAGCTCGATCGCCAGAGTCGGCGCACATTACTGTCTTCAAATGGGGATTGAATGGTCATGACAGAGCCGCTATCGCCCTGGGAAAGTTTCTATGTGATCGTAGGCTCGTCGGCCGGAGCGTTGACGGGCTTGCAGTTCGTTGTGATCGCACTGATCGCCGAAGCCGAAGCGGCCGCTAGCATGCTGGAGGTTCGCGCCTTTGGCACGCCCACGGTCGTGCACTTCTGCGCCGTCTTGTTCATCTCTGCGGTGCTGAGCGCGCCATGGCATGCTCTATCCAACGCTGGGCTGGTGTTGGGCGCTTGCGGCGTAGCGGGAATCGTATACGTGATCGTGGTCATCAGACACGCGCGGCGCCAGACTGGTTATTCTCCAGATGCCGAGGATTGGTTCTGGTATTTCGCACTTCCGCTTATTGGGTATGCATCATTGGTGGCGGCAGGAATTCTGCTTGAGCAGCATCCTACAACGTGCCTTCCCGTAATCGGGGCCACCGCGCTTCTGCTGATGTTCGTGGGCATTCACAATGCCTGGGACACGGTCACGTACATTGCGGTACAGCGCCGAAAAGAACAAGAAAAGAGAACCAAGGAACGATGATCCCAACAACCCTCCTCAGTTTCTGCCCACTCGTGCAAAGGAGCATTTCATGAAACGCGTTTTGAGCCTGCTCACGAGCTTAGCCATTCTTAGCCTCGTCTTCATCCTTGCTTCATCGCGGGAAAAGTTCCAAGTGAGCGCGGCGGATAACGCGATCGTCTCGCGCGACGCAGAAGTTGAGGGCGTCAAATTGCACTACACGACTGCTGGCCATGGACCAGCAGTGATCCTGCTGCATGGTTATGCGGAGACCTCGCTAATGTGGAAGCCGATGATCCCGCTATTGGCTCAGAGATTCACCGTGATTGCACCCGACCTGCCCGGTATTGGGGACTCGGCTATTCCGGCAGATGGTCTCGATATGAAGACGGCAGCAATACGAATTCATGCGCTGGCCCGCTCTCTCGGTGTCCAGAAAGCAGAAGTCGTTGGCCACGACATCGGCCTCATGGTCGCTTACGCCTACGCCGCGCAA
Organism: Acidobacteriales bacterium 13_1_40CM_3_55_5; assembly: GCA_001918935.1. Taxonomy (GTDB): domain Bacteria; phylum Acidobacteriota; class Terriglobia; order Terriglobales; family Acidobacteriaceae; genus 40CM-3-55-5. The sequence continues at coordinate 10,182 of MNGW01000117.1, read as the reverse complement.
TTTCCGGCCGAGGTGGAAAAACTGGTTGTGATGGATGCCTTCCTCCCGGGCGTAGCTGGGTGGGGGGCAATTTACAACAACCCCGACTTCTGGCACTTCCGCTTTCACGGTCCGACTCCCGAAGCGCTGGTTCAAGGCCGCGAGCGCACATATTTCGAGCACTTTTGGAACGACTTTGCCGCAGACAAAACGCATTCGATTCCGGACGCGGATCGGAAAGCCTACACCGCAGCCTATTCCCGGCCAGGACGCATGCGTGCTGCCTGGGCATACTTCGTTTCCTTCCAGCAAGCCGCAAAGGATTTTGCTCAGCTCTCTCAAACCAAGCTAACCATGCCGGTGCTGGTGATTGGCGGCGAGAAATCGCTTGGCGATGCGCTGGCCCAGCAGATGAAGTTAGTAGCTTCCAATGTAACTGTTGTAGTGCTGAAGGATACCGGACACTGGGTACTGGAGGAGCGTCCCAAGGAAACCGCCGAGGCACTGCAGAAATTCTTGTGAGATTTATCGGCAGTTAAGCCAATCAGATTTAAGTCAACAAAGCGGCTTGACAAATGTACTGACGCGCAATCTTCTGGCTCCGAGAAGCTCATTCCGGCTAGAATCCTGCCTGGGTTGATTTCGGGTCGGAATTGAGTCCCGTATGAAATACGCGTCCTTCTTCGTGGCGGTGACATGTTTCGTGTACAGTGCGCTTTTGTTTGGGGCAAGATAGCACGTCATCAACCCAAGCTAAGTCGGAGCCTTCGGCGGCAAACTCTAAGGTCAAAGTGCCTGCTCACGCTGAGCGGGAAAGCCAGCAAGGACCTATCGACATACTGAGTGACACGAAGGGTGTGGATATGCACCCTTATCTCGACAGAGTCCTAGCGAGAATCCAGGCCAACTGGTACAAGCGAATCCCTGAGTCTGCCCGTGGACCAACAATGAAGAAAGGAAAACTCTTGATCGGGTTTCGCGTGATCAAAGATGGGAAGATTACCGACCTGCACTACATCGAAAGTTCCGGAGACATCGAGCTAGACCAAGCGGCCTATAGTGGCGTTATTGATTCGAGTCCTCTGCCGCCGCTGCCAATCGAAGGCTGTCAATTCCTAGTACTCCAATTACATTTCCACTACAACCCGGTGAGGGGTGATGTTAGTCAAAAAAGAGACAACACCTATCCTCTGGTTCCATGCGTTACAACTAACATTAACTTTGTCGGACAAGTTGCAGTAGCTGTGTTTCCCCTTACAGCTCAAGTGCCCACGGGAGCAAAACAACAATTCTTGCCCGCTGTCACGCGTGACATGGACTCCGCCGTGACTTGGAGCCTTTCCGGCAAAGGCTGTGCGGCATCGACATGCGGCGTGATTTCAGCTGACGGACTCTACACCGCACCTATCAGGATTCCGAATCCCGCCACGATTACGGTGACAGCGACATCAGTGAACATGCCAACCGAATCGGGCTCCGCTACCGTAACGATTGTGCAATCAAGGCCCTCAAATTAGTCCATTCTCTGCATAATCGACGACTTTCCCACCCTCAAAACCGAAACAAGTAGGAAACCTTCACGAAAAACTGCCGGCTGTCATTGATGAAGGAGTTGCGGGTACGAACCAGATTGCCGTCGGGGTCAAGCGCCAAAGTGTGATCCAGGTTTTGCAGGTTGCTGTTGTAACCCACATATACAGCGGTACCGGGGTGGACAAGGTACGAGACAAGAAAATCCGCATTGAAGTTCTTTGACGTGGCCAGGCTGGTGAATACCGGATTAGCCAGCACCGCGGAATACTGCATAATGACTCGGGCCGAGAGCTTGGGCGTGAACTGATAATTCCATTTCGAGCGAATGATGTGATTGTTGAAGGCGGCGCCGCGGTCGTTGGAGTCACCCAGTCGAAACCAAAGGTAGGTATTGTCGATGCGCAGGTGACGCGTGGCAATGATGCTCAGATCAGTGGTCACGCTATTGCGGCGCGCGAGAAACGGTTCGACGCCGGACGCGGGTGCGTAGTTGATGCGGCGGCCCCAGCGCCAATCGATGTCAAAGATAATTTGCTTCCAGGGCGCAGTGCGGAAGAAGAACAACTTGGTGTTGCGCAGAAAATCCTTGTTTTGCGCAAGAACAGAAAAATCCCGCGGACGGAGAAGCTCAGCCTCCTCTGCATATCCGAACGTTAGACGAGTCTGTCGCGGCATCTCGAAGACGAATTCCGGAATGTAGCCCCAATTCAAGCGATTGCCTTCATGATCGTCGATGCGATAAGTCTCAAACTGCGGGCCCCAGCGCAGCAGATACTTTTTTGGCCAGAAGTTGTAAAAGACAAGGAGATCCTCGTTGTGAATATCGGGCTGGGGATCGAACCCGGTCTCGGTGCGGAACCCGTCGCTGCGCCCTCTGTAATGAAGATCGAAGTTGAAGCTGCGCCCATTGCGGCTGATGTCACCTTCAAATGCGGGGCCCGCGAGATAAGTACCGTCCGCCTGCAGCGTGGAACTCTCGACCGCCTGAAACCTGCTGACCACGGTCTTCGAGAGCCGGATGGTGGCGTCGACGCCGCCTACGCGGTTGAAGCTGCCGTCGAACTCACGATCGGTGAACATCAATCCAATATTGGAATCCTTCAGGATGTCGCGGCTGATCCGTCCGATAGCGAAGTAAGCGCGCTTGTTAGCCAGAGGATCGTTGTCTGGAACCAGCAATCCGGGCGAGCGGTCGTCGGCTAACAGCATGCCCAATGAGTATTTTCCTAACTTGCCGGTTAGTCGCGCTCCAAACTGCGGGTGCACAATGCGGCGCGTAAAAAATAAATTTATAGGAGTATCGAAATAATTCGAATTCTCCTGAAAAAAGGGACGCTTCTCCGGGAAGAAAACTTCAAAGCGCTGGCTGACGGTGACTTGCGGATCGTCAGATTCGACCTGGCTGAAATCGGGCTCGATGGTGGTGTCCAGAACCAGGCTATCCTTGATGATGAATTTGGAGTCCAACCCGCCATCAATCTTTGCCGAACGTGAGTCGAAGCGCGGCAAGTTGGGATCGCGTAGATCGAGACCACGGAACGAACGAAACAAGCCATAGGGTATGAATTGCATGTTGCGCCCCGGCGAAATGTTTTCCATCCCTCGTATCTCGCCGTTCTGGGCGATGATGCCTTCTTCCCGGTGGCTGGTGTATGGCCAGAATGATTTCTCGTTGGCGCGATGGATTTCGCGTTGGAGGGTGATGCCCCAAGTCTGTACTGGGGCTTTGGTGAAGCGCAGCGATTTAAACGGGATCGAAAACCAGGCTACCCAACCTTGCTGGTTGATTTGTCCGCGGGAGTCCCAAACCGTATCGAAGCTGAAGTCTTCATTGTTGTCGGTCGCCAGGCCATCCCCTTGCAGTCCCAGAGGGTTTACCACAAACTCGTAAGCGCGGCGGTGATCGTGGAAGCTGTCAATCCAGATATCAACAAAGTCATCGTCCCAAACATCGTCACGATGACCCAGATGAGCACGAATCTTGCCCGGCTCCTTATCAAAACAGACGAACACGGCGTAGAAGTTCTTATCGTCATAGCCCAGATAGGCGACAGTTCGCTGACTTACAGGGTCGCCATCGTGCGGGATCCATTGCCGGAATCCTTCGATGCGTGCCATTTTGCCGGCCATGCGCGGGCTCGGCTCCATGGTCACGAAGTCCTCGAGCGCAGGTGGTTGTTGCATCCGAGGGATGTTCGCAGAACGATCTGATCCGCGGGGCACATTTTCCGCGAATATGACGGGCGCCAGCGCCAGTAGCAGCGAATAGCCGAGCGTGAGACGGGTAAGCAGTTTCATTCTTAGGACGCGCAGTCTGCACGCGTTCAGTTGGACGCTTGAGCGCCGGAAACGAAAGCGAAAAATCTACCGCCGCTGATTGGAAACAACAGAGCCACGACTTGACGAAATACCGCAGCAAGGAGTAATGGAGCAAGCTTAGGCGACCGCCGAGAGTACGGAGATTGAGCTAATGGGATATGGCAGCGTCCAGGCGGTGGAACTCGTTTTCTTGCTTCTTATGCTCTTCGTGGTGGCTTTTGGAGTGCTGGCGCGGAAGCTAAAAATTCCGTACCCCATTGTCCTCGTCATTGGCGGAACGCTGCTCGGCATCATTCCGGGGATTCCAAGAATCGCACTGAATCCTGATGTCGTTTTTTACGTAATCCTTCCGCCACTTCTTTACGCCGCTGCCTGGGAAACGTCCTGGCGCGAATTTTCCTACAACCTGGTTAGCATACTGCTTCTGGCTTTTGGGCTGGTCTCTTTCACTGTGATCGGAGTGGCGTTTGGTGCGCAGTGGATATTTCCCGGATTTGAATGGAAAATCGGCTTGGTGCTGGGCGCAGTAGTCGCGCCGACGGATGCGCTGGCAGCGACATCCATCGCCCAACGCATCGGACTGCCCAAGCGCATCACCGACATTCTGGAAGGAGAGAGCTTGGTTAACGATGCCACTGGGCTGCTGGCTCTCGAGTTTGGCATCAGCATCCTCCTAAAAAATGAAACACCCACTGCGGGTGATGCAGTGCTTCGCTTGACCTATTTGATTGTCGCGGGGATCGCTGTGGGTCTGGTGACGGGTTGGATTGTGAACTGGATCGAACGCCGTATCGACGATGGCCCGATCGAAATTGCGATCAGCATTCTGGTGCCGTACGCGGCGTACTTCACGGCGGATGCGCTGCATGCCTCGGGAGTCCTGGCAGTGGTCGCCTGTGGACTTTATCTCACCCGCAGGAGTTCCGAATTCTTTTCACCGGGCGTGCGTCTGCAGGCATGGGCATTTTGGGATGCATTGACCCATATCCTAAATGGTCTCGTGTTCGTGCTTATCGGCCTGCAACTTCATTATGTGTTGGCTGGAATCCAAGGCTACAGTTTGGGCATGCTGGTTCTGTATGGCGCCCTGTTCAGTGGGTTGGTCATTACACTTCGGGTGATCTGGGTTTTTCCAGGCGCGTTCGTCGCGCAGTGGATCCGTACCCACATCATTCACCAGAATATCCGACCTCCAACGGCGCCTGGCATCCTGGTCCTGGGCTGGGCTGGTATGCGCGGCGTGATTGCACTCGCCGCAGCCATCGCATTGCCGCAGACATTGGCAGATGGTAGCCCGTTTCCGCAGCGCAATCTGATCGTCTTTCTTGCATTCGGCGTAATCCTGGTGACCTTGGTCGGTCAGGGACTCACGCTTCCATGGTTGGTCCGCGTTCTTCGCGCGTCCGACCCGCCGGGCCCTAATCTTGAGGAAGAGGCCGCCCGCAGAGAAATATTGCAAGCTGCACTGACACACCTCGAGGACTCGCGCAAGAAAGCTGAAACTGAATTCGATGCGATCTACGAGGACCTGGCTAGGCATTATCGGCAACGTCTTGCCGCAGTGACAGGAAAGGACGAGACAGAAATCGGCGTTAGCCCGGCGCATCAAAAGCACCTCTCGCGCCTGTCCCGCGATTTGCTCCGGGTAGAAAGGCAAACCGCCGTGCGCCTGCGCAACGAAGGCCAGATCAACGACGAAACTCTGCGGCAGCTTGAATACGAGCTCGACCTCCGTGAGGCCGCTCCGACGCCGGCCGAAACTTTGCAGTCCCGTAGTTAATCTAATCCATACAGCGAGGAGCGAAATGAACGCGAGATTCTCGGGTAAGTCGGTAATAGTTGCTGGCGGCACTGGCGGATTGGGAGGCGCTGTGAGTTTGGCATTCCGCGGGGAAGGCGCGAAAGTGGCTGTGACCTATAGGAGCCAGAAAGAATTTGACGCTCTGAGAAGCGCAGCCGGACCGAATTCCTCATCCCTTGAAGGGCACCGCGTTGAAGTGACCGATGAAGCTGTCGTGCGCGTGCTCATTGACGAAGTTCTTGCGAAACACGGAAGCCTGGACGCCTTGGTCAACAGCGTGGGTGGTTACGCCGGCGGCGTGAACTTATGGGAAACCGATCCGAAACTGTTCGACCAGATGTTCGCGCTGAATATGCGTTCTGGTTATGTCTTGGCGCGCGCAACCGTGCCGGTGATGCTCAAGCAAGGCCACGGAGCGATCGTGAACATTGCATCAAAGGCTGCGGTTGACCACGCGGCCGGCGCGGCTGCCTACGCTGCTTCCAAGGCGGGAGCGGTGGCCATGATGGATTCGCTCGCCGCCGAGCTAAAGGGCACGGGCGTGCGAGTGAACTCGATTCTTCCCAGCATCATCGACACAGAAATAAACCGGAAAGTAATGCCCAAGGCCGACTTTGCCAAGTGGCCGAAGCCTGAGGACATAGCGCGCGTAATCCTATTCTTGTGCAGCGACCAAGCAAAACTGATTCATGGCGCAGCAATGCCGGTGTACGGCGATACCTGAAGCTTGGAGCGAGACGCTTCGCAACTGGAGGCCGGCAATGTCCATTCGCCCAGTAAAACGGCTCGTCAAAGCGAAGCCGACGCTTGAAGGAGCGGGCGTGCACTTAAGACGCGCCTTCGGTTTCGGCAACACCTCCGACTTCGATCCATTTCTTTTGCTCGATGACTTCCGCAATGACGTTCCTGAAGACTATCTCGCAGGCTTCCCCTGGTATCCCCACCGCGGCATTGAAACAATCACCTATGTGCTCGCACAGTTACCAGCCTTATCCCCGGTGTCTTCCCCTCGATTTATCGGCCACAACCCGGAATGGCCAATCCGTACAGTGAAGTCGCGACGCTCGGAATAGAGCACTCTCTTTCCAAAAATCTCAGCGCCTCAGCAACCTACAGTTTTGTCCGAGGTATAAAGCTACCGCGCACACGCAACATCAATTTAACGCCGCCGCTCATTCTAAATTCACAAAATGCATCTCTCATCGGTGTGCCAATACCCGATCCGCAGCAAATCGGACGAGCGGTGTTCACCGATATGCGACTTGATCCGCAACACGACGGCATTCATCAGCTTGAAAGCGAGGCTAGCTCTTCGTATCACGGTTTAACCTTAACGGTGAATCGCCGCCTTGCAAACGAGTTTGAGTTGCTCGCCAGCTACACAGTGTCAAAAGCCATCGATGATGCTTCCGATTTCAGCGAGTCGCCTCAAAACCCACACACTGCCATTCGGAGACGAGGATGATACCGGAAGTGGCCATGCCAGTGTTATCACTCGCGTCTTGTCGAACATCGAAGTCGCTCCGATTCTCACGATTGGAAGTGGTCGTCCTGTCGATCCACTGACTGGCCTTGATTCCAGCCGAACGCATACATTCCCGCTTTCATCCCGACCATTTGGTTTCGCGCGTAACAGCCTGACAACGCCTTCCACGGCTGTCCTCGATGTTCGACTATTGAAGTTCTTCAAGATCGGCGAACACGGGAAGCTGGATTTCGTGCGGAGTCGTTCAATTTACTTAACCGCACGAACGTTGTTCAAGTTGGCGCTTGGTTTGGTTCCCAGCTTACTCCCATAGATACGTTCGCACACCCAACGGAAGCAACCAACCCACGACAGTTTCAGTTCTCGCTGGACTTCGAGTTCTGATTCAGTATCCTGATCGGTCGAAATAAAAAAGCTTTTATCTCACGTTCACCAGTTCTTAATCTTTCGCCACTAGAATTACTGCCGCTCATATCCCTCGAGGAGGAAAGAAATTGAAGACATACCTGGTGATCTTCTGCACTTTGTGGATGATCTTGATTCCGAGTGCGCAGGCTCAGACCAGCGTGCCGTTGAGACAGATTCAGGCCATCCCCATGCCGAATGTGGAAGGGTATTTCGACCATCCGGCAGTCGACATCAAAGGCCAGCGTCTTTTCGTTCCCGGGGAGTACCAAAAAACAATTGAAATTGTGGACTTGCGCGCAGGTAAGGTGATTCAGTCGATTACTGGATTGGAAGGAAATCCGCGTAAAGTGATTTACATTCCGCAGTCAAACCAAATCTGGGTGGATTTGGGAAATGGAACCTGCAAGGGTTTTAGCGCGGATTCATACCAGCTGCTAAAGAGTATTCAGTTGAACCCTGACTCGCCTCCGGAGGCAAAAAGGGAGCCGGACAACGGGATTTATGATCCGGCCACTGGACTTTTTTACATCGGGGATCGAGGGGATCGGTCAAAACAAGGGACAAAAGGTTCCGTTGAGATAGTTGACACAAAAAATGGAACCTACGTGGGAAGCATAACGCTGGACGACAATGATCCAGCGGGGCTCGCACTCGATCCTGCGACGCCAAGATTGTATGTGGTTCTTGGGGCTACAAGTCAGGTAGCCGTTATTGACCGTCGAAAACGCGCGGTTATCGCTAGCTGGCCGATTACGGGAGGGCCATTGCCCCATGCTCTGGGACTGGATGCGGTGCATCATCGCCTTTTTATCGGTAGCCGAGTGAAACCCGGGCACCTTTATAAGCCCGGCAAGATGGTGGTCATGGATGCGGACAATGGAAAGATCGTTCAAGTGCTGGACAGCGAAGGCGGAGTCGACGAAGTGGAGTATGACCCGGCAAGCCAACGCGTCTACTTCACTGGGACAACCGGGGGTGTAGAGGTTTTTAAACAGGTTGACCCGGATCACTATGAATCGCTCGGAACAGTTCCAACCGGCGCAATTGCAAAGACCTCACTCCTGGTTCCGGAACTGAAGCGGTTTTACGCAATCGTCCCGAAACATGTCATTTTGACTCCACCAATTCCCGAATCCAAGGAAGCGACCATTGAGGACGCTAAGGTGTTGGTGTACGAAGTAGAACCGTAACAATGGCTTCCTTACAACCGATTCTGACTGGACCTTTCAAATATAGGAGAGAACTGGAATGAGCCGTATCATTCGTTTTTCGTTGCTCGTGTTTGGCTTCATTGCGTTGGGAACCATTTGTGTAACAGCGGCAGATACAGACACCGGCGAGTTCAAAACAGTCAAAAAGCTGCCTCTCGAGGGCAGCGGACGATGGGATTACCTATACGTCGATGGCCAGTCGCGTCGGCTTTACATGTCGCGGGCAACGCACTTCTCGGTGATCGACGCCGACTCTGGCGTAGTGGTCGGGGACATTCCGGACACGCCCGGTGCTCACGGCGTGGCACTGGCACCGGACTTTGGGGTGGGGTTTACCAGCAACGGTGGGGAGAATAAGGTTTCAGTTTTCGATCTGAAAACGCTAAAGGTGCTGACAAAAATAGATACCGGCGGAAATCCCGATTCGATCGTCTATCATCCGGCAACGCATGACGTGTTTGTACAAAATGGCAAGGGTAATTCGTCGTCAGTCATCAATGCAGAAAAGCGGCAGGTTGTGGCCACAATTCCTCTGGGCGGCAAACCGGAATTTGCGGTCTACGATGACGAAGGAAATTTGTTCGTGAACTTGGAGGACAAAGGCGGGATCGTTGTCATTGATACCGCTAATAAAAAAGTCAAAGCAACTTGGCCGATTGAGGGATGTGAAGAGCCGTCTGGCCTAGCTATCGATCGCAGCAGCCACAGACTGTTCTCCGCGTGCTCCAACAAATTGATGGCGGTTGTAGACAGCCAGACTGGAAAGCTTATCCAGACACTGCCAATCGGAGACGACTGTGATGCCCTGGCATTTGACCCAGAATCTAACTTCTGCGCCAGGTTCCAAAACCATGGCGCTCGACGCTTCCACCCACAATGTCTATCTGCCCACGGCGAAGTTTAACGGTGATCCGGGTGCGCACCCACGTCCTTCGGTGGTACCCGGTTCTATTGTGATCCTCGTGGTTGGTAAGTAATGACGACCTGAGGTTCGAATAAATCGATGATCTCGCAGAGGCCGTAGAATAATCCACGGAACTCGCGAGTTTGACTATGAAGCACAATGAGCTCGATGCCTCAGACGGAGACAGAGCACCCGGAGGCCTTTCACGGCGCGATCAGTGGCATGCCGTAACCGCCGGCTATCTGGGATGGACCCTCGACGCTTTTGATTTTTTCGTCCTCGTGTTTTTGGTCGATGTACTGGCGGTTCAGTTCGGAGTTCCCAAGAGCGCCATCATTTGGACTCTGACTGCCACGCTGGCGATGCGGCCAGTGGGTGCAGTCATCTTTGGAGTGCTTGCGGATCGCTATGGCCGTCGCGGTCCGCTCATGGCGAATGTAGTTTTTTTCTCCGTCATCGAGCTTCTCTGCGGATTTGCGCCGAATTACACAATCTTTCTGTTGCTGCGAATGCTATATGGCATCGGCATGGGTGGCGAATG
>MNGW01000126.1 GCA_001918935.1 Acidobacteriales bacterium 13_1_40CM_3_55_5 | reverse complement strand
AAATACTCAGGTTGCTCCGTACTGTTTGGTCTCCACACCGCGCGCAAAAGAACCCGATGCGCGACCACTCTTTCCAGACGCCTCGCCAGGTAAACCAGAAGCTCAAATTCGTCGGGAGCAAGGTGGACCTCGCCCGACGCTTTTCTCCGGGCGCCGCCTCTTCCAGCCATTGCTCGGGAGCCCTACGCGATATTGTCGTGGAGAAGTTCTTGATTGTCGATGCCGAGGGTAGAATGCAGCCGTGACCTTGCGTCGAGAAGTGTTGCGATTCGTGGTTTGCGCCGCAGTCGTGATCGCGGTAGTTGCCGCGTATCGGCACGTAAGGGCGATTAATCCAACAACCGTGGCTCTTACTCTTCTGGTAGCAGTTTTGATTGTGTCAGCGGGGTGGGGCCTGCGATACGCCGTGTTCCTGGCTGTATTCGCCACCCTGGCTCTCAACTATTATTTTCTTCCCCCGGTTGGAACCTTCAGAATTGCCGACACACAAAACTGGGTCGCGCTGCTTGCCTTTCTGGCTACCGCAGTGGTTGCCAGTCAGCTCTCGGAACGAGCTCGCAGCGAAGCCCAACATGCTACACAACGCCGAAGGGAGATTGAACGACTCTATGCCTTCAGCCAACGTCTGTTGACCACCGAAAACGTACCCGAGTTACTGAATTCAATCCCTCGGTACGTGGTGGAGAGCTTCGGGGTTACTGCCGCGGCTTTGTTTGTCGTGGGCCGAGAGGATGTTTATCGCTCTAGCCCAGGCACACGGGACTTAAGTGGCGAGCAGCTTCGAGCAATCGCCGCACGTGGTGAACCTACCATGGATCGGGAACATGAGCTTTTCTTCACTCCTCTCCGGCTGGGAGTTCGGTCGGTTGGAGCAATTGGCCTTTCTGGAGGATTACTTTCCCGCGAGACCCTGGAAGCACTGGGTACACTGATCGCAATTGCAATCGAGCGCACCGCGGCCCTTGAAAAGCTGGGCAAAGCGGAGGCATCACGCGAGGGCGAAAAGCTGCGTTCCGCTATTCTCGACTCGGTCACGCATGAATTCCGTACGCCTCTCACCGCGATCAAGGCATCTGCGACAAGCCTGCTGTCAGATAGCAACCTCGACCCTGCACAGCGGCACGAGTTAATTACAGTGATTAATGAAGAAACCGACCGCCTGAATCATCTTGTCGGTGAGGCCGCTGAGATGGCGCAGCTCGATGCCAACCAGGTTGAACTACAGCGCGAGCCCCACGATATCCGGGAGGCGATTGATCGAGCGATTGAGGAAGCTAGACAATCTATCGCAAACCACACGATTGAGATCGATGCTGCTGCCGACTTGCCTCTGGTGTCAATCGACCTGGAGCGAATCAAGGACGTTCTTCGTCAGTTGCTGGAAAATGCCGGCAAATATTCACCGGCCGGATCCACCATTCAAATCACTGCTGCGCCAGACGGCCGTTTTCTGACCGTAAGCGTGGCAGACCGCGGTCCGGGAATCGACGACTTTGAGCAATCGCTAATCTTCGACAAGTTCTACCGCGGCAAGAATGAGCGCTATCGCGTGCAAGGAACCGGCATGGGACTGGCGATCGCAAAAGCGGTTGTGGAAGCGCATTCCGGGACGATTCGCGTAACTAGTCAAGTGGGGCATGGCTCGGTCTTTTCGTTCACCCTGCCGATAAATAGCCCCCACTGACTGGGCTCTTCAACCGCGACCTAGTTAACGCCGGCTTCACTTCTTCAGATAAGGAATAAATCCTCGAGCTTTGGTCCGCAAGCGATAAACCGAGGTCGTAGCCGTGATATAAAGCGTGCGATAGTCTTTATCTCCCCAGGCAAGATTGGCAGGCTGTTCGGGCATAACGATGGTGCCCAGATGACGGCCTTGCGGATCCCATATCCAGATACCCTTTGGTCCGGTTACAAAAACGTTGCCGCTGTGGTCGACCTTGATGCCATCCGGCACACCTTCATGTGCACCTCCGGGTTCCTCACCGAAGATCCGTCCATTGGAAAGATTTCCATCCGGCCCAACGTCGTACCCACGGATGTTCCTCCGTTCGCTATCGTCCACATAAAAGCGCTTACCGTCAGGAGAGAAAGCCAGGCCGTTGGGTTGCGACAGGTCCTTGGTGAGCAAACGAACTTTGCCGTTGTCATCCAAGCGATAAACGCCTTGGAATGGAATCTCCTGCTTCTCGCCTTTGACCAAATCAAGCGTTGGATCTGTGAAATAAGTGGCGCCGTCGGGCCCGATCACCACATCATTGGGACTGTTGAATTTCTTTCCCTCAAAGTGGTCCGCCAGAATCCTGTAGTGTCCGTCTGGAGTGACCTCGATAATGGCACGCAGAACACTGGCGCAGTCGAGGAGACGACGTTTTCGATCGTAAGTGTTACCATCGGGATCGCCGAGGGAAATCAGTTCTTCTTTCCTGCCGCCCGGATACACCCGAAAAATCTTGTTGAGAGTTTCGTCGCTGACGTAGAGAAAGCCTGCTTCATCCCACACCGGACCTTCCGTGAAACCGAATCCACCTGCGACTAAATACAGTTTGGCATCTCGATCGAGAAGGTTCCAGAACTGGGGAGAGTTGGCCTGCAACTCAAACTTTCGCTCCTGCACCTGGGCGTTCAGGAACCCAGAAAACGGAATCGTTGAAAGAAAAAGAAATATCGGCAGACAAATCTTTCGGACTCTAATCGGGCGATCCACAGAATGTCTCTCCTTCTTTCGATCACTGACCAGACCTCAGGATCACTGATCGGCTTCTCCGGATGCCGGCGCGGTTTTGCTGGTTCTTGCAGAATGAATCAAAAAGCTAATCACGTCATCCAGGTCCCGGCTGCCCAGCGCGGAATGGTAGCCTGCGGGCAGCACGGATTGCGCTTGTCGCTCCAACGTTTGCAGATCCGACTTCATGAAGAAGTGAAAATTGCCGTCGACAGTCTGCACCTGTAACGAAAAATTGTCCTCATTGCGGACAAGTCCAGCATACTTTGTGCCGTCCCGCGTGACCGCCAGCACGATTTTGTCACCGGCTTTTCGCATGCTATCTGGATTCGTAATTACTTCGCGAATTTCCTCAACCGAGTGAGTGTGGCCGTAGCTCGATAAATCAGCTGCCAGAAAGCCTCCCTTGCCGCCAACCATGTGGCAATCGGAACAACCCGTCTTGGCGAAGAAAATTGATTCACCTTTTTGGGGACTGCCGGGTAGACTGGCAGACTTGCCTCCGCCCTGAAGCGTGCGAAGGTAGCTCACCACAGATTTGATCGCGGAAGCGCCCAGCGAATGAAAGCTCGGCATTCCAGTCCCGGGCACACCTGCGTCTACGATGCGAGCCAGCTTAAGGTCGGAAAGTCGTTGCGTTCCTCGCCGGGTAGCAATATCGGGAGCGCGCTCGCCCCCCCGTCCATCCAATCCGTGACACGCCGCACAACTGGATGCAAAAATCTGTTTGCCTTCCAGCAATGTTGCACTGGATACTCGTCGAGCTCCAGGCGATTGCGCCTGAGGCTGAGATTGAGGGACCATGCCCCACAAGAAGAGAAATAAGACCGCGCCCATCGGCGGAAGTGCGTACCACCGATTGAGTGCTATCGGCTTCCTCCTGACATCGGCTCGGTAGATGGGATCGAACCGCAGTTATTTACCCTTGACTGCAATTGCCGAGATTTCAATGCGTGCGTTGTTGACTAATGCCGCTACCTGAACAGTGGCGCGAGTCGGTTTCGGATCCGGCATGACGCTCCGATAAACTTTATTCATGTCGCCAAATTCATGAATGTCAGCCAGGTACACGGTGACTGCAACTACATCTTTTAATTCAAATCCAGCAGCTTTTACAACTTTCTGGATATTGTCCAGCGCCGCCTGCGTCTCGGGTCCAATCCCGCCCGCCACCAGTTTGTTGTTGGCGTCCGTGCCTTCCTGACCTGCGATGTAGAGCGTATCGCCAACCAGCATGCCATCACTAAAGGGAAGACCTTTGGATTCGCCCACGGTGATTGCACGTCGCGCTTGCGGATAGCCAATTGCCGATATCGCCAGAACCACAACTGCCGCCGCCAAGCCGATTCTAAGCCAGCTGGAAAAAGTCATGTGCATTGTGATGCCTCCTTTTCTAAAATCATCGGCCATTTCGAGAATGCCATCCAAGCCCAGGGCGCATCCTCTTCCACCCAAAGAAAAACAGTGTTAGAGTCCGCGCACATATATACAACCAGGAGGACTCAGTGAACAAATCCCATTTCCCTAAAGTTTCTTCCAAAGCCTTCGCCGCGATCTGTGTAATCGTATTGGCCCTCGGCATAGTGGGCGCAAGATGGCTGGCCTCAGCCCAGGCGGTTCCGGAGAAACCACCCGCCAAGGACAACGCCGCCCTGCTGGAAGCTTTTCGCCACGTGGAAGTCGCTTCTGTGTCCGACGCATTAGAACAAATTGCCGGACAGCGAATGTATATGACCCATCGCATGCAGCCGATATTTCCCAGCAAGTTTGCGGGTTTCGCCATAACCGTGCTGCTGAAGAAGGCCGAGGGAAATAATGATCCTGCGGCGCTCAGCGGGATGTTGGCGGCGATTGACCAGGGACAAGCCGGCTCAGTTTACATCATGGTCGTAGAAGACGGGGCGAACATCGCCGGCATGGGAGGATTGATGGGAACCACCATGTGGGCTCGAGGCTTTGCTGGGGCCGTGATCGATGGTGGCGTCCGCGATGTGGGGCATCTGCGCAAGATCGGTTTTCCAGTATTTGCTTTGGGAATGGTGCCCTCAACCTCAGTGAACCATTACCGCTTTGCCGGCGCCAATATCCCTGTCGTGTGCGATGGTGTCCGGGTTGAGGCGGCGGATATCGTTGTCGCCGACAACGATGGCGTTGTCGTAGTGCCGCGCGCCAGAGCAGAACAAGTTCTAGCGTTGGCACAAGAGATGGATTTCAAAGAACATTCCATGTATCCCTATATCGAAAAGTACAAATCTATCGAGGAGGCGGTGAAGAAATTCGGTCGCCTGTAAAACAGCGGTTCTCGGAATCGTTTGCACGAAATCAACTTTCATCAGATAATCTGCACTTTCAAAATTTAAATACAAGAACCGCGCGGGTTTCCGATTCGAAGACGCCATGCCGATGAAAGCCAAACGAACTTACAACATCACATCCTTGCAGCGCGGACTGCGGCTGCTGGACCTGATTGCGGTTGCCGAGAGAGGTCTGACCGCATCGCAGATTGCCAGGCTTTCGGGATTGCCCGTCAGCACCGTTCACCGTTTCCTGGTAAATCTTGAATCAGCGGGCTTCTTAAATTGCAGTGGCACGGGAAGCTATCATCTGGGGGTTGCATGCTTCTCCATTGGCCAGGCTGCGTTGGGTCAACTCGATATTCGCCGGCTGAGCCTGCCCTATCTTCAGCAACTCAATCAGAACACACGTGAAACCATCCATCTCACGGTGCGTCATGGCCTTTCCGCGGTGTATGTGGAGAAGTTGGATTCACCTGAGCCGCTTCGAATCTATTCGCGAATTGGTGCGGCCGTTCCCTTGCACTGTACCGGGGTCGGCAAAGTGATGCTCGCCTATATGCCGCCAGACGAACTGTCCGCGATCCTGCCACAACTTGAATTCAGAAGGCTGACGGAGAACTCGATCGGAAATCTCCAGGAACTGCAAACCCACTTACAAAAGGTTCGGAAGAACGGATACGCTTGCGACCTCGAGGAAAACGAGCCGCATATCCGTTGTATTGCAGCGCCCATCTGGGATCACACCGGTGCCGTGAATGCCAGTGTGAGCATAACCGGACCAGCCGTACGGATGTCGGTTACTCGGCTTAGGCAACTCGCTCCACTTATTCAAGCTGTCAGCAAACGTATTTCAAAAGAGATGGGATATCAAGCTTCTAGCTCGGGGAACGATCACGTCTTCCCCCCAAAACATCGACCAAGGGGAACACAGTCTTCGGCGACAAGCATGCCGCGAGTGAAAGTGCAGTTGGCAAGCTGATCAGGTTCAACATGCATTTTAGCTTCAGAACCACGGCGCTGATCGCGTTTTGCGGTTGCTGGGCCGCATTGGCATTTGCCGATGAGAAACTCAATGCCCCTATTTCCGCTGCCATCGACGTTCTTCCAGAGCATCTTGTCGCACAACCGCCTGCCGCCAATTGGCCTTCCTACAATGGCGACTACACCGGACGCCGTTACAGCAGCCTCGCAGAAATCAACGTAAACAATGCGAATCAGCTTCGCACTCAATGGGTTTTCCACGCGGATAATTCGAACCGCCTCGAAGTGACGCCGGTAGTCGTGAATGGACTGATGCTGGTCACCGCGGCCAATCATGCCTTTGCGCTGGATGCACGCACGGGACGCACGGCCTGGCACTACGAACGTCCCGATACTGAGGGACTAATCGACGATGCTTCCAGGCACCTCAATCGAGGCGTGGGTCTGTGGCACACTCGGGTCTACATGCTGACCGATAACGCGCATCTGCTCTGTCTCGATGTCCGTTCCGGCCACTTGCTCTGGGACGTTGCTTACGCGACTGGAAATAGAAATTATGGCGCCACCAGTGCGCCGCTCGTGGTTAAGGACAAAGTGATCGTAGGAACGTCGGGTGGGGATGACGGAGTGCGTGGCTTCGTTGCCGCTTACGACGCGCTTACCGGAAAAGAGGCGTGGCGTTCCTGGACTATTCCGGGCCCGGGTGAATTTGGATCTTCGAGCTGGCCGGGGAAGATGTATTTGCGCGGCGGGGGCACGACATGGATGCCGGGGACCTATGATCCAGAGTTAAACACACTCTTTTGGGGCACAAGCAATCCCGCTCCAGATTTCGATGGCGCGGTCAGGCCTGGAGACGATCTCTACACAGACTGCGTACTGGCCTTGGATCCTGATACCGGCAAACTTAAATGGTATTTCCAGTTTACGCCGCACGATTTGTTTGACTATGACGCAACCGAAACAGCCGTGCTGATCGATGCAATTTACAAGGGTGAGGCCAGGAAATTATTGGTCGAAGCCAATCGAAATGGTTTCATCTACATTCTGGACCGGACCAACGGAAAATTCCTATCCGCGGTTCGTTTCGCCGAAAAACTGAATTGGGCAAAAGGGATCGACGCGCAAGGACGTCCCATCCGCACCGGCGTTCAGCCAACCGCCGAAGGCACGCGAATTTGTCCAGGTTTCGCCGGAGCGACCAACTGGTATGCTCCGTCGTACAGCGAGTTGACCCATCTTTTCTATTTCAAAGTGCTCGAAGATTGCGGCACGTTCTTCCGGAAACCACAGGAATTTGTCGAAGGACAGACGTACTACTCGACCGGCGTCAAACACGATCCGGGAGAGCATCCGCAAAAACTTCTTCTGGCCTATGACTTCAATACCGAAACTTTTGCCTGGAAGTACCCGCAGGTGAGTACGGGATTCTCGTCCGGTGGAACCATGACCACGGCGGGCGGTGTGGTTTTCTTCGCAGACGACGCTCATTCCTTTGAGGCTGTGGAGGCGCAAAGCGGCAAGCCGCTGTGGCATTTCAATACGGGTCAGAGTATCGATGCGTCGCCAATGAGCTACGCGATCAATGGCAAGCAATACGTTGCCATCGCCGCGGGGAGCGATATTTTCAGCTTTGCCTTACCGTAAGAGTTTTGCAATTTTGAAAACGAAGAAAGGGGATTGACTATGACCTCGAAGATGTTCGGCCGCAGAAAACTGATGGGCAGCCTGGCGGCGATGGCCTCTGCCATCGGTGTGGGGAGCTTGATGACGGGCACGGCCCTGGCGAAGAAGTCTAAGGACTCGGACGTGCGCAAATTAAATCGCGACGGCAAGCCAGCAGACGGAAAGCAAATGATCACTCCTCTGATCATCCATAACGGCCTGATTTATATTGCCGGCCAGGGAGCCAATTCAAACGGCCCGGTGTCGAAGGATGACATCGAAACCCACACCACCAAGGTAATGGAGAACGTAAAAGAGCTAGTCCAAACCGGCGGTGGAACCATGGATAGCATTCTGCAGCTCACCGTCTATCTTGCCGACCTCGCCTACTATGAGCCTATGAACCAGATATTCAAGACGTATTTCCCAAACGGCGGTCCGGCGCGAACTACCGTGGCAGTGGCAGCGCTGCCAGGTAAGTCGATGATCGAAATTAACTGCATCGCGGCAGTCGTCCGCAAGTAAAAACGCAACGTGCGCGAAGGAGCATCCGTCATGCGACTCGGTTCGAAATGGAATCGTCGAAGTTTTCTGGGCAGTCTGGGAGTGATTGCCGGTTCTGTACTGGCGCCCCGAAAATTGTTTGCCTCGAAAAGTGCCACCGGCAGTAGTGGCTTCGGGAAGTCGGGCAATCCTTACGAGGAACTGGGAGTCACGACCGTCATCAACTGTCAGGGAACCATGACCATGTTGGGTGGCTCGGTGATTCGCCCCGAACTGGAAGCCGTCATGGCTCAGGCGGGACGCCACTTTGTCAGAATGCCGGAGCTGGAAGTAGCTGCCGGGAAACGAATTGCTGAAATGCTCAAATTGCCGGAGGGATACACCGCTCTGGTTACCTCTGGCGCCGCTGCAGCGATGCAGTCGGGACTCGCCGGCATTCTCACCGGCGACAATGAAGCCTTCATCCGGCAGATACCGGATCTAACTGGAATGAAGTCCGAGGTAATTATCCAGAAGTCGCATCGCAATCCCTTCGATCACCAGCTGCGCACCACCGGCGTGAAACTCATTGACGTCGAAACCCGGGATGATCTGCGCCAGGCGATCAGCCCACGCACCGCGATGATGCACTTCAGCAACTTTGCCAATTCCCAGGGCCAGATCAAAGTGGATGAGTGGGTAAAACTGGCGAAAGAGTACAAAGTTCCGTGCATGAACGATGCCGCAGCAGATACGCCTCCCGTCTCGCATCTTTGGGACTACGCCAACATGGGCTATGACCTCGTTACGTTCAGCGGAGGCAAAGCCATTCGCGGACCACAATGTGCCGGCATGTTAATCGGCCGCAAAGATCTGGTGGCTTACGCGCTTCTCAACAACAGTCCTCACGAGGACACCATTGGTCGCAGCCAAAAAGTTGGCAAGGAAGAAATTGTCGGAATGGTGAAAGCTCTGGAACTCTATCTCAACGAAGGCCACGAAGCTCTCACCAAAGAATGGCAGGACCGCCTGGAATCAATCTCCCGGCAGATCACCAAGGTGCCCGGCGTGACCACTTCCTTCTTTGTTCCCGAAATCGCCAATCATGTTCCCCACATGCGAATCATTTTCGATCCAGCGAAAATCTCTGTAACACCCAAGGAAGTGTCGCAGCTATTGAAAGACTCCAAGCCCTCAATCGTGATGTCGGTGGGAGAAGAGCAACCCGGTCTGGGGATGAATTCCTTTATGCTGCAACCCGGCGAAGATAAGATCGTGGCCAATCAGTTGGTTCGCATTTTGCGGGAGCACTCCACTGGAACCTAAGAGAAAAGAACTAGTGGTCAGTGGCCAGAGATCAGTTCGATAGCACAGGCGTTTGGTTTTCGCAGGATTTTAGGCAGAGCGATTTCATGGAGCAGCCATGAGCGACGGAAAGCCGAGTCACATACGCTGGTTCCTGGTGTTCTGGCTTTTCATTCTGAGTGCTGTCGCCTATCTCGACCGGGTAAATATCTCCATTGCGGGGATTTCCATTGCGGCTGCCTATCACCTCACTAACCCCCAACTTGGCCGAGTATTCAGTGCTTTCCTGGCAGGCTACGCCTTATTCCAGACACCCGGAGGATGGCTGGCTGACCGACTGGGACCCCGCCGAGTCCTTGCCGGCGGAGTAGTTTGGTGGGGTATTTTCACCGCCTTGATAGCCATTGTGCCCAGCGGCATTGGTGCCCCGCTATTCTTTTTTATTGCCGCGCGCTTTCTGCTGGGCGTGGGTGAAGCGGTAATTTATCCGGCTTCCAATCAGTTTGTCTCACGCTGGATCCCGATGCAGGAGCGCGGAATCGCCAACGGCTTGATTTTCGCCGGAGTCGGCGTGGGCGCTGGGCTGTCGCCGCCATTGATCACCTACATCATGGTCCATCATGGCTGGCGATCATCGTTCTGGGTTTGCTCCATTATCGGATTCGCCGTGGGAGCCGTCTGGTTCCTGGCAGCTCGGGACGCACCCTCTGAGCATCCTCGAGTGTCTTCAAAAGAACTGGAAATTATTCAATCAGGGCTAACGATCCACACAGGAAGCGCCGCGAAGAGACAGCTTGTACCCTGGGGGAGGGTACTAAAGAGCAGGGAAGTGTGGGCCGTGACCTTCAGTTACTTCTGCTACGGCTACGTCGCCTGGATATTCTTCAGCTGGTTTTACATCTACCTGGCGCAAGTGCGCGGCTTGAATTTGAAAGCGAGCGCTTTCTACGCCATGTTGCCATTTCTGGCGATGGCAGCCTGTTCGCCGCTGGGCGGCATAATCAACGACCGCGTCACCAGGAGACGGGGTCCGCGCGCGGGACGATGTATCTTGGCGGCCTTCGCTATTGTTACAGCCGGCGTTTTCCTGGCCTTGGGCTCACAAGTCGAAAGTGCCCGGCTGGCCAGCATCGTGCTCGCAGGTGGTGCGGGAGCACTCTATCTTTCGCAAAGCTCATTCTGGTCCGTAACCGCAGATATCGCCGGCGGCTCTTCCGGGTCCGTCTCCGGATTCATGAACACAGGCAATCAGATTGGCGGCTTTGTGACTAGTCTTCTCACCCCAATTATCGCTGAACGCTTCGGCTGGACCGCGTCTTTTCTGGTTGCTGCGGTCTTATGCGTGCTCGGCGCTGCTGCCTGGTTGTTGGTCGACCCTCGCCGCGTACTCACCGCTACATCCAATTCATTCCAGCACGGCACTCCTGTCACCGCGCTTCCGGCAGAAACTGAAT
>MNGW01000073.1 GCA_001918935.1 Acidobacteriales bacterium 13_1_40CM_3_55_5 | reverse complement strand
CGTCATTGGGAGACACGGGCAGAACTTTGATCTGATTGTCCACACGTTCCACACCCTCGATCCGCTTCACCACGTTTTCAGCATCGGATTTCAAGGTTGGCCGCGAAACTTGGCCGAGCAGAGTCACTGTGCCGTCCGGAGATACCTTGTACGCCAAATTATCGAAGACCCCATAAAACGGCAACATTACCAATTCGTGATGCACTTCTTTGATGATGCGATCAATACCCTTTTGACTCAGGGGGGCGTTCTGAGTAATGGGAGAAGCGCTCTGAGTGTTCGGGGCGGTGGTGGCTGGGGCAGAACCTTGCGGGTTTTGCCAGGCAGCAGGCGTAAGCGCCAAAAGGAGCGCTAGTGTAATGACGTTCATTGCTATCCTCCTGGGGGACGTGTATCAGTAAAGATGCTGAAAATGAACACTGCAATACAGGAATTTACCTAATTCGAAGGTAATTCGAAGGTAATAGGGCAGCTTTCAGGTCTGAGCCCGCTAGTTCTGGTTTTGGGTTTCTCGTGACACCGCTGGCATTGGATCGTCTAACCCAAACGCTCATAGTGGACGTGAACCATGATACGTAAACTAAAATCCGGAAAATACCGGTTGTACTCGCGAAAGAAGAACTTGAAGACGGGCAAACGTCGCAATCTGGGGACGTTCAATAGCCGCAAGGCAGCCCAAGCTCACGAGCGGGCAGTGCAATACTTCAAAGGCAGGGGCTAGAGTTTTTTGTGGCGGGTGAACGGCTTAGAAGCGGGCTATCAGCATCAAGAAAAGTAGAAATGAAAGGGCGATGGCGGCAATGCTGTTGGCGCGAACTCCGCGATAGGTTGCAGCCCACGGAAACATGAGCACGTGAAACAGGGGCATGAATTTATCCGGCCAGAGCAGGCCAGCCATGCCGAACGCCAGACAGAGTTGGACCGCAAGAAAAGGACCCAAGTGCTGCATGCTTTCTCCAACGCGTCGAAAGAAATTCGGGGGAGACCCGTTCCTGTGAGTTTGCCTATCGCGGATTTGGACGTCAACTAAAAAAAATCAATCGCGGTTACTTTCAATTCACAGGGGGTTTATTTCGGTCAACGCAGTTGGGGGCGGTGGATTCGTTCCGATCGAAGTCTGGCGCAGGGGTTCAGGACGACCGGCGGGCTGAGAGCATAGTCAGGATTTCACGCAATCCCTGGCGGATGTGTTTCAGTTCCGAGGTGGAGCGCGCCGGGAACGGCAGCGGGGACTGTTTCCTATCCCCTTTGATCTCTGCTCTAAGATGCTGGCGTGCGCCTGCGATGGTAAAACCTTCTTCGTAAAGAAGTTTCTTGATGCGCAGAACGCTTTCTACATCCTTGTGACGGTACATCCGCTGCCCAGTACTGCTTTTAACCGGCTTGAGCTGGGGAAATTCCGTTTCCCAGAAGCGCAGAACATAGGCGGGCAGGCGGCAGAGGCGGGCGACTTCGCCTATGCGAAAGTAAAGTTTCTCTGGAATCACCACATCGGTGGTGCGAGCGGACTTGGCGACGGCTCGGGTTCGCAGGCTCATCGGGGGTTCTGGAAATTACGCCAGTCGGGAAAGAACCGCATTTCCCCACCCGAGTTTCTAGCACGACCGGGCTTTTGGCACAACCATGATTTTCAGATAGGCGCGTTTTGGGGGAAGGATGAGATAGGCGGAAAAAAGCCCCTCGACAGGTGCTTCTCTCGAGAGGCCGTTGGAACTTACAGGTCCGTGCGAGGTAACGTCTCGCTGACGGCTAGTGTTTCTTTTTCTTCTTTGCCTTTTTCTTTGCTGGCATGAAATTTCCTCCGTGAACGATTTTCCCTTGCAAAGGTTAGAATCGGGGCCTAACCGCAAACCGCAGCCCAATTGCTGGCATGGGCGGAGCTTCTAATACCAGATATTGCGGACTAAGACTTGCAATGTCAACACAATTATGGGCCGCAGCAGTGAACTAGTAATCGGCTGATGGTGCGGCGCAGGGAAGGTTTCGGTAAACTTTCGAGTCATCATGCGGCGCGATCCCATCGAGCTGGAAATTTTCAAGAACATCTATCACTCCATTGCGGAGGAAATGGGTGCCGCGCTACGACGGACCGCGTTTTCCCCAAACATCAAGGAACGGCGTGATTATTCCTGCGCAGTGTTCGACAGTGATGGCGAAGTGATTGCCATGGGCGATCACATGCCGGTGCATCTGGGCTCGATGCCGATGTCGGTGCGGGCGGCGATTGACCGGTGCGAACTTGGACGCGGCGATGTGGTCATGCTGAATGATCCATTTTCCGGAGGGACGCACTTGCCGGATATTACGCTAGTCGCGCCCTTCTATTTCTCGGGGAAGAGCCGCAGGCCGGACTTCTATGTTGCATCGCGGGCCCACCACGCTGATGTCGGTGGCGCGTATCCGGGATCCATGGGGCTTTGCCGCGAAATTTACCAGGAAGGATTGCGGATTCCGCCAGTGCCCGTCGTGCGAGCCGGAAAAATGGATCGTGATGTTCTCGCGCTGCTGCTCAATAACGTTCGCACTCCGGACGAGCGCGAAGGGGATCTCGGCGCACAGATCGCCGCTTGTCACATCGGAGCGGAGAGACTGCGAGAAATTTGTGGAGTTTATGGGTTGGGGCGAGTTAAGCGAGCGGCGCGCGAGTTGCTGGAATATTCCGAAGAAATGATGCGGACGTTTCTGAAGCGCGTGCCTAAGGGAAGATATCGCGCAGAGGATTTTCTGGATAGCGACGGAATCAGTGATAAGCCGGTGAAAATTGCGGCGGAGGTTGCGTTTCGCGGTTCCAGGGCGGATGGGCAGCCGGCAAGACGCGGGCGGGGGCGCCCGCGCCACACATGCATGGTGGTTGTGGATTTTACTGGGAGCGATCCGCAGGGGGAAGGCAGCATTAATGCGGTCGACGCCATTACGTATTCCGCATGGTTCTATGTATTCCGGTGTCTGCTGGTTGAAGATGTACCGGCGACCGCCGGATTGATGCGTCCCATTCGCGTATTTGCTCCGGCAGGGACAGTGGTGAATGCGCGTCCGCCGGCAGCGGTTGCGGGTGGGAACGTGGAAACCTCGCAACGCATCGTGGATGTGTTGCTTCGCGCACTGGCGCAAGCTTTGCCGGAACGTATTCCGGCGGCCGCTTCTGGAACTATGAACAATCTGACTATCGGTGGAATGGACCCGCGAACCGGTGAGCCGTTTGCATATTACGAAACCATCGCGGGAGGTATGGGGGCGCGTCCTTCTAAACCCGGTGTGTCCGGAGTGCATACCCACATGACAAACTCACTGAATACACCGGCGGAGGCGCTGGAGTATGCGTATCCTCTGCGCGTACGTCGATATTCGCTGCGGCGAGGCAGCGGTGGAAGCGGAAAATATCGTGGTGGAGATGGCATTGTGCGCGAGATTGAAGTGCTTAGCGATGCAGAAGTCACTCTACTTGCCGATCGGCGTACGCGAGGTCCCTACGGGCTTAGTGGCGGAGAACCTGGGGCACGGGGACAAACGGAGATTATCCGGCTCGATGGGTCGGTTGAGAAATTACCTGGGAAGTTCAATGTGCGGCTGCATCAAGGCGAGCGCATTCGGATTGAATCGCCGGGCGGGGGCGGATGGGGAGAGTAGCATTTCCAATTTCCGATTGTTGATTGAACCCAATAACAGAATGGGGACAAACCGGGCAACGGAATCTGCTCCCTCTTCTCGCGGTGCTAGAATCAATATCTTGTTGCACAGATTCTGAACGAGTAGGTTCTGATGGCCAATACCATGCTGGCGGTGGTTAAGGCGGAAGCCGCGCCAGGAGCGGACATTCGTGAAGTCAAAGTTCCAGGCTTTGGCCGGACTGACGTGCTGGTGAAGGTTAAAGTCGCGTCTATTTGCGGCACTGACTTGCACATCTACGAATGGGACCGCTGGGCGCAGGGGCGAATTCATCCACCACTCATTCCCGGACATGAATTCTGCGGCGAAGTGGTCGCCTACGGCAATGAAGTCACCAGCGTAAAAGAAGGGGACTTTGTTTCTGCCGAAATGCATATTGCCTGCGGCAAATGTTTGCAGTGCCGTACGGGCGAAGCGCACATCTGCCAGAACGTGAAGATTATCGGCGTGGACACGGATGGCGCCTTTGCCGAGTACGTCGTTATTCCTGAATCCAATATCTGGAAGCTCGATCCCGCCATTCCGCAGGAGTATGCGTCGATCCTCGATCCATTGGGAAATGCAGTTCATACCGTGCTGGCCGGAGAAATCGCAGCGAAAACGGTGGCAATTACCGGATGCGGACCGATCGGATTGTTCTCTATTGCCGTAGCTCACGCCGTGGGAGCCACTACTGTTTTTGCCATTGAAGTGAACGAGCATCGTCGGAAGATTGCCAAGGAAATGAAGGCCGACTTTGTGATTGACCCGTCAAAAGAAGACGCACGCGCGGTGATCATGGAGCAAACGGGCGGATTGGGCGTGGACGTGGTGCTTGAAATGGCAGGTCACCCTAGCGCCATTCGAACCGCTTTTGATATCGTCCGGCGCGGCGGACGAATTTCGCTGCTCGGTCTTACTTCCAAGCCCATTTCGCTGAATTTCTCGGAAGACATTATTTTCAAGGGCATCACCATTCAGGGCGTCAGCGGGCGTCGGATGTATCAGACCTGGTATCAGATGACGGCTCTGCTCAAGAGCGGGAAACTCAATCTTCATCCGGTGATTACCGATCGCATCGCCATGAAAGATTTTTCTCAGGCTATGGAGAGGTTGAAGACGGGGGCGGCTAGCAAGATTTTGGTTTATCCGAATGGGACGGGGACAGCACTTAGGACTTAGCGTCTTTCTGCCTCGGAATTACGCGAGGTTCTTCCGTCCCTCCGGGACTGCGGCCTCGTGGCAGCTAATCCAGGGCTTGCGCCCTGGGCTAAATTCTTCCGCCCTCCGGGCTTGGATTATGCTGAATTGGCGTTCCGTGCTCGACTTCAGGCTAAAACTCTGCCTCGGACGCTGAGTCCACCTAGAGCCCGCAGGCGTCACATCAGGCCTCAATCGTCCTTAAGGTCCTTCGCGCCTTTCGGCGCTCAGGATGACGTCTATTAACCATTTCAGGGGGCGTCATCGAATTCCCGGGGCGGCACCATTGATCGCGTAATTATGCGCCCGCAGGCATCTTCACGATCTTCTTCTGGATGGCGTAGGTGACGAGTTGGGCTTTGTTGTGGATGTTCAGCTTGCGCATCAGGTTGAATTTGTGGGCTTCGATGGTTTTTACGCTGAGGCCCAGCAAGCCGGCGATTTCTTTTACTGAATTGCCTTCCGCAATCATTTTGATGACTTCACGCTCACGCGGCGTCAGAGTGGAACTTCGCGCCTGGCCGTGGGTGCCCTGAGAGCGGGAGCGGAAATCGTCGACTAGTTTTTCCAGGACTTGGGGGCTGAGGTATTTGCGTCCCTGATAAACTTCGCGCACCGCGTTCACCAGCTTCGGCGCCGGGGCATCTTTCAATACGTAACCGGAAGCGCCGACCTCCAGGCATTGCAGCAAGTACTCCTCGTCTTCATACATGGTCAAAAAGATGAGACGCGTGCCGGGGTAATTTTTCTCGATCAAGCGTGCCGCTTCAAAACTGGACATGCCTGGCATGCCGATATCCATCAACACTACGTCGGGCCTGAGTTCGCGCACTTTGTCGAGCGCGCCCACAGCGTCGCAGGCTTCGCCGATCACCTTAATGTCGGCTTCGCTGTCCAGCAGCCGGCGCAGGCCTTCGCGGAACAGGGTGTGATCGTCAACGACTATGCAGTTAATGGACATTCGCGTATTGAGTATGCGGCTTCACGGTACGTATTGCTGGCTGTGGACGGCTGCCATGTTTTAATTCAACATGTTCATGCGCGCGCCGACGCTCTGGCTGCGAACGCACATTGGAAACATGTTTGCGGGCGCCGGCAACCTGAGCCACAGGTAACATGACTCGCAATCGCGTTCCTCGCCCGCTACGCGAGCGGACACGCACCGTGCCACCGAGTGCCGCAATTCGCTCCCTCATTCCCAAGAGCCCGAAAGACTGTCTTCGGGGATTGCCCTTTCCCGAGAATCCGATGCCGTCGTCGTCGACCAGCAAACACAAAGCGCCGTGCTGATTCTCTACCTCCAGGCTGAAGTTTTTTGCTTGAGAATGTTTGGCTATGTTGTGCAACGATTCCTGCACAGAACGGTAAATCGCGATTTCAATCTCGCGATCAACTTCGCCAAGTGTGTCCGGCAGATTTATTTGCGCCTTCATGCCCGTGTTCTTGGCCAGTTCCCGGACTTCCTTTCGAATGGCGGCGAGCAAACCGAGCTCTTCCAGAGTGCGCGGAGAGAGTCGAGCGATGATCCGGCGCAAGTCTCCGATGGTACGATCCAGCATGGTCATCGCTTCTTCAACCTTTAATTTAAGCTGCGGGCTATCACTGTCTCCCGCGAGCATTCCCAGATATAGCCGTAGAACCATCAGTCCCTGTCCGGTTTCATCGTGCAACTCGCGGCTGATACGTTTGCGTTCTTCTTCCTGCGCTTGCAGCAAGTGCCGCGACAATTCGGATTGTGGGGACACTACTCCACCTCCGAGCCAGCGGCAAAGTGGAAGTGGCGGTCAGATCCCGGCTGGACGTATACGGTTAAGGTTGCTGGTCTTGGAACTACTTTCATTTTACAAGTCCCGGGCCCGAGTTACCAACTTCTAAACACAATAAGAGCTTATTAGGATGTTCTCTGCTTCTCCAGGTTTGCACGTGTTATCAGATACAATCCAAAGCCGATGCTACGCTATTTCACTTCGGGCGAGTCTCATGGCGAGGCTCTGGTCGGCTTTCTGTCAGGATTGCCGGCCGGGCTAAGGGTGGAACAAGCGTACCTGGACCGCGAACTTTGGCGGAGGCAACAGGGCTACGGACGCGGTGGCCGCATGAAGATTGAGCGCGATACGGCACACGTTCTTTCCGGCGTGCGCCATGGTTTGACCATAGGGTCGCCAATAGCCATCCTGTTGGAAAATAAGGACTGGAAGAACTGGCAGGAGGCCCTTCCGGTGGAGACGGGCGATCCCGCCAAGCACAAGCGGGTAGCCTCGCCGAGGCCAGGTCATGCCGATCTTGCCGGGGCTCTGAAGTACAACTTTCGGGAAGCCCGTTACGTGCTGGAAAGGGCCTCGGCGCGAGAGTCGGCGGCACGAGTCGCCATTGGCGGCCTGGCAAAGCTATTTCTACGGGAATTGGGAATTGAGGTCCTTAGCCATGTCACTGCCGTTGGCAATGCATCCTTAGGGGAAAAGGAAATCTCCTGGGAGCAAATTCGGGGAATGTGGGGACGCGATGAAGTTCTGCTGAACTGCGCTGATGCTGAAGTCGAGCAGCGTATGAAGGAGGAAGTGGATCGAGTGCTGAAGACGGGCGATTCAGTTGGCGGCGTTTTTGAAGTTGTCGCTCACAATGCGCCCCCGGGATTAGGTACGTATGCACAATGGGATGAGCGACTCGACGCTCTGCTGGCGGCAGCGGTCATGTCTCTCCAAGCGGTGAAAGCAGTCGAGATTGGCACCGGTATCACAGCTGCCGCTTCTCCGGGTTCCGCAGTACACGACGAGATAGGATACGGTTCAGAAAGCGGCTTCACAGGATTCACTCGCACCCGCAACAATGCAGGCGGTATCGAAGGCGGCGTGTCCAATGGACAAGACATCCGATTGCGCGGTTATTTGAAGCCCATCTCGACGTTACGCCGTCCCCTGCAATCGGTGGACTTTGCCACCCGCGAGACCGTAAAAGCGGCCTACGAACGCTCCGACGTCTGCGTGGTGCCGGCAGCGGGAGTCGCTGGCGAAGCCATGGTGGCGCTGACTCTGGCGCGTTGCGCCCTGGAAAAGTTCGGCGGCGATTCCATGCAAGAGACGCTGCGCAATTTCCAAGGCTATTGCCAGCAATTGAAAAATTACTGACTGATCGAATGATCTATCCCATCGTCAAGTATGGAAATCCGGTGCTGGAAAAACCTGCGGCTCCGGTTACGGTATTTGACGAAGCTCTGAAGAAACTGGTCGAGGACATGTTCGCGTCGATGTACGCAGCGCATGGAGTTGGACTGGCGGCTCCGCAGATCGGCATCTCCAAACGTCTGGCGGTCATTGACATCACGTTCAAAGAGGATCCCGACGCCAAACTGGTGCTGGCGAACCCGGAAATTCTGCATACTGAGGGACGGCATTCCCAACCCGAAGGCTGCCTCAGCATTCCCGAGTTCCGCGAACCAGTGACGCGAGCACGCAAGGTCACCATTCGCGCACAGGACGTGAACGGCAAGTGGTTCGAGAAGACTGGAGAAGATCTGTTGGCGCGCGCCTTCCTGCATGAGACCGATCACTTGAACGGCAAGCTTTATATCAGCCACATCAGTGCTCTGAAACGCGATCTGATGAAACGGAAAATCCGCAAACTGATGAAAGCGGGAGAGTGGTAGAGATCGCACCGCGGAGTTTGGGCTTTGCATCCTCAATGTCTCAATCCCTTAATCTCGTTTTCTGCGGCACGCCGCCGTTTGCGGTACCGACTTTGGAAGCATTGGTAGAAGCAGGTTTCCGAGTGCAACTGGTGGTGACGCAACCAGACAAGCCGCGCGGGCGCGGCATGGAACTGGCCCCGTCACCAGTCAAGCAGCGTGCGCTGGAATTGGGTTTGCCGGTTATCCAGCCGGACAAGATTAAGAACAACGAAGAATTTCGGTCACGGCTTTCAATATTAAAGCCTGAGTCAATCGTCGTGGTGGGCTACGGGCGCCTGATTCCGCAGTGGATGATTGATCTGCCGCCCCTGGGCAATATCAATCTGCACGCATCGTTGTTGCCCAAGTACCGAGGCGCGGCGCCCATTCAATGGGCGATCGCTTGCGGCGAAACCGTCACCGGGGTCACGACGATGAAAATCGATTCTGGATTGGATACCGGAGACATCCTGTTACAGCAAGAGATTCCGATCGGGCAAAAAGACACTGCGGTGACGATTGCGCCACAAATGGCAAGCATGGGAGCCGAATTGATGAGCGATACGCTGCAAGGCTTGCGGGCCGGAACAGTGCATTCGACGCCTCAGGACAACAGCAAGGCTAGTCTGGCGCCTATTCTCAAAAAAGAAGATGGCGAGATTGACTTTCATCGCTCCGCTGTGGAGATCTACGACCGGCTGCGAGGGTTTCAACCGTGGCCCGGCGCATACACGAATTTTCGTGGCAAGAACCTTCAGGTTTGGGATGCGAAACCTTTGCAGCGGGCCATGAAGGAAGCTGAACTGGCGCTGGAAACGCATCGACTGATCGTGGGGTGCGGTACAGGTACAGCTCTCGAACTGCTCGCAGTGCAACCTGAGGGTAAGAAGCGCATGGCGGCGCGTGACTTCGTCCACGGCTATCGTCCGCAAAGTGGCGAAAGGCTGGGAGCCAAGGATATTTCCCCGCAGAGTACTCGGAATTAGCGAACCGATGGCTGTTTCTCCTGCTCGCGCTGCAGCGTTTGACATCGTGCTTCGAGTCGAGCAGCAGGATGCGTATGCTTCAGAACTCCTTCACTCTTCTCGATTTGCGAAACTCTCGCCGCAAGATCACGGACTCACGACGGAACTCGTGATGGGCGTACTCCGCTGGCGGTCGTTGCTGGATACGGAAATTGCCTCCGCGTCATCCCAGAAGCTGGAAAAATTAGACATCGAAGTATTGATTGCGCTGCGACTGGCTGCGTATCAACTGATGTTCCTCGAACGCGTGCCGGACAGAGCGGTCGTCAACGAAAGCGTTGAGTTAGTGAAGCGCGCGCGCAAGCGCTCGGCAGCGCCGTTCGTGAATGCGGTGCTTCGAAAACTCGCGGACAAAACTTCAGGGGCTAAAGCCGGCTCAGGTACCCAGCCTGCAGTTGCGGCGCTGAAGCATCTCCCTACCCAAAAGCTGGGGCCTGGTGAAGCAGAGTTTGCCAGCGCGAAGACTGAGGCGGAATTGGTGGAATTGGCGGAATTGTCGGCGCATCCACTTTGGCTGGTGCAACGTTGGACAAAGCAATTTGGTTATGAGGCGGCAAAACAGATCTGCATTTACGACCAGCACGTGCCAGAGAGCTCGATCCATTTGCATCGAGAAGGTGAATTGTCAGGAGTGAGGTTATCCCCAGGAAAGTTGCTGAGCTCAGCGCGACGACTTCAGCCCGGCACGTCGATCAATGTAGGTGATCCCCGATTCAACCGCATTCATATCCAGGACGAAGCCTCGCAACTTGTGGCGCTGCTCGCCGGCAAAGGCTCAAACATTCTGGATTGCTGCGCAGCTCCCGGGGGCAAGACGCGGCTACTGGCAGACCGTAATCCGCACGCGACTGTCATTGCCGCTGAGTTGCATCCGCACCGTGCACGCCTGCTGCGAAGGCTTGTGTCTGCACAAAACGTGTGCGTGATCGTGGCTGACGTGCGGATGCTTCCGATCACGGCGAGCTTCGATCGAGTTCTCGTGGATGTTCCTTGCTCGGGCACCGGCACGCTGGCTCGTAATCCTGAGATCAAGTGGAGGCTCAGGCCTGCTGATCTTCTCGAGTTTCAGGAGCGCCAACTTTCCATTTTGCAATCTGCCATGAAAAATGTTGCGCCGGGCGGAAGGCTCGTATATTCAACTTGCTCGCTGGAACGCGAGGAGAATCAGGACGTGGTCGAAAAGGTGGTCTCTGCGGATGTGTCATTCAGGATCACGGAATGCTGTGCGGAACTCGAAAAACTTCAGCTCGAGGGTGAAATGGTGTGGAAAGATCTGGGATCACTTACCAGCGGCCCGTATTTGCGAACCGTTCCAGGAGTACATCCGTGCGATGGGTTCTTTGCGGCAATACTTGAAAAGAGAGTTTAAATTTCAGGGATCGGAACGCACATTAAGAACA
>MNGW01000113.1 GCA_001918935.1 Acidobacteriales bacterium 13_1_40CM_3_55_5 | reverse complement strand
ACCTGGGGATGCCTGACCGGTTTGTGAACACACCGCAGGTGGGGACGATCACAGAAGCGGCGACACCGGGGCGGGAAATTCAGTTGAGCGCGCGGTTGTCGTTCTAGCTTGGTGGTTGAACTTTGCGCGTGGATGCCCGGGCTAAAGCCCCAATTCCTGGAGAGACTCTATCGGCACGGCTGAAGCCGTGCCCTTTCAAATCACCAAAGCTAAACCTACGCACGGTTCGTGCTGCGGAATGCTTTTTGAATCAAGGTGTAGCGGGCCGCGCCAATGATTCCGGAGTCGTCATTAAGCACGATTTTTACCGGCATCTGCTGAAGCAATGAGGTCATGCGACCCTTGTCGAGGAAGGATTTCATAAACGCCGGATCTTTCATTTTCTTGACATTTTTGGCGGCGATGCTGCCGCCGATGAAAATGCCTCCCGTGGACATGAAGTACAGGGCACAATTGCCAGTCTCAGCTCCGTAAATCGCGACAAAAAGTGACATGGTCTGATCGCAGATCGGGGTTTTGCCTTCTGCAGCAAGTTTTGAGATCAGGGCTGGAGGATCGGGAGCTTGACTCATCTGCTCTTGCAACTCCTTGGGCTCGTCGACTTTCTTGGTGTCGCGAAGAAAATCATAAATGTTCTTGATTCCTGGTCCGGAGAGAATCCGTTCGCAACTTACGCGGCGATGTTTTCCCTGGAGATAGGCCAACAACTCCATTTCCAGTTTATTTCTGGGCGCGAAGTCGGCGTGACCGCCCTCGCAAGCGAAGGGATGGTGGCGGAATCCATCCCAATAAAGACCTGCCACACCTAACCCCGTGCGCGCGGAGATTACCGCGCGATTGCCCTCTGCGTCTTCGGCGCCTTCACTCAGGGTGATGAAGTCTTTGGACTCTAGGGCATCGATACCGTAGGCGTAGGCTTCGAGGTCATTGATCAATCCAACCGAATTCAATTTGAGCTGGCTGGCGAGTTCGCGCGAGTCTATGGTCCAGGGAAGATTAGAAATCTTGCTGCGTCCGGCGGTGACTGGTCCGGCGACGCCGAAGCACGCGCTTTGCACCGGTATGCCTTCCGTCTTGATGAACGTGGTGATGATTTCAGGCAAGCCGCCGTGTTCCTGGCTCAGATAGGTCTTTTCGACTACGAGTTGAAGTTTGTTGCCGTCAGCATCGAATGCGGCCAGCCGGGTGCGAGTCGCGCCGATTTCTCCTGCAAGAATCATGGGTCGATTTTCCTCCATTGACGCTGGTCGCGTTCCATCAATTCATCGGCGTCCCGCGGCCCCCAGGTTCCGGCCGCGTAATTAGGGAAGCGCCGCGGCGGCAGAGCTTTCCATACATCGAGGACGGGATCCACGACTGTCCAACCGGCCTCGACCATGTCGGCGCGCTGAAACAGCGTAGCGTCTCCAATCATGCAGTCGTAAAGTAGAACCTCGTAACCGGTGTAGGCGTCGGCTCCGAAATAGCGCGAATATTCGAAACTCATGTCGACAGGTCCAACCCGCAGAACCGGGCCCGGAATCTTGGCGCCAAAGCTCAAGGATATTCCTTCTACCGGTTGGATCTGTATGACCAGCGTATTGGTCTGGTGCTTGTGATGAGGAGAGTTGCGAAAGAGTTCGAACGGAGTACGCCGGAATTGAATGCTGATCTCTGTATGACGTTTGGCAAGACGCTTGCCGGTACGTAAATAAAATGGAACGCCAGCCCATCGCCAATTGTCTATGTTCAATTTCAGCGCGACGAAGGTTTCTGTCCTCGATTCCGGAGAAACGCCGGGTTCGGTGCGATAGCCGGGCACGGACGCCCCGTCGACACCGCCTTCGCCGTACTGGCCGCGCACGGTGCGGTGCAGCACATCTTCTGAATCCAGCGGCTGGATGGAATGCAGAACCTTGGCCTGCTCATTGCGGACGGCGTCGGCATAAAAAGAGACAGGAGACTCCATGGCGGTGAGGCTGAGCAACTGCATCATGTGGTTGGGAACCATGTCACGCAGGGTGCCGGCGTTATCGAAATATCCGCCGCGCTGTTCGACGCCGACAGTTTCGGCATTGGTGATCTGAACGTGATCGATGTAACGGCGGTTCCAGATAGGCTCAAAGATGGCGTTATCAAAGCGGAAGACCATGATGTTCTGAACGGTCTCCTTACCAAGATAGTGATCGATGCGGTAAATCTGATTTTCGTGCAAGACCGCCTTGATCTCACGATTCAGGGCCTTGGCGGATTCGACATCGTGTCCGAAAGGCTTTTCGATTACGACCCGGCGCCAGTGATCGTTCTCCTGGTTTGACAAGCCGACCTTTCCCAACTGTTGCACAATTGGCGCGAAGAACTTAGGCGCCGTGGCCAGATAAAACAAGTAATTGCCCTCGATGTGGTGTTCGCGGTCGACATCGGCAAGGCGACGGGCAAGCGTTGAATATGTATTCGGATCAGCAAAATCTCCACGTTCGTAGTAGAGGCGTTCGGTGAACCAATTCCAAGCTTCGATTTCATGATCCTCGGGCGGAAGAAATCCGGTGACCTGGCTGCGAAACTGTTCGAGGCTTAGATCGTCGACAGAAACCCCCAAGACCGCGAAGTTCTGGGGCAGCAGTTTTGCCTTGGCCAGATTGAAAAGTGCGGGGACTAGCTTGCGCTTCGTGAGGTCTCCGGCGGCGCCGAACAACACCATCACACAAGGTCCGGCGGCTTTGCCGGCAGGCTGGCTTTCTTGCTCGCGATTTGTTGTGGCTGCAGTTGCCATTAAACGTCCGGTGCGTCAGACCTGTGGTACCCGTGCCGAGCATTGTAGGCCACTAGGCAAAACCCCTTACCGATTCGTCATGCCGACCGCTGCCGGAAATGCCGGCGCTACACGTGCTGACAGTGCGTCATACAAGGGTCTTGTGTTGTCCGACACAGTTCAACGTGAGAGCTCACCATCTGCAATGAACCTTCAATGTTCATGCTGTTCTGTTACATGAAATGCAGCCTCCAGCAGCGAAAAATCTATGGCGCTTCGGATATCGGAGGCGTGGCGAAATTCAAAAAATCATTTCCCGTCAAACTTCCTTCAATCCGGCTCACGCAAATCTAAGAAAACAGTTGCAACTCGGTTAGCGCCAAGAATGGTCAGAGGTGTGCCTTTCCAATAAGTGCTGTGATTTGGCGAATTCTATACAGCACAAAACACTCGACACATGAAAGGGCGACGGCGGAAAGCCGCGCTGTGAGCCGAGTGTCAAGGAGAGCACATGACATTTGAGAAAGATAGAAATGGAGCTTCGAGCGACCAGCAGCGACGTGTTGTTCGGATCTGGCTTGGATTGCTCCTCGCGGTTGTGGCATTGGCGTTGTGCAATTCCGCGTTGGCGCAACGGACAACTGGTTCACTTCGCGGACAAGTATTGGATCCACAAGGCGCCGCGGTGGCAAATGCCAAGGTAACGGTGACCAATCAGGCCACGGGCGTCGTGCAAACTACCCAGACGACTTCTGCGGGAACGTGGAACCTTCCCAGCATCCTGCCCGGCAAATACACAGTTTCGGTGGAAGGCCCGGGATTCAAAGGCTTTGTGAAGAAGGACGTCACAGTGTTGGCGGACCAGGAAAACGTTGCCGACGCGCAACTACAACTCGGCGTCGCGTCAGAAACGATTGAGGTGATGGCGGGGACGGAGCAAGTGCAAACCACGTCCTCCTCGCTGAACAATAACTTCGATTCGCAGGCACTGCTAAGCCTCCCGGTAGTTGGCGGCGCGTTGTCCAGTCCGCTGAATCTGGCGATTCTGGCTCCCAACGTAACGGCCCAACCCGGTGGTGTAACCGGAATCGGCGGCTCCGTAGGTGGAACGCGGCCCAGGGACAATAACTTCACGGTAGACGGGGTGGATGACAACAATCTGGGCGTGACCGGTCCCAACTCGACCGTGATCCAGGATGCGGTGTCAGAATTTACGCTGCAAACAAATCAGTTCAGTGCGGAATACGGACACTCCGCCGGGGGGCAGTTCAATCTGGTGACCAAGACCGGAACCAACGCCTGGCATGGAACCGGCGAGTGGTACACGCAAAACCGCAACTTCAATTCGATCGATAATCTCACCAAGCAAGCAATCGAGGCGGGAACGATTTCGGGACAGCCTGCTTACGACAACAACCGCTACGGGGGCACGATTGGCGGTCCGCTGGTCAAGGACAAGTGGTTTTCCAACCGCGGGAGGCCTGAGTTCACTCATTGGGATGGCGGCGAATCCAACCGTGGCCTCTATCCTGCAGAACTATCCGGTAGCGCCGGCCCAGTCACTCGATCCGGGGACGGGGCAGCCATCGACGACCACGGTAAATGGCCAGAACATTCCCATTGGGAATCTGATCATTATCAGTCCGGTCGGTACAAACGAGCACGATGCCCAGGTAAACAGCGACTATAGCGTTGGACACCATCAACTGGGCGCGCGATTCAACTTCAGTCAGGCGACATTCGTTTTCCCGGTGAATTCCACCCAAGAGCGGTTCAACCAAAGCCAGCTTTATCGCAACCGTAAGTTCACGATAAACGATGTGTGGAGCATCAACAGCAATTGGGTGAATGACCTGCGATTGCAGTATGCGTACTACAGTCTGGCCAATCAGAATCCATGCTCGACGTGTCCTCAGGATGTAACGATCGTAGATCTGGGGCAGGTGACTGTGGGTCCCGGCGACAACCAGTATCAAAAACAGAATACCTACTCGGTTGTAGACAATCTGTCGTGGGCGCATGGCAAACATACGTTTAAATTCGGCGGCCAGTATATGCACTTCATTTATCCGCAGTTCTTCCTGTCGCGGAGCAATGGAGACAATTGGTATAAGACGATGCAAACATTGGTGAACGACCTGGAACCCGATGTTCGTGGCAGGACCCTGCGTAATGCCGGATCGGGATTCTTCCTGGGCACGCAAAGCGCCATGTATGGATTTCTCCAGGATGACATCAAAGTGACGCCGAGACTGACCTTGAACCTTGGGTTACGCTACGAATACTGGACCAATCCGGTAGGCGACGAGACTCAGGCGTTAAATGCAATTTCCAGCGTTCCCGGTGTGATCAACTTCGGGATTCCGAAAACTGACAAGAACAATATCGCCCCGCGGGTTGGTTTCGCATTTGACCCGACTGGGAGCGGAAAGACCGCGATTCGCGCCGGATTTGGAATCTACTACGATGTGAAATTCCAGAACTTTGCTTCGATCACCTTACCGCCGCAGCTGCAGAGTGAATTGGATCCGGCGTCGGCGTGTACCCTAACACCACAGCCGTCATGGTGCGCAACTCATACCAATTTCCTGGCCGGCGGCGGCTTGCCGGCAACCTATATACCTCCCGCGACTCAAGCTGATGCGCGGGCACTCACGACCAGCTACATCGACGATACTGTTATGCCGAAAGTGCTGAGCTGGAGTCTTAGCGTGCAGCGCGAGCTATACCACAACTCATCCTTAGAAGTGCGTTACCTGGGCACCCGCGGGGTCTCGTTACCGGTGCAGTATCGCCGCAATCGCACCAGTTACTTCGATGCGGGAGGAGCGGTTTTGCCCACCTTCCTTAACCCTTCCTCAATTCCGGCGACCTGGAACGCTAACACTCCAACGGACGTCGGTTATTACAACTTCGATTCGAACATCTATGCGCCCTTCGGATTTGCCGCTAACGTGACCTCGGATCCACCGTACGGCAGCAGCACCTATCACGGCGGTTCAATCAGTTTCACGCAACGCGCCTTCCGTGGGCTGACCCTAAACACCAACTATACCTACGCTCACGCTATCGACAATTCGACCAATGAATTCTTCACCAGTTTGCTCAATCCCCGTCGCGCAGAGGATACCAACCGACTGGTGAACGATCGCGCGAATTCCGACCTGGATGTGCGCCATAAGTTCGTCCTGTCGTTGATCTACGAGCTGCCTAAAACCACAACCGGTAACCGCTTCTTGAAGGCATTGTTGAACGGTTATCAAATCAGTCCTGTGTTCCTGGGGCAATCGGGGCAGCCGGTAACGATCCAGTCAGCGGTTGACTCCAATGGCAACGGGGATACCGCCGGCGACCGGGCCGTATTCAATCCATCGGGTACCGGGCAGGTTTCAGGAGATGTATTTCCGGTTTGCGAATTGCCCGGTGGCACCACTTACGTGGGCACCACCTCTTTCTTGAGCGCTGACTTGAACGGATGCAATGCTAATTCGAGCGCGCCCTTTGGTTTCGATCCCGCGATCGGTTATACGCCGGTTAATCCCGGTGATCGCTATGTGATCGCTGGAGCTGGGGCACGGTCTACGATAGGCCGGAACAGCATTACAACCCCGGGCTTCGGAGTCCTCAATCTGTCGGTATTTAAGAACACACACATCTCGGAGACCAAATATCTGCAATTACAGGCGCAGGTGTTCAATATTCTCAACCATCCCAATTACAGTCTGAGCAATGGCAATGTGTTCAGTAATGCTGGGGTGGTGACAGCGACGACTACCCAGAGCTACGTTTTGCCCTTTGATCCCAACTTCTTGAACCCAAAAGTGTTCAGCGGTGGGATTCGAAGCATTACACTGGGAGTGAAGTTGTTTTTCTGAGGTGAGGCTGAGTAGTTGTAGTGTGGCCCGGTCGCTGAGATCGGGCCATTTTTTATTTAACGTTGCGAGATCAGGCAATCCTAAGCCTCTTAAAAGACTGGGGTTGGAGGGTATAGGTCGAGAAAAACGTGGCGATTTTCCGAGTTGCTGGGGTACAATCAGGCTGCGTTTGATCTTTGCGGTTTTTTGCTTCAGCAACTCCCGCTCTACAGCGTGACCTGCCTGCAGAAGTCCTGCGAGGAATTCAGCGCTACATCAAAAAAGGAACAAAGCAACAATATGGAAACAGGAACAGTAAAGTGGTTTAACGATGCCAAGGGCTATGGTTTTATTAGCCGCCAGAACGGGGAGGACGTTTTCGTGCACTTCTCGGCCATTCAGGCCAGCGGATTCCGCAGCCTGCAAGAAGGCCAGCAAGTACAGTTCGATGTGGTCAAAGGCCCGAAGGGCTGGCAAGCGGAGAACGTAAAGCCGGCTTAAACCACGCATACAAATTGATTGTTAACAGGGCGGCCGATTTGGCCGCCCTAGTTTTTTGCTCGACCCACCGTTTCCGGCGCGATGCCGACGCTACTTTCGAGTGGGCTAATAGCGGAAGCGGTATTTGAGTTGGATTGAGAGCTGTCGCGGGTTAGCGAAGTGGGTGCCGCCAAAGCTGTTGGCATTATCCAATAGATAATGATGGTTGGAGAGGTTGAGGCCGGTCAGGCGGACGCTCCAATTCTCTCCGAAAGATTTTCCTAACGACAAATCGAAAGTTGTGTGCGGTGGGAGGTGCGTGGGATCCTCGTCGCCTTCGCCATTTAGAAAGCCCGAACCATAGTTCAGGTTGAAGTCAGCCCAAGCCCGCCAGGGCAATGCTAAGTTGAAACCGGTAGCGAGTGTGTTGCGCTGGTCGTGGTCGAGTAAGAAATAGCCTGGATTGGTGCAATCCTCAATGAAACCTCCCGTGATCGGGCATGCTCCCTGCACGATCAGATTGGAGTAGACGAGGTGAACATTGGCGCGCTTCGCGATGCGAGGTGAATTGACGCTGACCTCGGTTCCACGGATGCGGGCATGGCCGATCGTAAGCGGGATGAAGATGTTGTTCTCGAGCGCGTCGTGGTCGAAGAAATTCCTGGCACCGGTGCGGAAGTTGGAGAGATCGAGCGTCCAGCCGGCAATGGGAATTGCCAGGCCGAACTCGCGTTGTTCATCGCGTTCACCGCGGAGGGGAGCGAGATCGAAACCCAGGAGCGATCCTGAGACCGTCAACAAGGGAGGAGCCTGGTAATAACGGCCATAGAAGGCTCGAGCCACCCAATTTAGCTTCGGAATGCGAATGGCGGCGCCGACGCGAGGATCGGCGGCGTTCTCACTGACCGTGGATTCTCCGAAATGAGTGAGGCGAACGCCGGCGTTGAGGGTGAGCCAGCTAGTGAGCTTGTATTGATCTTCGAGGAACAGCGTCTGCACGTTTCCCCAGATTCTCTGCCGCTGCGATTGCGGGTTGCTGCCGTCCCCTTGCACAGTGGCAAAGAGCTGATTGTCACGAGCAGCCCACAGTTGAATCCCTGCGTGGGCGTTGTGTTTTCCCCGCCTGATGGCGATAGAGGTGACTCCGCCCAAATAGTTGGAGCCTCGGTCGTCCTCGGGAATGGTGAGGTTCGGATCAGGCTGGCCGACGGAGCTGCCGCTATAGTGGGCACGATTAAAGTGATAGAAGGGCGAGACGGTCGATACTGTGCCGCTGCCTATAGTGTGCAGCCACGAGAAGTTCACGAAAGCATCGCGCTCATTTTGGACGTCGCGGATGCCGGAGCTTAGTTGGTCCGGAGTATTGGGGATCTGATAGTGATCGCTGCGCAGGGATGTTACCAGACGAAGCTGGTCGGCGGGGGTCTTATTAGAGATGAACGAGGCAAATCCTCCCAAACCAGCCGCTTGGTCATTCAAGACGCGAGTGCTGGGAGTTTCCAGTCCAAGATCGGTGCGGTATCCCGACAGGCTCCCGTAGTAGGCGAAGCGTTCGCCGTGGTCGCCGAAGCTGAGCTGGTCGTTGGTGCTGTTAAAACTGCCGTAGCTGGTGACCAGTTCGGCCTGGCGGTTGCGCTCGAAGCCGGAACGAGTAACTACGTTGAAGACCCCGAAGGTGCGGTCGCCATATTCGGCGGAGTAGCCGGCGCGCTGGACCTCGAGATAATCGATGTCCTTGGGATCGAACTGAGGACCGACGTTGGAAGCGATATTTGTGTTGGGAACGGGAACGCCGTCGAGCAGCCATGTGACCTGGTGTCCACCCCGGATGTGAAGCTGGTCGTGGACCACGTAGGCGCTGGGAACATAATTCGTGATCATGGCCAGACTGTTGGTCTGGTCGGCGCCTGGAGTTTGGGAAATCTGTTCGCGGCTGACTACGCTCGTGGTAGTGGAGGATTCGGGATTGATCGTCGCCGGAGTGTCAACGACCTCGACGGTTTCTTTGCTTTTGGCGATAGCGAGAGAGAAGTGCAAGCGGGCATCGCGGCCAGAAGTAAGCGCGAGTCGTTGCTCCTGGGGAGCGAATCCGGGGACCTCGACTGTGACTGTGTAAGCGCCGAGAGGCACGGCGTCGAAGTGGAATTCGCCGGAGCTGTCAGAGGTGGTGGTTTGAGTCCAATCGGAAGCTTCAGCCCGGAGGATGACCCGGCTACCTTGGACGGGACGGTGTTGAGGATCGTGGATCAGGCCGCGGACGGTGCCGAAGATGGTGGCGCTCGCCGCGATTGCGAGCAAGAGAATTCCGAGTAAGCGTGCGACACGATGGGACGTCATCGTTCCTCCGAACATTGCCGGTTTGGGGTCGATTGTTCCTGTACACAAATGTCGGGCACTGCGGAATGATTCAGAAACCCGCCTGCACGTGCAGCCGGGAGTCTGGACGCAGCCTTGAGACACTTATTTTTGGAATGTCAGGCGATGGACAATATTGGAGGGGCGCGGGCAGAGCGGGAATCGCTGAAATCGATGATGCAATAGCTCGGACCAGCTTCTTGGAGTAGAGTCCCGGATGGTTGGCTAACGGAGCCGCTGATTGGTGGGCGGGGCTGAGCCCGCTGGGAAATGGTTAACGGTCGGCAACAATCATGGTTGGCCGAGTCAGGAGCTCGGACTTCAGAGCTGTCGCTGCCGTGATCGTGCAAGGGTTTTCGCTTGCAACAAGCGTGAGGGGATTCGGCGGAGATGGCCAGAGCTGCCGGAGCAAAAGTGCCCGAGAGCATCAAGATCAACAGCAATCTGGCGGTCAGACAGTGCATAGGGGCTGGAGCAGATCCTCTGCAAGAATAGGTTACGGTGAGCAAGGATGCAAGTTTGTCGCTGCGCGCAGTTGTCTTTGCGCCGCGCTGTGTTATTGCTTGCAGCTGGATGATTTTGCACACTAATCCGGAACAATTGTCAGCATCTCTGTCGTACATTCTAATGGGCCCATTACTTTTCGTCGGCGCGTCATCAATAGCATAATTTTTGCCATCTCGCTGTACGTCATTGGTTCGGTGGTGTCCGCGGTTTTCCTGGCAGAGATCACGCTGCACGTTAATCATCGCCCAATCCAACACCGCTCCGAGATCGAGAGGGTTGCGCTCCAAGAATTCCACGTCCCACATCTTGGATGTACACATCGTCGCGAGCGATGGTGCGGACCTGAAAGCTTGGTATATACAGCCCAAAGTTTCCAATGGCGCATCAGTTATCCTTTTTCACGGCGTTAGTGATAACCGAGAGGGAGTCGCGGGATACGGTCGGATGTTCTTGCATAACGGCTATTCAGTTCTTCTACCCGATTCTTCGGCTCACGGGGAAAGTGGCGGCGACATTGCAACCTATGGAATAAAAGAACGCCAGGATGTGCATCTGTGGGCCGATTGGCTGCGACAGCGTGCACCTGGATGCGTGTACCTGTTTGGTGAGTCAATGGGAGCGGCGATCGCACTGCAAGCGAGTGCTGTGACCCAGCAACTCTGTGCGGTTGCTGTTGAATCGCCGTACTCGACGTTCCGAGAGGTCGTGGACGACAGGTTTTCGCGGCACAGTGGACTTGGATTATGGTTTGCTCGGACGATTGCGAGACCAACGCTTGAGTTTGCGCTAATTTACTCTCGGGCTCGCTACCATGTGGACCTCACCGAATCCGCTCCAGCGTCCGCGATTGCCCATTCGCGAGTGCCGACTCTACTCATTCACGGCACTGCTGATAGAAATATTCCGCTTCGTCACTCGGTGGCCTTGATGCAGGCAGGTAGCACACACAGCGAACTTTGGGTCGTGCAAGGCGCGGACCACGGTGGTGCGGTCAACATTAACCGTACGGACTTTGAGCGAAGGATTCTCGATTGGTTCCATTCGCATGGGAAGCCAGTTGAAAATCACATGAAGGAGGCTATCAATCCTGAGAACGGGCCATTCGTGCATATCTTCTAATTCAGCAATTTGAAACGCCCGCCGTCGGTGAAGATTATGACCAGATTCATCACGATGAGCATCAAGTCGTAATGCCAGCCATAGGTTTTCTCTCCCCAAAAACTGATATGCCATTCGAAAATCTTTTTATAGATTGCACCGAACAGAATCAGGATCAGGCCGAAAGCGGCTAGTTGGGTCAGAACGCCGAACATGACCCCCAGACTGCCCAGGACTTCGCCGGCACCGAGAAAAATGGTGAAATTCTTGCTCAGGTGGTGAAGACTACTCCGACCATTAATCTGAGCAGAAGGATTCCAAAATCGGCGAACTGAGTGGGTTGGGGGAATACGGATACTCGGCTTTCTAACGGCAGCAACAACTTACGCTTGCGGGGGGCTGAACGCAATGTGGCGGGGCGGGAGCTTCGCTGCACCGGGAGGTCGCCCGTGCCTACATGGGCGCATACGAGCTTCCGCCAGTTGAGTGGTCAAATTCTGCTGTGTTAGCATCCAAGGTTTCGGGCAGTCTGTTCGAAGCTGGCCTATATCCTCCTCTTCAATTTATGGGCCCGGCGTAGCGTTCGCAGTCGATCCGCCGAGCTTCGCTCAGGTGCACAGGCGAGTCGCCTGTGGCTACGTGAGCAGGGTAGGGCGTGAGCAGGGGGTTAAGCGTCAGTAAAAGGTAACGTCAGCAAGGTTTACGTCGGCATAGTTAAGGAGCGAACCCGTGAAAGTCTATGAAGGCGCGAATATCCGCAATGTTGTGATGATGGGTCACGGGCACGCGGGAAAGACCTCGCTGGTGTCGGCGATGCTTTATACCGCAGGCGCCACGCAGCGATTAGGCCGCGTGGACGACGGCACCGCTCCTACCGATTATGACGACGAAGAGATCGCGCGCAAGATGTCGATTGGGAGCGGCCTGGCTTATGTGGAGTGGGGCAAGACCAAGATTAATGTGGTGGATACGCCAGGGTTCAGCATGTTCGTCCACGAAGCCAAGATGGTGCTGCCGGTCGTGGAGGCGGCGATCGTCGTGGTGGACGGGGTAGCCGGTGTGGAAGTGGTGACACAGCGAATCTGGAGCTATTGCGAAGAGTTTCAAACGCCGCGGCTGATCGTTGCCAGCCGTATGGATCGCGAGCGCGCCGACGCGGAGAGAGTACTGGAATCCTTGACCAGAGTTTTCGGACGAACCGTTATTCCCCTGGAGTTACCGATTGGCAGAGAGAAGAACCTGAGCGGGGTGGTGGACCTGGTCCGCATGAAGGCGTACACATACGAACTGGGCGGGAACGGGAAGGGCAAAGAAACGGAGATCCCTGCGAATCTCAAAGATCAGGCGCAGGAAGCACACGAAAAGCTAGTGGAGATGATCGCTGAGGGCAACGACACTTTGATGGAAGAATTCTTCGACAAGGGGACCATCCCTGAGGAGGATCTGATTCCAGCGCTCCATGATGCTATCCGCGAGGACCGGATTTTCCCGGTGATCTTCAGTTCAGGCCTGGGCAATATCGGCGCCGACCGGGTGATGGATTTTATTGTGGACTACACTCCCGCTCCGACCGAGCGCGAGTCGGTGCAGGGGGAAGTGACGTCAGGGAATGGCGAGCCGCCGGGTCGTAAGGTGGCGGAT
Source organism: Acidobacteriales bacterium 13_1_40CM_3_55_5 (assembly GCA_001918935.1). Taxonomy (GTDB): domain Bacteria; phylum Acidobacteriota; class Terriglobia; order Terriglobales; family Acidobacteriaceae; genus 40CM-3-55-5. The sequence continues at coordinate 19,195 of MNGW01000113.1, read as the reverse complement.
TCGGAACCGACTTCACTCTACGTGTTCAAGACGGTCTCCGATCCCTTTGCAGGACGGATTTCTTATTTCAAAGCCTTCTCTGGTGTCGTGAAAAACGACGCCGTCTTGCAGAACTTCACTCGAGGGTCTCAGGAGAAACTGGCGCATATTTCCATCATGCAGGGAAAGACCGCAGTGCCGGTTCCAGAGCTGCACGCAGGAGATATTGGAGCCGTGGCCAAGCTGCGCGAGACGCTGACGGGAGATACACTGGGCGACAAGTCGGCACCTATCCGGTATCCCAAGGTGAGTTTGCCGGAGCCGGCGATTACGTTTGCCATTGAACCCAAGAGCCGGGCAGATGAAGACAAGCTGGGCGTCGGCATCCATAAGCTGATGGAGGAAGACGCCATGCTGCGTTTCTTCCGCGATGCCCAGACCAAGGAGTTTTTGATTGCGGGAACAGGGCAACAGCATATCGAAGTGGCTGTCGCCAAGATGAAGAAGCGCTATCACACCGAAGTCAATTTGAAAGCGCCCAAGGTGCCCTACCGGGAGACCATCCGCGGCAGGGCCGATGTGCAAGGCCGGCACAAGAAGCAGACCGGCGGACACGGGCAGTATGGCGACTGCAAGATCAAGATGGAGCCGCTACCGCGAGGCGGAGAGTTCGAGTTCGTCAATGACATTTTCGGCGGAGCGATTCCTAAGAACTTTATCCCCGCGGTCGAAAAGGGTATTAAAGATGCGGCGGCGCGCGGCTATCTGGCTGGATTTCCGATGACAGATTTTAAAGTCATCCTCTATGACGGGTCATATCACGACGTCGATTCGAACGATCTCTCATTCCAGATGGCGGGCCGAATCGCATTCAAAAAAGCCATGGAGCAAGCTAAACCCACGCTGCTGGAACCAGTGATGGGCGTGGAAATTACTGTCCCGGACGAGTTTGCCGGCACGATCATGGGGGATCTCAACAGCCGGCGCGGACGCATTCAAGGCATGGACAATAAGGGCGGCAACACAGTGGTGAAGGCGGAAGTGCCGATGGCTGAGATGCTGACCTATGGGGCAGATCTGACCTCGATGACACAGGGGCGGGGCAGCTTCAATATGGAAATGCATCACTACGATGTTGTGCCCTCTCAGTTGCAGGAGAAGATCATCGATAAGGCGAAGGCGGAGCGCGCAGAGGTGAAAGATGAGGAAGAGTAGACAAGCAGCAGGACAGAACGGAAATCACAGTAATCACAAGAAACAGGAAACCGGAAACTGGACACCAGTTCTTAGTTTTGAGTTCTCGGTTCTTAGTGAGTAAATGCTTCTTTGATAGGGTGCTGGTACAAATACCAAACGATCATCGCACGCACCATCACACCCAAGCCTCCCCAAACCAGCTTCGCAATTCGAAAATCAAGGACCGCGCTGGACACCGACGGTAGCAGTAACACCATCCCAAGTAAGGCTGCAAGAATAGCCAGGCGGCGTGCCCAGTTATACAGCCGCAGAACTCCCACCCCGATTGCCGTGGCGACCACGGCGATGAGCAAGAACATGTACGGCCCGGCGACCTCGAGTCCGCCCAGCAAGTCAGCGCCTGCTGACATGGAAACGTTACCGGGGGTGAGTAGCATGACCGCACCAACCGCAATCAGGTAAGCAGCAACTAATAGAAAAAGAATGGCAATCAGGCTAACGCCGATGGGGCGAGGCATCCGAATCTGATTTCATTTTTTGGGCTGTGCGGTGGGCGGCAACAGGCCATTGAGACGCAGATACATGGCGGCAGCACCGTAGTGGTCGGCCCAGTCGTTGGTCAGAGCGATCAGCGCCCATGCGCGAGGCTCTTTGCGGCCGCCGCGGGCTTCGATAGTGTCGCCGAGCTTGGAGTCATCCACTTTCGCTAGAGCCGTGTTGCAGAAATCGAATGAGGATTTGAGTGCCGCCAGCAGCTTGTCCTTGCCATCGGCATCTTTCAGTTCGTCGTGCTTCGGCTGCGGCATGTCACTGGCTTTGGCGCAGAGAGCATAGTTCGACTCGGTCATATGCAACACGAGATGGGCGAAGCTCATTTGCTGCGGCGTAGGTTTGTAGCCGAACTTGTCGGCAGGCATCGCCTCGACGGCCGCGACCAGGTTCTTCTGCTGTTTGGGCACGATCCCTTTGACGACAGTCGTGACTGGATTTTTGGTTTGGGCAGACAGGTTCACGCTTGATACCAGCAGCGTGATAATCGTAATCGCGCGTTTCATCTTACCTCCGCGTAAATTCCGGAATGTTTACGAGAACGCCGCGCCCAGGCCAGTGCTGGCAAGAACAAAGATTAAGTACCAGCCAAAGACGATGAGCAGGGCAGTGGATCGCTTGACCTTACTGACGCTACTGAATCCAATGGCGGTGAGCACGAGCGTCCAGATCATGAAAATGTCCAGCGCGGTGCCCAAGCTGTAGAGCCAGTGCGATTCCGCTGGGTTGATAAAGTACCCGGGATTACTTGCAATCGGATTTTGAAAGGTGAATGAATCGGCGCTCGCCCCAACTCCCACGGAAAGCATGGCGAGCAAGGACTTGATCACAAGTGGCAGGCTGGCGTACATCACGATGGCAAGTGCGACCTTGAACTTCACGTCTGCACTAGCGGCAAACTTGAAGGTGGCGAACAAAATGGCCGCGATCAGGACGTTCCAGATCAAAATTACCGCCGGATAGCCATAGGAGAAATAGCGGAAAACGCTCGCCTGTTGCTGCATTTGCCGGTTGCGATCCTCGGGAGGCAGTTGTTCCATGCGTGCGGCGTTCTTGGGCGACATCTGCAACTGGTTCTCGGCCACTTTGCGAAAGCCAATCTTCTGGTCCACCCCGTAGACAAAAAGCAAGGAGACCAGCGACATCAGCAGGAATGGGAGCCACCAACTTGCACTTCGCTTCAGATCCGCGAAGGTTTTGCTGGGTGCGACAAAGGTGTTGATAATCCGCTGGCCCTGAGAGAGCGGAGGCGCTGCTTGCGGTGCAGGAGTAACGGCGGTAGAAGTCATGCGGCCTCCTGAGAAGATGGACGCGGCGGATTGTAGACCTTGGGTAACCGGTAGGCAAGGCAGCGCACGGAAAGCGTCCTAGACGGCGATTTCAGGCGTGGCCCGGAGCAGGCTCCGTGTGTAGGCATGTTGTGGCCGCTCGGTGATCTGCTGGGTGTAGCCGGCCTCGACAATTCTTCCATGATGCATCACCGCAATGCGGGTGGCCAGATATCGGACCAGGGGCATGGAGTGTGAGATGAAGAGATAAGTTAATTTGAACTCCTGCTGAAGTTTTGCCAGCAAGTTTACGATCTGCGCGCCTACGCTGACGTCGAGGGCGGATACAGGTTCATCGGCGACGATGAATTTCGGGCGCAAGGCCAGAGCCCGAGCGATTCCGATCCGCTGCCGCTGACCGCCGCTGAATTCGTGAGGGAAGCGGCGTAGTGAAGATTCGTCAAGGCCTACGGAGCGCAGCAGCTCTGTGACTCGAGCCCGCCGTGAGGACGGGCTCATCCGCTCGTGGATGATAAGCGGCTCGGTAATGACGTCTTCCACTCTCATGCGAGGATCGAGCGAGCCGAAGGGATCCTGAAAGATGATTTGCATATCGCGGCGCAGACGGCGCATTTCGTTATGGTTGGCGGCGAGCAGGTCACGCCCCTCGAAGAGCACGCTGCCTGACGTCGGCTGAATCAAACGCAGCACCAGCCGGCCCAAGGTGCTCTTGCCTGAACCCGACTCACCGACCAGGCCGAGAGTTTCGCCTGGCTCAATGTCGAGCGAGACATCGTCAACAGCCCGTACTTCACCTTTCGCGCCACCGCCAAAAATGGATTCTCCCAGCGGGAAGACCTTGGTGAGATTGCGAATCTCAAGCAGGGGCATGAGCGGATAGTAGCAGAGCCCCCAGTTCTTCCGGTGACGGAGGAGTAGCGAAGCTAAGTTTGTTCCTTAGCCGTCCCATTGACTTTGCGAAGAATCGCGGCCTAACATGGGCGACCATTCCCTCCGGCGAAAAACCCCATGATCGGCCAAGTCGTCTCCCATTATCGGATTACTCAAAAGCTGGGCGGCGGCGGCATGGGAGTGGTATACGAGGCCGAGGATCTTCGCTTAGGACGTCGAGTCGCCCTCAAATTCCTGCCTGATGAACTTGCGCAGGATCCGCAGGCGCGGGACCGCTTTCAGCGCGAGGCCCGAGCGGCGTCTGCTCTCAACCATCCCAACATTTGCACGATTTACGACATTGGCGAGGATGAAGGCCGTCACTTTATCGTGATGGAATATCTCGAAGGGACAACCCTGAAATACCGCATCGAGGGCAGGCCAATCTCGGTCGAGCAAGTTGTGGACTTCGGAGCCCAAATCGCGGATGCGCTCGATGTGGCGCACACAGCGGGGATCATTCATCGCGATCTGAAGCCGGCGAATTTGTTTTCCACCAAGCGCGGGCAAGCCAAGATTCTCGATTTCGGATTAGCCAAGGTCGCCGCCAGACCGTTGCCGCGACTGGAACCGGTCGGCGCATCGTTGCCGACCATGGGAGTGGATGACGCGCACCTGACCAGTCCGGGAAGCACGGTGGGCACAGTGGCTTACATGTCCCCGGAGCAGGCGAGGGGCGAAGAACTCGATACCCGCACCGACCTGTTTTCTTTTGGAGCAGTGTTGTACGAGATGGCGACGGGACGTCAGCCCTTCACCGGAAATACGTCAGCAGTTATTTTCGACGCCATCCTGAACCGGGCACCCACGGCTCCCGTGCGGCTGAATCCGAATTTGCCGGCGGAGCTGGAACGAATCATTAATAAAGCACTGGAGAAAGACCGCGATCTGCGTTACCAGGTTGCCTCCGAAATGCGCGCCGATCTGAAACGGCTCAAGCGGGAGATTGATTCTGGCAAGAGCGCGTCGGTGAGTTCGGTAGAGTCCGCGATAACGCCGGTTTCGGGACCAAGTGCCATAACTCCCACTCCATCCGCGTCCGCAATTCAGCCAGTAGATCGTGCTTCCTCGGGCACGATCGCAACCCCGGACAGACGCAAGCGATGGTATGTGGTGGGTGCCCTCGCGGCGATCGTGGCGGTTACCCTGATAGGTGTTTTGTACACGCGTAAAGCGCGAGCGCTAACCGAGAAAGACTCCATCCTGCTTTCCGATTTTGTGAATACAACTGGTGACCCGGTTTTCGACGGAACACTGAAGCAAGCACTGGCGGTCAAGCTACGCGAATCCCCTTTCTTGAATCTGGTTCCAGAATCGCAGATTGCGGAAACCATGCGGTTCATGGGTCGATCGCCGGAAGAACGCCTGACCGGTGCAGTGGCGCGAGAGGTGTGCCAGCGCGGGGGCATCAAAGCCATGCTGGTTGGCAATATTGATCCTCTGGGCAGCCATTACGTAATCAATCTGAACGCGGTCAACTGCCAGAATGGCGACTCCATTGCGAGCGAGCAGGTAGAGGCGACGCAGAAAGAAGAAGTGCTCAACGCGCTGGGAAAGGCTGCGGCCGGGTTGCGGCGGAGGCTTGGCGAATCTCTTAGCTCGATTCAGAAATTTGATGCGCCCATCGAACATGCAACTACGCCTTCACTAGAAGCTTTGAAGGCCTTCACCCAGGCGATGGCCGAGCGATCTAAGGGAGGGGAGGCGGAGTCGATTCCCTTGTTCAAACGTGCGATTGAGCTCGATCCCAACTTCGCTCTGGCTTACGCACAAATGGGTACCGCTTACTCCAACCTGGGGGAAAACAATATTTCGGATGAAAACACAAAGAAGGCGTTCGAGCTGCGGGAGCGGGTGAGCGAACGCGAGCGTTTGTACATTACGGCGCATTATTATGATTTCGTGACGGGAGAGGTAGATAAGACTTTGGCCACATATGAACTCTTTCACCGAACCTACCCTCGCGATAATGTCCCGACCAACAACCTGGCCCTCCAGTATGAGCAACTGGGTCAATCGGAGAAAGCTCTGTCGTGGGCGCAGTTGAACATGCAACTAGCGCCACACGACGCAAACTCATACGCAAATCTCGCCGGAACGTATATGAGTCTCAATCGCTTTGAGGAGGCAAAAGCCATATGCGAAAAGGCAGCCGCTGCGAAGCTCGACGTCTCGATTATTCATGGTTTTCTAATGGGGATTGCAAGTATCCAAAACGAGCGTGCCGGACTACAGCGTGAAGTAGCGTGGTTCGCGGACAAGCCAGCGGAAGTGGATTTCGGTTTTTGGGAAACCGATGCAGGGTATGCCGGCAGAGTTGGGGAGTTGAGAAACCTCGTCCGCCGTTCGGTGGACGCAAAACGGTCTCGAGGATTTAACGAAGCTGCCGCAGGTTCGGTGGCGCAGGCAGCGTTATTCGAAGCCGAGATTGGAAATTTCCCACACGCTCGCGAACAGGCTGCTGCGGCCGGTCTCGCCGATGACGGGGCTCGCGCCGAGAAAATTGCCCAGGATCTTTCCCAGCGCTATCCGTTATCCACATGGGCGAATCATATTTATGTGCCGCTAATTCGCGCCGCGGTCGAACTTTCCCACAACAATCCGGCTCGTGCCGTCGAACTGCTTCAGCCGGTCACAGTTTATGAGTTTGGTATTATGGCCGGGGATGTCCCTCCCTATTTACGTGGCTTGGCGTATCTCCGGCTTTCTGATGGACGGCGGGCGGCAGCGGAATTTCAGAAGATCCTGGATCATCGCGCGAACCCGCTTCAGCCGCGCCAGACGCTATCCCATCTCGGCTTGGCTCGTGCCTATGCGCTTTCTGGCGATACGGCAAAGAGCCGAACCGCGTACCAGGACTTTTTCTCCATCTGGAAAGATGCGGACCCTGACATCCCCATTCTGAAGCAGGCAAAAGCAGAGTACGCGAAGCTGCAGTGACTCTGCTTAGTCGCTGATCGGCCCACCATCCACGTGGTAGAATTTCTGCAAGCATTCTGTCGCGTGAGAGCCCAGGTTTGATCGAACTTGCACCTTCCATTCTGTCCGCGGATTTTGCTCATCTAGCGGAGGAGGTACGCGCCGCGTCTGAAGGCGGCGGCACGGTCATCCATGTGGACGTGATGGATGGACACTTCGTGCCGAATCTCACTGTAGGCCCTCCGTTGGTCAAGTCGCTGCGCAAGGCGACGGATTTGCCGCTCGATTGTCATTTGATGATCGAGAACCCCGACCAGTTCATTCCGGAGTTCGTGGATGCGGGAGCGGATTGGATTTCTGTTCATCAGGAGGCCTGTCGGCACCTGAACCGGACCTTGCACTTGATCCGTAACCACGACGCACAGGCGGGGGTGGTGATTAATCCTGCTACTCCAGTGGACACGCTAAGCGAAGTACTTGAGATCGTAGATTACGTGCTGGTGATGTCGGTGAATCCGGGTTTCGGCGGGCAGAAATTCATTCCAGAGACAGTACGCAAAATCCGGCGTTTGGCCGATCTGCGGTTACAGCGAGGGCTTAACTATCGCATAGAAGTGGATGGCGGGATCGCCCTCGACACGGTGGCGGAAGTGGTGAGGGCAGGCGCAGAAATCCTGGTGGCAGGCAACGCGGTGTTCGGTCAAGGCGATCCAAAGACTAACGCCCAAAAATTGCTGAAAGCAGCTACCGAAGCCACACTACTGAAAGTTTAACGCACTTAAACATTTCTGAGGTGTTATGTCACGTCGTATTCCAGTTGTGATCCTGCTGTGCGTTTTGGCCTTGGCAGTTGGCTGCACAAATAAGAAAGTCTCCAATCCGCTGGCGAACGTCGGCTCTAAACAGCCGGACAAGGTCTTGTTCGATCGCGCTATGGACGCCATGAAGCACAACCGCTTCGACGTGGCGAGGCTGACCCTAGAGACCATGATCAACACCTATCCTGACTCTGAGTACATCGCACGCGCCAAACTGGCGGTGGCCGATTCCTGGTACGCGGAAGGTGGTTCGACGGCGTTGTCTCAGGCGGAGGTTCAATACAAAGATCGCCAATATCCATTATCAGCAAATGGAGAAGCCTGACCGCGACTATACCCATGCCAGGCGCGCGGAAGATGAATACCGCCAGCTTATTATGCAGTTTCCCGATAGCAAGCTCCTGCCCGAGGCCAAGCAACGTCTATTGGAAGTGCAGGAAGTGCTGGCGGAGCGTGAGTTTCGTGTCGGACGTTTCTACTACCTGCGCGAATCCTATCCAGCGGCGATCGCTCGGCTGCGCTCGGTTGTGGATCGCTACCCACTGTACAGCCAGGCGGACGAAGCGCTGTATCTACTTGGACAGGCCTACGAAGGCGAAATTGCGATGGTGCGCAGCCGCAAGGGAAATGAAGTTGCCAAAGCGCGGATGATTCAGGAATTTACCAACGGGGCCGCCGAATCTTATTCCCGGATTGTGACCAGATATCCGCTGATGAACCGGATGGAGGACGCAAAAGCCCGGCTGGAAGCTTTGCACCAGCCAGTACCCAAGCCGACCAAGACTGCGGTAGCACAGAACAAAGCCGAAGAAGACAGCCGCCGCGAAACCGGGATGTTCGGAAAAGTCATGAGAAATTTCCAGAAGCATCCCGACGTGGCCCAGGCAACCAAGGTTGGCGATCCCACGTTAGTCGATCCCCAGATGGTAAGTGCCACGGAAGTAGTGCAGAAGGCGGCCAATGCCATGAGGGGAACTTCGACTCCTGCGGACAACAATGCAGTTTCCATAGAGACTGTTGGCAAAGGCGCACCGCCAGCAAATCAGGCCGCCCCACGTTCAGATACCGCAAATCCCGAGAGGCCAGTCGATAATTCTGCCGCACCTCCGCCTGCTCCGGACCCGAATGAACTGAAACCCAATGTCGCGCCCGATCCCAATGAACTCAAGCCCAACGTGGCCGACGAAAGTGGCCAGGCGTTGCCGCCCCCACAGCAAGTGAACGAGCTCGCCCCGGGCGCGAATCAAGCCATACCGGACGCGGCGAAAACGGGCGATGGAAAGACCAGCGATACGGCTTCGTCGGCAAACGAGCCGGCGGACGACGCCGCAGTCTCTTCCAGCAAACGCAAGAAAAAGAAGGGTCTGCGGAAGATTGTGCCTTTCTAAGGGGAGATGTGCCCGAAGCCAACGCGACGACTGGTCGTCAGTCAGTGCACCCACTCGTGGCTGTCCGGTCGTAACCTGCTTACTATCCCATTCTCATTGACTTAGGGTAACGGACCAGTTAACTTCGCCCTATCTCCCCCTTTCACCAAAGGATTCCCCTTGGCACGGAAAATACTGCTCGCCGACGATAGTGTGACAGCCCAAAACATGGGCCGGAAAATCCTCTCTGAGGCCGGCTATGAGGTGATCACTGTCAATAACGGGTCGGCGGCGCTGAAGAAAATCGCCGAGCAAAAGCCCGACCTCATCGTTCTCGATGTGTACATGCCGGGCTATGGCGGGCTGGAAGTATGCCAGCGCATTAAAGACACACGAGAGACGGCGCGCATTCCGGTTCTGTTAACTGTCGGCAAACTCGAACCCTTCAAACCTGAAGAAGCCCGCCGGGTGCATGCCGATGGCTTCCTCGTCAAGCCATTCGAAGTGAGCGAACTGCTTGCCGCTCTCACCAAGCTGGAAGACAAGATCATTCCTCAGCCCGAGACTTACAAGCCGGGCCGTTTCGCCAAAGCTATCGCCGCCGTCGAAAATTCTGACGCTGGAGACCGATTCGGTAATGCCGAGACCGGATGGAAAAACCGGATAATTATCCCCTTACCCGGAGCGAAGCCGGAAGAATCGGAGCCCGTACCACACGTCACCAGTACCGGCACGGCGTTCCGGGACCTGGGGCGCGGAGAAGACTTCAAACCGGTGGAAGTGAAATCAGGATTTGAGCGACCGATTCCCATTGGTCTGCCGCCGGACATCACGCCCGAGGAAATCGCGGCCATTACGGCCGCGGCTGCGGCCTTTGAAAATCCGGTTGCTGAAATTATCACTTCGGAAGAGACCGCCGGAATGATTCAACCTATCCGAGGCGAACGTAGGAAGGGCGAACGCAGGGAGCGCAGGGAAGTGACGCCCGAAAATACTTACGGGCCCACCCAGAGCGTTGCACCGGAATCCCGAATCGACGTGAGCGCCCCTACTAACGGAGTTCCTTCCGTCGCCCCGGCAGATCAGTCGGGCAATAATTTCGAACAAGCGAGGCACCAGCAAGCCGATCAGCCTGTCGCACCGGACGCAGAGGTTGCGGCTGCGCTGGAATTTCTGGCCCCGACAGAGGTTGCGGGTGAGGTTGTTAACCCCGGACCGGCATCCCAGGGTGAACAGGAACATTGGGCCTCTTACGCCAGTACGGGTCCGAGATGGGTTGCGGAGCAGATTCCAGTCGGCGAGCAGGAAGCCACCGTGTCCCTCGATCGCGAGGTGCAGAAGACTCATGCGGCTTTCGCGGCAGCGTTGGCCAATGTAGATGTCAGGTCAGCGGCGGGCAAGGACTCGTTGCCACCTTGCGAGGAGTCGCAAAATAATTCGACGGAAGAATGGGTTTCGCCCGCGGCAGGAACTTCAACTGCCCCGGGACCGATCTCAAACATTCAGACGGATGCACCGTTCTATTCTGCCCCGATAGCAGAGACCAAGGAATTCACCGATGTCGCCGATACAACGCCGGTTGCGGAGCGCGCAGAGCTCGCGTCATCTCACAAAGAGGAAGCCCCAGCCGCTTATGCGGCGGCAGCCTCAGCAGGGACGAGTGGGTCCGAACCGGAAAACAACAGAGAAATAAAACTGCTGCCGTCCACCGCAGAAGATCCGTCCGATAGCGCGATACCCGAGCCAGGCGATCGACACGGCGAATCTGAAATGACGGCGGCCTGGGCGAATTGGAGGCAGATCCGCGAGTCCATCGTGGGATCCGATTCCACCACCCACGTGGAAGATGCCAATGCCGGGTATCGGGACAGCGGGAGGGAAGACCCGCCGTCCTCTCCAATGTCTAATGAAGATATCTCTTCTTCCGAACCTCTTCAGACTGAAGCTTCCGAAATCGCCAGTATCGTGGATACGATGCTAGCCGAATTAAAACCGAAGCTGATGGAAGAGATCGTTAAGAAAATGGACGCCGAGAAAAAAAGAAAGAAGAAAAAAAAGAGTAAGTACACGGATTCGTTCTGACTGCCGGTTTAACCCGCAACGAGATTTGTGGCTACGATCCCGCGATGGCTGTGACGCCCAGACTTCACCGGTCGCCTCGACTCACCTCCCGAAAATGCTAACGCCACAACGACTGGTCGTTGCCGGAAAGCACTCTATCCAGATCTATCCAGATATGTTGCGGTACTGATTAACGCCAAATGTGTAAATGCCTGTGGGAAGTTCCCAAGGTGTTGCCCGCTTGGGCCAATTTGCTCCGAGTACAGCCCAAGATGGTTGGCGTATCCCAAAAGTTTTTCAAACAACAATTGAGCTTTTTCCAACTCTCCAGCGCGCGCCAGGCATTCGATGTACCAAAACAAGCATGCGGTGAAGCTACCCTCTCCGCCTGGAAGCCCATCCACATGCGTTTTTTCGGGCTCATAGCGACGGACAAGGGTATCCTCAACTAAGCGGCCTTCAATCGCTCTCATGGTCGAGCGCCACATCGGATCGACCGGGCTGATAAATCGCATCAATGGCATTAGCAGGACCGACGCATCCAGGTCCTTCGTCCCCTTCGACTGCACAAAAGAATGCAGATCGTCATCCCAGAAGTTGGTAAAGATATCCTCTCGAATGGCGTCGCGCGTATGCAGCCAAGCCTCGAATGGCGCCGAAAGGGAGCGTTTCTCCGCAAGCCGCAGTGCTCGATCGAAAGCCACCCAGCACATCAAACGGGAGTGCAGGAATTCTCGCGTGCCGCCACGAACCTCCCCTATGCCTTCATCGGGCCGTTGCCAGTTCTTGCCCAGCCACTCCAACATGCGCTGAACATCCTGCCACCCGGCATAGGAAATTGAGTCCCCGTATTTGTTTGCGAGATAGATGGCATCCATCATTTCGCCGTAAATATCCAACTGAAGCTGCTGATAGGCTGCGTTTCCGATACGCACGGGCCGCGAATTTTCATATCCCCGCAAATGATCAAGCGTCAACTCATCGAGCTTCTGCCGGCCATCAATCCCATACATCACCTGTAACGGTCCCCGCTCCGCATCGTCACCGAGCCGCCCCTTCAGCCAGTTGATGAACGCCTGAGTTTCTTCGACAAATCCCAGTCGAATCAGCGCGTACAGCGTGAATGTCGCATCTCGCAACCAGGTGAAGCGATAGTCCCAATTACGCACTCCGCCAATTTCTTCTGGCAGGGAAAACGTTTACCTCAAGCACGACCCTGAGCCTTCGTGAATGAAAAGCTCAGATGCCGCAGTAATCACTACTATCCGTAGGACGTGATCCTCTACTGATGCGCACGCGGACTGTCCTTTTGGGCGAAGCCGGTTATTCGGTATTGCCGAGCTTCACGAGTCGGGATGCGTTTCAAATTTTCATCTCTCGCGACATCAATCTGGTGATTCTCTGCCATACCATCCCGCAAGAAGAGAAAAGCAAACTGATTGTTTCCATGAAGGAACGAAAGAGGGCTCCTATTGTTTGCATTCACGTCGATGGCGAGGCGGATGGGAAGCTGGTGGATGCTTACCTACACAGTCTGGATGGGCCGGAGGTTCTCCTTTCTTGCGTAGCCAAGGTTTTGGACAAATCCATAGGCCGTCAGATTGCCAATTGAGGTGTTTCTATGGCGCTCCGCATTTTTGTGGCTGATGACCATGAAATCGTGCGTCCCGGTATCTGCTCTCTGCTGACATCTCGCTCCGGCTGGGAAATATGCGGTGAAGCTGGTGACGGCCGCGAGGCAGTGGAGAAGGTTGCTCACCTCAAACCGGATATCGTGATTCTTGATATCGGCATGCCAGCGCTGAACGGCCTCGAAGCCGCTCGCCAGATTCTGAACAACGATCCCCGGCAAAAGATAGTGATCCTGAGCGTCATGGACTCGGAGCAGGTGATTGACGAAGCTTTGAAAGCCGGAGCTAACGCATACATCTCGAAATCCGATGGGGCCAAGGCCTTGATCGCAGCAATTGAAGCGTTGCAGGAAAACAGAACTTACTTCAATTCCCGAGTCGGAGAGATCGTCTTAAACGGATTCCTGAACACGCGTAAGATGCCGTCGCAAAAAAGCGCCTGTCTTGCCCGACCTGACGGCCCGCGAGCGGGAGATCGTGCAACTATTAGCGGAAGGAAAAGCACAAAAGAGGCGGCGACTCTGGGTGTGAGTGTGAAGACCGCCGAGACGCATCGCAGCAATCTGATGCGCAAGCTCGGTCTGCATTGTGTGAGTGAACTGGTGCTATACGCGGTCCGCAATAATATCGTTCGAGTTCCAGGCGAGCAGATTTCCGGCCCAAGTGGCAGAACCTCGGCGAACTAGCGGCAATAAGCCGGAAACGGCTCTCTTTACCTTTCGTGAGCTGCGCGGCTAATTCTACGCGTGTATTTCGCTCTGTTTTCGGTACTGGGCATTCATGCTTTTCCATGGCGGTATACTAAGAAACAGCGCCGTCGCGCCTCTACAGTGGAGGGTGTATGGCTCGCAAAATATTGAATGTCGGCGCTGATCAGGAACAGGTCAAAGTTCGCGGCAAGGCCCTCGCGTCCGCAGGTTACCAGTGTTGTCGCCGCTACCAACCTTCTCGAAGTAATCAAGGCTTGCGAACAACAGGACATCGATCTCGCGGTTCTGGGACATGTTCTCAATGTGAACGAGAAGAGTCGAATCACTTCAACCGTTCGGAGCATATGTAAACGCGGCACGCCCGTGCTGGCGCTCTAGCAAACATCGCCTTCCGAAGCAGGCAATGCGGATGTTGCTCTTGCCGCCCAGGATGGCATCGATGCGTTAGTAAGAACCGTGGCACGAATGCTAGCCTCCCGCAAAAAGGCATCTCTAAAGCGCAAAGCCCGCGCAGGGCATTAGTCTTCAGTTCGGTCGCGATCCGCGAATTCAATTGAAGAAATCAAGACTAGAGCAACCGCCCCTGGGCACGGGCGAGCGCTCCCTCGAGATAGATCGGTTCGAGCCCATCCGCCCAGTATTCGATCGCGGCGCGGTTGGGCTGAGAGGTCTCCTGCTCCGTGAGCAAGATCGGCTGATTGATATCAGTCGCGTGGAATTCGAGCCAGCCCTCCCATGTTCCGTCAATTCTCTCCTCGCCGCAGATCTGCACGACGTAGGTAGTATCGCCATCAATGATCTTGGCGGGATGTTCGCGGATAAGCATGGCTTCCAGTTCGCGAGATTAGATGTCGCAGCAGGAAGACAGGGATATCTGCCTAGTCGGCTTAGCGCCTCCCGGAGTACTATTCTTGATCTACGCGTCGTCAAGCACTTCTAGCGGTTGAAAATTTCGTTCACTCGCCGGACCAAGCGAAGTCCAATGGTACAGGAACGGTAAATTATGCCTACAGGGTATTACCCAACGATTTAGAGTCGGCTCCCAAATGCCTAATCTAGTATCGCTTGCTCAGTGAAAAAACCCTCCTCATTTCGGTGATCAACTTGCAATGCATTTATGCCGGAGCTTTGGAGTGGGGTCACGGTAAAGGCGGGTAGCCTGATGGATAGGACCGTTGGACAACACATGCAGGCCCTCGAACAAAAGCTCAATCTCCTCAACGCACGAATTATGGATGAGAACGATAGAGCTAAGCGCAACCAGCTTGCGTCGGAACTTCGGGCTGTCGAATCAGCCCTCACGCATTATCGTTCGGCTCTTGAGGCTGAAGAACGGATTGTGAAGGCATAGCGAGTGGCTGAAGACTGGTACGGCAACAAAGCAGCACGCGACCCCTTCTCTACGGAATGGTCGCCATCACGCCCATAAACCACCCGGTCACGTACCCGTTGATTTTGGACGCCAGGATGTAAGCACTTGCTGAATCAAAGTGTGTTTCTTTTGTCCGGTTGCTCTTAGCGTCCAGGCTCAGCTTGTAGAATGCAGCAAGGGAAACAACAACCCTTGTTATGTGAGGAACCTGGCCCTTTTCAAAGAAAAACAAAACGGTATCTTGTTCTTCGCCGGGTGCTATGGCCGTAGGGCCAATCAACCCAGTCTTCTGTTTCAGAAAATCTTGGGTTCGTTTCAAGGCCGCACGAGAGTTTTCCTCTCGGAACGACCTCTCGTCAGCGATCAAGATTTCCACATCATTGAAAATCTTATTGTCCCTTTCTATCTCGAACGACGCTGTAGCCTTTGTGCAATCCGACTGGCTCACAAGTGCGGTGCAAGAAATTGCAGCTGTCTGCGGCTACGTAGGTTTTGAATCCGGCTACGAAGACTAACAGGTCCACACAGGCTCAAAGACTACCGAGTGCCAACCGGACCCTCTGCCATCCGGGAACTATCCTTCGCTGACGTGGATCGTATCCGTGAGCAGTTTGAACCGCTGAATCCGTGGCGCGATACGCTCAAAACTCCATTTCTTAAGTTGGAACAAGAAAACTTCGACTCAAACGGCGAGCGCCGCCAACTTTACGCGTACTGTATCTCAGCGAAGTTGTACTGCCTGTTTAACCTTGACGGAAACAGACTACTCGTCCGCAAGCCTTCTGGCCACGGCCTGGGATTCTTACAGCCGCCGTACACTGTCGCGGACTGGCAGCGAACGAGAGGACTGAGATGGGAAGAAGACTTGCCGCCCTGGATCTTTGAAGCGTGGGACTTTATCCTTTCGCGGGAACTGGGTCTTCCACATGAGCCGCCGCGCTGGTTGAAGCAACCAGCGGTCATGGCGATTCCAATTTCAACACCTCAGGTGCTGGCACGGCTCGGTTGTTTCAAGGATAGTCTTCGGCCCTTTACTACTGTTACTGTTCCATTCCCCAAAAAAGAAGTGAGCCAACTCTGGACCGGTTACTTCATCATGCCCTACACAGAAAAACTCAATGACTTGCATGGTCGTCCGATGGTCAATGTTGTGAGTGGCGCAACGTTCTACATTTACGACAAGAAGTCATTGACCTCATCTAAGTCTCCGGGCTGCTCTGAAGACGATGGAAGACGAAATTAATCATCTTCGGGCCAGAACCGAAAGTAAGTATTTGCACTCCGAACGGGAGCCGATGCAATAGCAATACAATTGGACTGCTCGTGCGTAGGCACATCGTTGCAGGTGAGTTTCATTACGTCGGCAAAGAGGCATCTACGCGCTGGGCGACCGGTCCCGATCTGTCCATGATGGCCGAAGCCGGAGCCATAGATGCTATGGATGAAACCTTCCGCGAGTACGAAAGAGTTGTTGATCCGAAATATTTGGAACAAATACGGGCAGCAACAAAACAATTTTCCACTAAGCTTCTCTCTCGCCGGTCCAGACTTGCTGAGTGCGCAATAAGAAGCTTTAAGCGCGGGAAAAATACCATCAGACCTCGTTCTTTCCGAAAGCTGATAGTGGCTGTCCATGATCTGCAAAACAGGAACCTGGAGAATTGAAAAACAAAGCTCATTCATTGCGGGCAAGAGTGGGCAAGAGTTATCGCGGAAACTGGATCAGAGATCCTTGCACGTAAGCGCCAGTGGGAGAGAGGACATCACGAAGAACGCAATGAGGCTCGAAGAGCACAGCGCCTTAGCATTTGTCTGATCTTGTCGGCCCACTTCTAGGCCATAATTGATGGCAGTATGGGACAGATGCAATCAGGGGACCAGATCGTCCACTACGACGCGGAGCAGCCCCATGATTCTGTCGACTCGTCCGCCTTAAGGTTCGCTTAATATAACGTTTTTGTCGCAATAAAAAATCGGTGCTCTGGATGTTTTCGTCGCTCCCTCCCGCATCACACTTGTTATCGCCCTTAGTCGAGGAGAGAGAATGCGGAAATGCGGGATCTTAATGTCCATCATTTTGTCTTTGCCATCGGTGCTCGTGGCCCAAAGCGGGTTACCCAGGGCGGCCGTCACTGAGAACGGAACACGAGCGACAGTCTTTGGCGGATATTCCTATCTCCGCAATAACATCAACGGTTTTAGCGGGTGGGAAGGACAGGGCACGTTCAACTTCAACCGCTACCTTGGTGTCACAGCCGATATAAGTGGCGCCAGCCTTACACCATTTTCTTTTTCGGTTTTAGGGCTTTCGGCGTCTACCTATCAGCACCTTAACAACTATTTGTTTGGCCCGACCGTCACCGCTGACTTTGGCAGAAGCGCAGTCTTCGCGCACGCATTGTTCGGCGAAGCGCGTTCAAGCTTAGGTGCAGGTGTAGGTATTCCGATCATCGGCGGTGTCTCCACGGGCCTTACCAGCGCCAGTGCTTTCGCCATGGCCTTCGGCGGCGGTATCGATATCGGTCTGACTCGACGTCTCGCAATCCGGGCCGTCCAAGTGGACTACATCCGCTCGCAGTTCAGCGCGACCGATGCGTTAACGACCGGACTTTCCAGCAGCCTGGGTAATCGGCAGAACAGCTTCCGCTACTCAACGGGTGTTGTGTTTCGATTCTGAAGAGAGTCCGCAATCCCCGTTTCACAAGTGATCAGGTCGTGAGTGTAAACGCCTTCTATGAGAAGGCCGGTCGGAGTCAAGTTGGTTGCTAATCTTCTTCATTGCCGGTCTACTTTATCTCTTGCGCTTCGAGCGCGTCGATAACTTGGGAGCCTACAGTATCCCGTCGGAGACCGGCCTTCTCATCCCATTGTTTACAACAACAATGTGCTACCGGGTGATAGCGCTGTACAATGAGCGGGTTTCCGTAGGCTCATGTTTTCACGCCTTCTCGGTTTGGTCAGCCGTTCGCCCCTCCCGATTCTGGGCTGGTGTTGTGAATCGGTTGCGTTGGACCTCGAATGCAATTGCATAGTGGAAGGTGCGCCGTGAGAGATGTTGCACCAACTTACTTTCGGCTCTGCTCCAGCGTTTTTATCCTGCTGTGGTGCATTAGTCTGAGCACATGCGGTGGGAATGGTGCGGGGAACGGCGGGAATCCGCCGCCGGGCGGTAATGGCACCGTTGTGCTGTTTGCTGAAGACCAGCCTTCGGGAAATGCACTTACTTTCAGACTTACTGTCGATAGTATTGTCCTTACAAGTTCTGCTGGCGCCACAGTTACTGCCTTAGCATCCACTGAAAAACGTGAACTAGAGTGGCGCAGCCGCACACTGGCTCCTACCGTGATCAAAGTCGCAACTATTCCGGCCGCTACCTATACGTCGGTAGCACTGACGGTTGAGGCGCCGAGCACAATGCTATTCGATTCGGCCAGCGGCACAATTTCAGAGACGTCGATCCCGGTTCAGACTTCCACCGTGAGTTTGCCACTGAATTTGACCGTAAATCCGGGAGATGTAGCAGGATTGCGCCTTGACCTGAACTTACGTGATTCTGTGCAAACCGACAGCACTGGTGCGCTACTGTTCAATCCTCATTTTCAGGCTATTACTGTCTCCTTCAGTACCGGAGGAATTCCAGGCTATGTAGACGGCGTGCCCGCAGTAGTGACAAACGTCAACCTCTCCAATAACCAATTTACCGTGACGCTTCCAGGCTTCGTGTCTCTCCAGCCAATTCAGGGACCATCTTTGACTGTGCAGTCCGACTCAAGCACGCGCTTCGAGACTATCTCGTCGCTGGCTGACCTGACGCCGGGCAACACATTAGAGCTAGACGCCCAATTGCAGTCTTCAGGCAACTTTCTGGCGCAGGTGATTAAGCGAGACACCGTTCTGCCTGGCCAAAAGATATGGGGAATGGTGATCGCGCGTAGCCCCGCTAGCGGCAGCGCTACCTCCTTTACGATGTTGGTGCAGGATGCCGATCCTGTGCCCACAGCGATCGGATTCATGTTCAGTTTCAACATTGACGCCTCTACGCACTTTCGCGTCAGTACCGAAGACTTGCCACTGGCTTCGTTTCCCAACCTGAACTTCGATCCGCAGACTTTGCGCGTAGGGCAATTTCTGTACGCGGTTGACCGGCAGGACGGAACAGGTGCCGCCGACTCAATCACTCTCGACGAGATCAGCATGGTAGGCCAAGTGGGCCCAAGTGTAGGCACCTCGAATTTCGACTTTGTTCCCGACGGAAATTTCTTTGCAGCCAACGGATTGGGACAGTTCAGCGTCACGGTTACGTCAGCGACCGAGTTGGAAAGTATGCCGTCAGGACTTTCAAATTTGAACGCCAATCAAAGTATCGTCAGCGT
>MNGW01000154.1 GCA_001918935.1 Acidobacteriales bacterium 13_1_40CM_3_55_5 | reverse complement strand
GGAACTATGGATCCGCATGCCGCCTGGCTTCTTCTTCGCGGAATGAAGACGCTCGCGCTCCGAGTGCAGCGGCAGAATGAGAACGCTTTGCGCGTAGCTCAGTTTCTGGCCCAACATCCCAAGGTGCGGAGAGTGCATTATCCATTCCTTGAAGGTCATCCGCAGAGAGCCTTAGCCATGGAGCAGATGGCGGGCGGGGGCGGAGTGCTCAGTTTTGAGGTGGATGGCAGTGGCGAAGATGCTCGTCATTTATCCGAATCGCTGAACTTGTTTACCCTGGCGCCGAGCCTTGGCGGAGTGGATTCTCTGGTAAGCATCCCGGTGCTCACGTCCCATGCCATGATCTCGGCCGAGCAAAGGCAAAAAATGGGCGTGACCGAGCAATTGATCCGATTGTCGGTGGGAATTGAAAGCGCGGAGGACTTGATCGCCGATCTCGAGCAGGGGCTAGCGATGGTGAATCCGGCGCGTCAGCATGTGGAAGTAGGATGAGCAGGACATTTAACGCGCCGAGAGACTCACTTCTGCAGGTAATGATGCTCGTTTTGTTGTTCTGCCTAGGTGCATCCTGTGACGCGCCAGCTTCTTATGCTCAAGAGTTGAATAAACAGAATTTAGCCGCTAAACCGAATACTGTATCTGCCCTGACCAAGAAAGTATTGGATGCCATTCGAAATAAGGACACCAATCTCTTATCGGCTTTGGTTGATCCAACCGGCATCTACATAGGATTCGATACTGACAAGATAAACGCCGCTCGATTCAGGAAAGAGCTTCTTCAAAAAGGCCCGGCCTATTGTGTCATTTTCGACACCTCTTGCGGAAATCCAAATAGCTCGGAGCCGGATTCGTCATTGCGAGCTCATCTCATTCGTCGACCGATAACAATTCAAGTAGGAGGGGTGGAAGACTTTCCGGACGAGATACCCGTAGCGGTCAAGAGCGCAACCACTCCGAATGAAGCACTGTTTACTCTTTTCTTTCGACGTGTAAAAGGGGGTTGGGCCTTGCAACAGATTGAGTATTTTTAGAGTCGGCGCACGGGCCGCACCGTTCAATTACCGTTCCTGAGGAGATCGATGGAGAACCTACGAGCGGCGGTCATTGGTCTGGGGTTTGTGGGAAGAGCGCATCTGGAAGCGCTCCGGCGGCTGGGTATCCAGGTAAAAGGACTGTTGAGCAGTTCGCCGGATAGAAGCGCGCAAGCAGCTCGCGAACTCGGCTTGGATCGTGGTTATGAATCCCTCAATGATCTGGTAAAGGACCCGTCCGTCGACGTGGTCCACGTCTGCACGCCAAATCATGTCGAGAAGCCTCTCGCCATGGATGTGCGCCAGAGTTCCGCGCTGGTTGAACTCGCGCAAAAGCACAAACGAGTGGGTGGCGTCACTTACAATCTGCGTTTTTATCCGCTGTGCCAGGAAGCGCACGCAATGGTGCAACGCGGCGTGATCGGCGAGCCGCGGCTAGTGCACGGCAGTTTTTTGCAGGATTGGTTGTTCTGTCCCAACGATTGGAACTGGCGTTTGGAGCCGCAGCTCGGCGGCGAGTTGCGAGCTGTATCGGATATCGGCACCCACTGGCTCGATCTAATGATGTGGATTACGGGGCGCAAAGTGACCGAGGTATGCTCCGATCTGGCTACAGTGATCCCCGTACGTCAGCGTCCACGCGGGCGCGTGGAAACATTTCAGAAGCAGAGTGCTGGCGCCTTCGATGAAGTAAAAATGACTACGGACGATTATGCGTCCATCTTGCTGCATTTTGAAGGCATGCTTCGCGGAGTGATGACCGTGTCGCAGGTCAGCGCCGGACGCCGGGCACGTTTGTGGTTTGAGGTGGATGGTTCCGAAGCTTCTCTAGCCTGGCATTCCGAATCGCCCAACACGATGTGGATCGGACACCGCAACCAGCCTAACCAGGACATGATGAAGGATCCCGCGCTGATGAGTCCCGAGGCCCGTGGCTATGCCGTATATCCCGGCGGACATACTGAGGGTTATCCTGACACCTTCGCTCAACTCTTTAAGGATTTCTACGCCTACATTAGAAAGGGCGACCTGACGGCTCGCCGAGACTTCCCCACTTTCCAAACCGGACACGAGGAACTCATTCTCTGCGATGCAATCTCTCTGAGCGCGCGTGAACGGCGTTGGGTCCCGGTAAACTACAAATAACATCACCTACAGCAAACTTCTGGTTGACTCTCGCACCGCCAGTTCTGGGGCCATCTTGCGATGCACCGCAGAGGCTTCCCGTTTTTCTAATACCGTCTTGATTCCGTCCACCACAATGCTTGCAGCAGCGGCGCCCATAGCTTCCATGGGTTGACGAACTGTAGTGAGAGGTGGAGTGTAGAGGCTGGAGGCGGCGACATCATCAAAGCCGACTACGGAACAATTTTCTGGAACACGAAGTCCGGCTTTGGCCAGAGCGCGTATGGCTCCGAAGGCGGTCATGTCATCGAATGCCATCAGAGCGGTAAACGGACGCTTACGCTTGATAAGCTCCTCGGTCAATTTGTAACCAGCCTCAAAACTTGAAGTGGGATCTCGTGACTCGGGAAGGTCCACAACCAACCGATCATCCAACGTCATGCCGTTCGCTTTGGCGAAGGCTCGAATTCCCTTCCAGCGTGGAGCCCTGTCAGCAAGGGTTTTGGGGCCGCGGATGAAGGCGATTTTGCGGTGTCCGAGCGAATGCAGATGTTCGACCGCAAGCCGGGATCCCATCTCGTTGTCCACGGTTATCGAACTAGCGAAGTCGGTCTGCAGACTCCGCCCAATCAATACTGTTGGAATGCTGCTCTTCTCCAGGTCGGCTAGAACGTCAATATTCACAAACAGCCAGTTGGCCAGCACGATGAGCGCTTCCACTCGCCGGTCGAGCAGCATTTCCAGATAACGTTCGAAACGGCTGCGCTCATTGTGGACATCTGTGAGAATCGGAAGATAAGAAGATTGATAGAGAGAATTTTCGATACCGCGCAGAATAAGAGTGCAGTACGGATCCGTCATGTCAAATACCATCACCCCGACGGTGTGAGTGCGCTTGCTACGGAGGGAGCGGGCAAAAAGATTCGGGCGGTAGCCTAGCTTCTTGGCCACTCTCTCAATTTTCTTTTTGGTGGTTTCAGGAATGTAGCGAGCCAGGGGCGCATTATTGAGGACGATGGAAACCGTGGTTGAGGAAAAACCACTCTCCTTCGCTACATCACGAATCGTAACCATCGAGCTTCTTACCTTAGAAGCAGCTAACGCTATTCGCCCCTCAGTTTATATGTAT
The DNA here is from genome assembly GCA_001918935.1 of Acidobacteriales bacterium 13_1_40CM_3_55_5. Classification (GTDB taxonomy): domain Bacteria; phylum Acidobacteriota; class Terriglobia; order Terriglobales; family Acidobacteriaceae; genus 40CM-3-55-5. Next base: position 5,275 of record MNGW01000154.1, on the reverse strand, counting down.
CCGAGCCCCGATAATCGATCATGGATGGTCTTTTCTGCATTACCATCCTGCGATTGTCCGCCAGCGCTTCTTTTTTCCAACCCTGCCACCAGGGAGCGTCCCTGCATGCTTTCTGGAATCTCGTATCCGGCGAGATCGAGTAATGTAGGAGCGATGTCCAACAATCGCGCACCCTCGTATTCGCCATTGATCGGACAGTTTGGCGCCGCCAGTACAAACATTCCAAACTGCGCGTGATTGCAACCGTCAGGACCGGTATCGTTTTCCTGAACATGAATTCTCGAATGGCCCACCGTCCCAATCGATCTCCAGTAGAGACCGCCGAAATGAACGATCAAGTCAGGCGCCACGTTGCGCACATTGCGATAGATTTCTTTGGGTTTGAAAACCAATGACTTGAGCGGCTGACCTTTGTCGTCGGCAAGGCGTTCCAACCGGGCTTTCATTTCGTCCTGGAAAGACTGGTAATCCGCGGCTGCAATCACGCCCTGGGGCTCGCGCCCCTGAACATTGAAAAACACACGCGCATAGTATCCGCCTTCGCTCCATACCCGAGTTTTGGCCCAGTTTACGTTCAACTTATCGAAAGGAGTAAGGGTTTTGGGATATTCATTCACCACCAGCAAGCCTTCGCGAATGAGCCATTCGTTGATAGCGAATCCGCCATCGAGACGTTGCGCGCCGTGGTCGGATATGACCAGCACGATGGTCTCATTGTCCAACAATTCGAGGACGCTGCCGATCTGCTCGTCGAGCCACAGATAATATTCCGGGATGGCGTTTTGGTAGGGATTTCCGGGCTCGAATTGAACGTGCTTCTCGTCAAAGTAGTTCCAGAAGCCGTGATGCATGCGATCAAGGCCGATGTCCACAAAATGAAAGTAGTCCCACTCTTGTTCGGATATGAGCCAGCGCACCACCTTCCATTGCTTTTCGCTCATGCGGAAAATTTCTTCTTTGAGCCAGTGTTTGCGATCGGTGCGGAAGTTTTTCACGTCGACGGGATATTCACCCACCAGTTCATTGAGCTTGGCCTTGATGCTCGCCGGGTAGGTGAAGTCATTTTTGATGGTATCGGGGGTAAGAAAGCAGCCGATGCTGATGCCATTAATACGGCGCGGGGGATAATTCGGGGGCACTCCGATGATGATCGATTTCTTGCCTTCGCGAGCCAACTGATCCCAGATGGCGATGGCTTTGATGGACGCGGAATTGGCGAACCCGAGTTTGTCGTAGGAATAGTCGGTGCGATTGCGGAATCCATAAACGCCGAGGGATCCCGGGTCCTGACTGGTGCTCATGCACATCCATGCAGGAACGGTGATGGGAGGAACCACGCTTTCGAGGCGGCCGTACATGCCGGCGTCCATCAGACGGCGGAGGTTCACCAGGCGCTCATCGCCGAACACAATCTCAGGCGCGGCGCAATCCAGTCCGAGAACGCAGATTTTCATGTATTCAGAATAAAGAATTGCCTTCCATGGATTGGGGTACGGAGACACCAAGATAATTCAGAATCGTCGGCGCCAGGTCAATTATCTGCGCGTGATTGTGGTGCGCTAGGCTAAAAGCATGATTCGTAAAAAGAATACCGGGCACCGCCTCTGGGTCGACGATGTGATCCCCGCTCCAGCGGCGGATGTTGTCGTCGAGCAGTGTGTGAGAAAACCCGCCCAGCGCCGTGTGCCACGAAACGCGAAAGCCGGGATTAAAGTTCACCAAAAGATCCGGAGAATTCTCCACAAAAGCGCCGGAATAGATATCTTCCCGGCGTGAAACGCTGCGAATTGCCGCCCGCTGAGTGGCTGGATCGGGCAGGTCTGCAAGCCCGGTCTGAATGGCGCGGCGCACGCGTTCCGCGTCGCTGCCTTCTTCCAGGATTCCAGCGCTCTCCCGGCCTTTGAAATTCAGATAAATTCCGCCGAGACCGACTGCGTAAGCGTAAGTTCTGGACCAGTCTATCGCAGCGAAGCCCTCCCCCAGATCCTCATTTGGCTTGCGATTGTCTTTCAACTTTAGTAAGCCGCTCTGCCACAACCAGGTGTTGGTGTGGAAGGCGCGGCGAAATGTTCCGAAGCCGTGATCGGAAAGCACGATTAGCAGGGTGTGCTCATCTACCTTGTCGAGAACGCACGAAAGCAGATCGTCACACTGCGCGTAGTGTTCCTCGATTCGTGGAGCGAACTCGGGAGCGAGATCGCGATCGAAACAGGGGTGTGACGGATCGCGGAAACGCCACAGCATGTGCTGTACCCGGTCAGGGGTATCAAACAGCATGAAGAAAAATCCTTCGGTAAAGCGATCCAATTCGAACTGCAGCATGCGCTGCCGCTCGCGCAACACTAATTCGCATTGCTGCAAGTAGGCGGATTCGTCCAAGCGTCCATTGTTGAGGCCGTTGTGCTCTTCCGCCATGCCCAAGGTCGAGAAAAGTCCGATTTTCTCAGACAGTTCTTTGGCATAGGTTGTCGGGAACGACACCGGGAATATCGGGGCAGCGGGGTCAAAATTTACCGCCGAGACATAAAACTCCAAATGCGGCTCAAGCTGGCGCACATAAAATCGCGCGATGCCGCTGGCCGATTGCAGCCTGGAGAACTTGAATTTGAACCGGATCCATTCACTCCAAGCCCTTTCCCTCACTTCGATCGTAGCGGGATCGCCGCCGGGTTGAATTACCAGTGTGCGTGCTGGCTTGGCGACGCGGAGACGTATCTCGGAATAGGTATCCGAGGGAGGGGATTGCCTGGTATTGCGAGGCCCGAGCACGCGCGTGGTTAGATCCATGCCTGAATCAAGGTAAATAAGTTGCTCATTTTCTTGCGCGCTAGCTGCTCTATCCTGGGTGTAGAACGTGCCTTTGCTCTGGCTGCCACGCATATCAGGAACACCGACGCCGGAAAGCATCCTCCCGTGCAGAGTCTCGGGCGGGAAGGTGCACGGACATCGCAAAACAGTACTGGCAACACCGGCCTTCATAAGAGGTTCCCACAGGGGGATGCCCTTTCGCCGATTTACCACTCTGGTTCGAGCCAGAATATTTTTCGGAGGCGCAAAGTGGCTCAAAGCGATATCGGGCTGGTAGGTTTCAGGATTGCGACTGATGAAATCGAAAATTCCGTGTCCGCCTGGATTGGTTCCGGTGACGAATGATGACCACGCCACAGGAGTCTGCGCCGGATAAGTGGTTTTTAGACGCGCATAGCTGCCGGCCTGACGAATCTTTGCCAGATTCGGGAGTTCTCCGAGCCCCAACATGGTTTCCACAATGCTGGGCTCGAGTCCGTCCAAACCGATGACGATTACTTTTTTTGGCAAGAAAGACCTGGACTACGGAGTTTCCTTGGGAGCATTCTTCGAGACTTCGACGCCAGCGGATTTGGCGGGACGAAAAATTCTGACAATGCGGAAAGAGATGGCGACTACCTTGTTCCAAAAAATCAGCAAGAGGCCGAGCAGACTAGCCAGACCTGAAGTTACGGTCATTACCTGGTCGGGTCCGCCATACAGCGCTAATAGTTCAACTCGCATCGACTCTCCTCACCGACATTGTCATGCTCACCAATTCGCATTTGTAATTCTACAGTGAGACGTATTGCGAAGGTGAGAATCGGGTTGGGGTTAAGGGTTCATTCGGGCGGGACGCCGATCCGTTTCCGGATGTCGTGCCTGCCACCTTTTTAACAGCAAAGATGGGGCGCCCTCAGTTGTTTGAAAAAGACTTGGGGCGAATCTGCAGTGACCGGAGATCGCCCCAATGGGGTTTTACAAACGAACTAGCGAACTGGCTGCGGTTGCTGGTGGTGGAGTGCTGCTTCTCCAGCGTTCGGTGTCCGGAAGCTGAAGATGTGGCTCTCCACTTCTGAACCTGCGGCCTGACCAGTTTCAACCTGAAAGAAGTACGTCGTGCCCGGCTTGAGATTTTTTAGCTGAACTCGATGAGTTAGACCACCGACGCCCCAGGGCGCTTCAGCTAACTGACTGAGGTTTCCCATGTCGGTGCCGTAGGTCACACGAGTACTGCCTTTGATATTCGTGGACCAGGCGATTTGCGCGTGATTGCCGTCCGCTTCTTCAATCACAGGACCATTAGTGATTTTTACCTTTCCACCTTCCACATCACCAGCCTGCCGATCATTTTCGACCAGCTGAGCATTCTGGTTGTGCACGGGGTGGGCGCCAGGAGCAGTGGTCTTGAAACTGCGCACCCCCGCGCTTTCGGCCTCGCCTCGGTTGCCATGGCGCTGGGACGATTCGACCTGGAAGTAATAAGTGGTGTTGGGCTTTAAGTTGGCGATCCGAACCCGGTGGGTTTTGGAGCCATTATCAGGCGCCTCTGCCGAATGGGTGAGATTGTTCTTCTCGGTCCCGTACCAGACCTGAGAACTGGAAGGCACATCGGTAGACCAGGCAATTACGGCCGCGTTGCTGGTCGCTTCTTCAATTACGGGGCCGTTCGTGATGCGGATATCCTGTCCTGCCTGGGGTGCAGGCGCGGCCACGGCATAGGCCACGGCCACCGTCAAAACCATCGTGAGCAAAAGCAATCTATTCCTGAACAGCATGTGATGCCTCCTGAAGTTAAGAAGGGACGCGCGACTTGTAATTAAAAACAATGTGAGTGGATGACAACAATACGGGCTCGGCAGTAGTTTTGATTTGGGCTTTCCTGTATCGCAGAAGCGCCCCGCGGGGTGTCGGTAGTGACCGGAAATCAATCACTTACATTTGCGACCGGCGGCGGCTCCATCAGCAGGCTGCATCAGGACGTCCGTGCCAATACATATTCCAGCCCAAGTATCGGGTAGTGGCCTCATACACCGCAGGCGCTACCGTGGACAGGTTGGCCGCGACGTGGTGTTCGAAACCGTTCTCGCAGATGAAATGCAGCAGCTTCTGCATATGGGGAATCTCAACGACACCCGCGCCACCAAAGGTGTTCAGTGGGTCGTCGGTGAACTTGCCTTGGCCGACGTAGCCTCGCATCCGCCCGGCTGTGTCGTCGGTGGAGAAGCGGGCAAAGCTCATCTTTTCCGGCTTGATCAATCCCACACACGTACCGAACGTGTTTTCTTTACCCACGGTGCCGGCAATGATTTCCTGGAAATCCATTTTCACCGAACGAAAGAAGTGCTTGGGCAGATTCGAGCAATGGAAGCAGACCGCTTTATTGGGATCAGCTCCGTAGTTATTGTTCCAGTCGAGAAGCGCGGAGGGAGATTGTGAAGCCAGGCGTAGAGCGTGCATCCCCAGAACGCCGCAGATATCCACTTCG
>MNGW01000168.1 GCA_001918935.1 Acidobacteriales bacterium 13_1_40CM_3_55_5 | reverse complement strand
CCTTCATTGGTTTTCGGCTTGGGAAACCACACGCACGCAATCTGGTTGAGTGTTGGGTTTCATCTTATCTACACTAAGTCAATAAACTAACTTGTATTAAAAGCAAGTTCTGTCCTTCGTTGTTGTCAGCTCTGAACCCTGGGAATCTGCGGAATATCGGCCTACGTGGCGGGCGTCAATCCCCACTTTTGCTGCAACCTGCGTTCGATTGTCCTGAACACCAGACCATCCACGATGTATCCGATGGCGACGATCAGGATCATGACCGCGATGACCAGACTCATATCATTCAGGTCGCGTCCCATCATCAGCATCTGGCCCAATCCCAGGCTTACGAAAATCATTTCGCCGGAAATCAGCGAGCGCCAGGCAAATGCCCATCCCTGCTTCAGTCCTGAAACGATGTACGGCAGGCTCGCCGGCAACAAGACATGCCAGAACAACTGGAAGCCTCGCGCACCCAAATTTCTTCCAGCCATGCCATAAATCTTCGGCATCTGCTGACGCCCCGTCTCCATGGCGATGGTGACCGACAGCAGCGAGCCCATTACCACCACAAAGAGGATGGCTTTCTCGGTCAGTCCGAACCAGAGCACCGCGAGGGGCAACCAGCAGATACTCGGCAAACTTTGCAGGCTGACCAAGAGGCCGCCCACAGTCTGTTCCAGGAACTTGTTACTCGCAACGCCCAAACCTAAGACCATTCCCAATATCACAGAGAGGCTATATCCCAGCAGCATGCGCTTCATGCTGACGCCGATAGCAATCCAGAAGCTGTGATCGGAGAAGCCGGCCCAAAGCGACTCCAATACGCCTTGCGGGGTTGGGAACACGTACGGCGGCCACACCTTTAGCTTGGCCAGTAAGAACCAGATTCCGATCAAGGCCGAATAAAACACCAGGTATCTAGCGAACCGCTTCATGGCTGTATTCCGCCTCCAGGGACCTGTTAATCTCCTCGCGCAGGTCGTCGAGAATCTCGCGCGCGGTTTTTGCGACCGCCACATCTTCCAAATGACGAGGCCGTGGCAGGCCAATCAGGAATTCCCGCTTTACTCGTCCCGGACGGAAGGTAAACAGCACCACACGATCTCCCAGTCGCACCGCTTCGCGTACGTTATGCGTCACGAAGATAATGGTGCGTCCAGTTTCCGCCCAGATGCGCTCCAGTTCGTCATGCAGCAGATCGCGGGTTTGCGCATCCAGTGCGGCGAATGGCTCGTCCATCAGCAGGACGTCCGGCTCGGTGGCCAGTGCGCGAGCCAGTGCTACCCTCTGCCGCATTCCGCCGGATAATTGGTGAATGTAACTATCTTTGAATTTTCCCAGGTGGACTAGTCGCAGGTAGTACTGGATTTTCTCCTGACGCTCGGCCTTGGAGATCTCTTTCATCTTCATGCCGAATTCGACGTTCCCGCCGACCGTCAGCCACGGAAACAGACCGAGTTCTTGGAAAATGAGAATGCGATCTGTCCCCGGTCCCTCCACCGCCTTGTCGTCGATCAGCACCTTACCCGAACTCGGCTGCTGCAGCCCGGCGATCAAGTGCAAAAGAGTTGATTTGCCGCAGCCCGAGGGCCCGACAACGCAAACGAACTCCCCAGGATTCACTTTCAGGTTGATGTCTTCAAGCGCGAGTAGATGTGTTCCGCCGTTCGCTTTGTAGCTCAGCGAAATTCCCTGCAATGAGACTTTGGCGCTGGCCTTCGTTTCGGCCGACGGATGGGGCATTACGGCTAATCCTACTCCGGCCTTCCAGCGGTTCAATGCGGCACGAGCTGGACTTCTATGCTCGCCAGAAAAAGATGGCTGAGGAGTTGGGTTGGCTGTCATTGGATCGCCTTCTTTCCTTTTTCCGCCAAAACCTGATTTAACAAGGTCAAGTCGTACATTCCTGATAGATCCGGCATTTGACGTCCGAGAAAGCCAGCGTCGTAGGCGGATCGAGCCGAAGTCAGCAGAGCGTTTCGCACGGGATCGTAAGTAACCTGCAGCCGGCCGAAGGCCTCATCAAGCACGCTAGCGGAAAGAGCCTTGCTGGTTTCCCTTTGAATCTGTTGGTTCAGTATGTTCTTGGCTTGGGGCAGATGATCATTGATCCAATCCGTGAGTTCTACGTGTGCACGAATCCATGTCTTCACCAAATCCGGATGCTCGCGCAAGAATTTAGTGCTCACGATGAGATGTGCGGTTACGAACTGACCTTGGGGCCATAGATCACGCTCATCCAGGAACAAACGTCCGTTGCCTTCGCGGATCAGCCGGGTTGCCCACGGCTCGGGCGTCCAAGCGGCATCCAGTTCTTTTTTCAAAAACAATGTGAGTTGGTCAGGATTCGCCAGCGGGATTACTTGCACATCTCCGCCCTTGTCGGCGGATTTCATTCCGTGCGCCTTCAACCAGGCTCGTAAGGCGACATCCTGGGTGTTTCCCATCTGTGGCGACGCCACTTTCTTGCCGTGGAAATCTTCCGGCTTGTTGATCCCAGAGTCGTTGCGCACAACCAGCGATGCTCCTCCGCTGGTTGCTCCTGCGACGATTCGCAGTGCTTCCCCTTGGGATCGGACATAGCCAGTGATGGCCGGATTGGGACCGATGTAGGTCATATCGATGGCCCCGGAAAACAGGGCTTCAATCGCAGAAGGTCCAGCATTGAAACTCTTCCAGTCGATTTTTACGTTGGAGCCGAGCGCTTTTTCGAACCATCCGTTGGCCTTGCCCACCATGGCTTGCGGGTGCGTGATATTCGGAAACGCTCCTACTCGAATGACAGTTCCTTGCCCCCAGCCTGAAATAGAAAAACTAAGAATGAAAACAAATATGATGAGGACCTTATTCATTTCTTCCCCGGAACTACCATCGGCAAAATGCCACTCTCGGCTTCCTTTTTCTTGCGTCTCTTTCTCGCCTTCAATGCTTCTGTACGTTGCCCGCTGACAATATCGGCCAACGAAGTGTGCTCGAGGATGCGGGCAGCCGCGTCGCGAACGTCGAGGAACACGCGGTAAAGAGCGCGATGCTCCGCGTCGCGATCGATCAAACTGCGAAGTTGCTCGGCATCTCCAAAAGGCGCCAGCGGCCCATCAATCAGGCGGATAATTTCGCTGAGATAGATCTCCGACGGAGGACGGCGCAACTGATATCCGCCCTTGGCGCCGCGCACGCTTTCCACGATGCGTGCATTTTTCAATTCCAGCAAAATCAGTTCGAGGAATTTTTCCGGCAGTTCTTCTTCATACGCGACATCGCGAATGCGGATGGCGCCCTGGTTGTAGTGGCGGGCCAGCATCATCATGGCTTGCAGCGCGTACAACCCCTTTTGCGAGATCTTCATGGTTTTCTATACTGCCATAAACCCTATTTTTTTAATAGAGTTTATCGACATAAAAGACATTAGCAATCCCGATGCCAGTCAGAACGGCAAGCGATTTCAAAACAGATATTGTTGTTTCAACCACTTGCGAGGAGATGGGATGAGGCGGGAAGCCTCAAATGTGCAGCCGTTTTCCACTTGGCTGAAGTGTTTTGGTCGAGCGAAGGGTGATGAGTCTTAGCCGGTTATGCCCGTTTGCTATTTCCCTACGTACTCAGTTTGAGCACCTGCACCGTGATGTTATCGGGCCCACCCCGCTGTTTTGCCAATGCGACCAGATCCTTGCATGCCTGTAGCGGTGGTCTTGCGACCGCGCTTTTTAGTTCACTCTCGGCTACCGCACCCCATAGACCGTCGGTGCAAAGGACCAGGACATCATCTTTTTCCAGCGACATTGGCTCGGGTGACATCTCTGGAAATACTTCGGCGCCCGAACCCAGGGCGGCAGTAAGAATATGTCGCTGGGGATGGGATTCCGCTTCTTCCGCACTGAGAATCCCATCTTCCAGCAACCGGTTTACGTAGGAGTGGTCCCGAGTAAGAGCGGATATAGAACCATCGCGAACTAAATACAGGCGACTGTCCCCGACGTGAGCAAAGTGGAGAGTGTTTCCGAGCAGGGCGATGGCAGTACAGGTGGTCCCCATGCCATGCAACACTAGGTTTTTGCTGGCCTGCTCTTGGATGCGCTGGTGGGCGGCGCGAAATCCGGCGTTCAGCAATGATCGGGGATCATCGTTAAGAGTGCCGGCATAAACTTCCTCGACAGTCTCTACAGCAATGCCGCTGGCTTCCTGGCCGCCTTCATATCCGCCCATACCGTCGGCGACTATAGCCAGCCGGCCCTTGCGACGGAACTCTTCGTCGCTCACAGGCTCCCAATAGGAGTAGCGATCCTCGTTGTTCTTCCGCTGACATCCCACATCGCTCAGGCCGGCTAGTTCAATCCCCGGACGTATTTGCATCGCACCTCGCACGTGAAGCTTGCCCTGCATTGCGATTGAGGCACTGGATTATATCGGAGGGAAAAGAATGCAGCACCTAGCATTTAGCACCTAGCATTTAGCATTTAGCACTTAGCATTTAGCCATTACAGGACAGGGTGGTTCTCTTCGCGGTTGAGGTGCGGACAAGAGGCACTCAGCATTTAGCCCCTCACCAACCTTGAGGAACCATCACCTGTCCGTAATGGCTAAATGCTAAGTGCTAAATGCTAAGTGCCGCTTTAGAACCCCGGTGCCTTTTCCTTATTGAAGTCGCATACCCCGTTGGCTGGTTGGACCGGTAGCGGTGGAGGAGTCAACCAGTGCGGCGTTGAGAAATCAAAAAACTCCAGCATATTGTCCGCGGCGGCATCGCGCGCGGTGAGCGCGGGCACGTTGAACCGGACCTCGATCAGTCGCAGGATGGAGGTCAAATCGCGCCAGGTATGAGACACAAAGTTTGGCCGCACCCAAGGAGAAACAACTACGATAGGTATGCGAAATCCGATGTGCGCGAAATCGCCAGGTTGATCTCCCGCTTTCAGCATGGGGGGAATGGTGTCAGGCGGAACCGCGCTTGCAGGCAACACATGGTCATACAAACCTCCCGCTTCGTCATACGACAAGATAAACACCGAGGACGCCCATGAGGGACTATTCATCAGCCCATCGATGATCTTTTTTGTATTCGCCTCGCCCAGCTGGATGTTGTTACCAGGATGCTCATCCAGACCGGAAGGTCCGGCGCGCTCAATGAAGATTACCCATGGCAGAGACACCTCATTCTGCACATCTTTATACCAAGAAGAAATGGGATACATCTTCGTGGCATCGCGCTGATACGTGGACCACTGCGGCAAGTAGCTGCCGTTGTCCTGATAGTAGTAACGCCAGGGAACGTTTGCCGCATCCAGCTTGTCAAAGATCGTAGGTTGCAACCATCCTCCCTTCGGCGGAGTGTCAGGGAAAATGTGACCAAATGATGTGCCGGCAAAAAGGTACATCCGGTTGGCGTTGGTATTTGTCATCACGGGCGAGAAAAACCGGTCACTCGTGGCGAATTGAGTTGCCAACTCGTAATAGTACGGGAGGTCGGTCTCGTCGTAATAGCCCATCGCTCGCGTGCCCGTGGGATCTATGCTCGAAGGCACCGAGGTGGAGGTCTTCATGAATCCGTCCATTTTGCCGCCGTTCCAATCGCGGTGGCTTTCATTCCAATATGGGCTCAGGTTTTCGTGACACACCGTCTGAAAGTGGAAGGGGTGAACCGCTTTGCCTTGGGTGTTATACAGCGTGGCACCAAGCGGGAGACCATCAATGGCACTGGGCAAATTTTTGGAAGCTCGGTATCTTCCCAGCACGCCGAAATAATTATCGAAGGAACGGTTTTCCTGCACGTAAAAGATGATGTGCTTCAACTTTGTCATCCCGCTGGTCGAAACTACCCGGAGAGACAATGGTTTGCTGAAGGAAACGCCGTTCTGGTCCTGTGCAGTGATTGTCAGGTTGTGCGTCCCGGCCGCCAGATTAGTCAGATATACATCCAAGGTTTGGGATTTAGTCTGATAGATCGAGGCTCCATTTTCAAGAATCTGAATGGTCTGTACCGGACTCGAGTCTGTCGTTCCGGCCACGAGGTGAACCGGAGAACTTACCTTGATTCCGCCACTTGGAGTGCAAATAGTAATGGATTGGTTCACTGCCGACAATTTGCACGGCGGACTCATGCTTACGTTTACATTTTTCTTGAAGGTTGCTCCACTGTCGTCCCAGGCTTGCACTGTGACCAAGTGATTTCCGACCGCCAGGTTGATATACGTGTCGATCGTATTGGCATTCACTTTGGTCGTGAGCACGTTATCAACATAGATTTGGACCGCCGTGACTTTGTGTTGCGAATCCGTGGTACTGGCCTGGACGTGAGTAGGATTAGGCACAATCAGGTTTTGCGCAGGCGTACACACAGTCACGGAAGGGTCGGTGGGTCCAGGTTGGCAAACAGCAGATGCATTCAGGGAAATCGCAAAGAGCGAGAAGAGAATGAGAGCCGGCAAAGCAAAACCAGATTTGGGGAAAGTTTTGCAAAAATTGTTCAACATAAGGGCCCTTTTAATTGCAACTTAGGATTTCAGAGACTTCACGTTGACTGAGCAGTGCAGAGGAAGAGGCTGAGTTAGGACGGTAATTTACGGCAAAGGGTTGCCCTTCAATCAAAGGGATTCCGCGGCAGTGGCCGTTTCCACGAGACGAGGCCCCCCGCGCGCAGGAGGTTTGGGGCGTTTTCAAATAAACCGGCTTTTACGTCTCAAGTGCCGGCGACTGTTCTCTCAATTGCGAGCCGCTGCCTTTGGCTTTCATCATTTGTGCTGCGAGATTCAGGATCCGAGTGGCGGCAGCATGCGCCTTTACGCCGCGATCGTGAATGTTGGAAATGAGATTTCGGTCAGCGTCGGTATGACTCGCGAGCGGGCAGTATGACAAGTACGCTGATAGACTCACCGCCGTAGCTAAACCCGGTCGTTCTCCGATCAGCAGTATGGCAACCGTTGGATGAAGTACCTCCCCGATGTCATTGAGGATGCCTACCCGACAATGACGGATTACAAATGTCTGCCCCACTGTAAAGCCTCGTGCCTTAGCTCCTTCGCACAGAAGCGGAAGCAAGGTTGGAACCTGGGCAGAAATCGCGGCTACCGACAGCCCGTCGCCAATGGCTATCTGCACATTATTCGTTGGGCGACAACGTTTCAACAAATCAGTTCGAGATGCTTCGCTGAAACTCCTCCCTAGGGGGGGACGCAGTAGAAAATCATCTTTAGATTTCGCACGAGTACAAACCTCGAACAGGCCCCACCGATTCACGAAATTTGCGCCAAGGTGTTTTTCCAGATCCAGTTCTGCGCGGACAGCATCCCGTGCATTAGCGTGAGCTGCACGCAGCTCCAATTGAGTACCGGTTCGATAGGCAGCCCCCGACCGGCCCACGATCAAACGCGCTGGAGTACGCGCTCGAATTTTGGTAACGATTTCGGGCCAAGCTAGCGATTCGTCCGACTCAGAAGACATTAGACGGTCTTTTCTAGCGACGACTCCAGCCCTTGCAGCAACTGACGCCTCGCCGAGGCATCAAGCGAAGCTGGTTCCGAACCTCGATAGATTCCCATGGATTGCAACCAGGCCAGAAATTCTGGAGCAGGCTGAAGTTTGAAGATTCTTCTTACCGCGAGGGCATCGTGGTAGCTGGTGGATTGATAGTTCAGCATCACATCATCGGCACAGGGAACACCCATGAAGTAGTTGCACCCTGCGGCCGCTAGCAACAACATGAGATTGTCGGCCGAATTCTGGTCCGCAGCCGCGTGATTGGTGTAACAGACATCGCAACCCATGGGCAGACCCAGCAGTTTTCCCATGAAGTGATCTTCCAACCCAGCGCGAATGATTTGCCTTTCATCATACAAGTATTCTGGCCCGATAAAGCCGACTACGCTGTTCACCAAAAATGGATCGAATGCTCGCGCAACACCATACGCCCGCGCTTCCAAGGTCAGTTGGTCGACGCCATGATGAGCTTCCGCCGATAATGCGCTTCCCTGCCCCGTTTCAAAGTACATCAGATTATCGCCTAACCAAGCAACATCACGTCGCTCGTGATGTTCGATTACCTCTTCTCGTCCCTCCTGCAGCATGGCGAGAGTAACTCCAAAACTTCGATTCGCTGTTTCTGTGCCGGCGATGGATTGAAAAAGAAGGTCCACGGGAGCTCCGCCACGCAATGCGGCAAGTTGAGTGGTAATGTGCGCCAGACAACAGGTTTGAGTCGGGATCTTATACACCTCGACCAGACGTTCGAGTCCGCGCAGTATGGAGCTAACCGTTTCCACTGAATCGGTGGCAGGATTCACACCGATCACTGCATCGCCACACCCATAAAGCAGGCCTTCAAACGTGGAAAGCAAAATTCCGCCAACGTCATCAGCCGGATGGTTAGGTTGCACGCGAATTCCTAACACCCCAGGCTGGCCCATGGTGTTTCGGCACTTCGTGATGTTGCGGATCTTGGCCGCGGCCAGCACCAGATCTTTGTTGCTCATGATCTTGGCCACGGCGGCCGCGATTTCTGGCGTGATGCCGCGCTGAACTTGCCGCAGCTCTGCTTCGCCAGTCGCATCCCCCAGGATGTACTCACGGAATTCGCCCACCGTCATGCTTCTGACAGGCTGGAAAGCTTCTTCGTCGAAGGTTTGAAGGATGAGGCGACTGACGTCGTCCGCGGAAGGATCGATCAGGGGCTGTTGGACTATTTCTGCCAGTGACAGATCCGCCAGCCTGCACTTGGCCGCCACGCGTTCACGCTCTGATCGCGCCGCCAGCCCTGCCAACTGGTCACCAGACTTCTCCTCGTTCGCCTTGGCAAATAATTCCCGGAGATCCCGAAAGGCAAATCGCTCGGACATATTACGCAAGCGTAGATTAGTAGTGGCAAGTAAACCAGCGCGTAGTTGCACCAGGACGCCTAGCCGCTAATCACTAGCCACTACCCACTTGTCACGCCGGACGTTTTCTTCGGATTATGTGATAAATGGCGAGGATCAATAACGCTCCCGCTACCGACATAATGAAACCAGCGGCTTGACCTTCGTGATAGAGGCCGACGGCTCGCCCGATCCAGGTTCCTACTACTGAACCGGCGATGCCTAGGAGTATCGTCACAATGAACCCACCGGGATCTTTGCCCGGCATCAGAAGCTTTGCTATTGCCCCGATAACAAGACCAATCAGCACTACTCCTAGCCAATGCATTGTGTTTTCCTCCCGTTTTGAGATGTTCAAATCATTCAGTGATTGAACGCGGGCGAGTATACACCCCTGCACCCGTTTGCTCCGTTCTCCAATTCTCGAACCAGTGGGTGTTCGCAACGTGCGTGGTTTCTCTAGCACCAAGGTCATACGAACATCTCCGATCTGGCAATATGTGACAGTAACCGCGAGTTCGCACTCGAATTTGATGCTCAAGACGAATTGTGGTTGGGACATGCGGTCGCTAACATACACGTCGGGCGTGTGAAGAAACGGCGGATTGCAAGATTGACCACTTCGCCAAACACTTTGCAGCGCACACTTAAAGTTCGAAGACTCTCCATCTGGATTCTGGCACTGCTAGTGTCATCGTCGTTGCCACGGCCATGTGCCGCCCAGGAGAACACCGCAACCGACAATCCGCCTTCCCGAGTCGCCCGAATCAGCTACTTGAAAGGTAAGGTTTCTTTCTTTCTTGCGGGCGGGTCTGGATCAGTGGAGCGAAGCCGCTCTTAATTTTCCCGCTACAACCGGTGATCGCATTTATACGGATCACGGCGCCAGGGCAGAACTGGAAGTCGGTCCCTATGCTGTCCGCCTGTCGGATGCAACCGACCTGACAATTACGAACCTCAACGATCAAATCGTGCAACTTGGACTGGAGCAAGGGACGCTCCGGCTAAGTGTCTATCAATTGCCTTCGGGTGAGACAGTTGAGATTGACACACCCAACGGAGCCCTCACCATTCAACGGCCCGACAAGTACCGCGTTGACGTTGATCCGAGTGGCGACCGTACGACGGTACGGGTTAACGAAGGCAGTCTGGAAATAACTGGGCCGGGGGTCTCTCAAACCGTGGAGGCCGGTCAGGCTGTCAGGTTGACAGGTCAGGATCCAATACAACTTGAATCCCTTCCTATGCCTTCTTCTAATGGTTTCGATTCGTGGAGTGAGGAGCGCGACCGACGACTCGCATCCTCAGGCTCCTCGAAGTATGCGAGCCCTTTCACTCCTGGTTGTGACGATTTGGACGCATACGGGCACTGGGTGGACGTCATCGACTACGGCGCGGTTTGGTATCCGATTGTTCCTGCGGGTTGGGTGCCTTATCGCTTCGGTCATTGGATATGGATTGATCCTTGGGGCTGGTCCTGGATTGAAGATGAAGAATGGGGATTTTGTCCCTTCCACTACGGCCGGTGGATTTATATCGGAACGGCTTGGGGTTGGATACCGCCACCCCTGGTCGTAGTGCCGGTTTATGTGCCGGCCCTGGTGGCGTTTCTGGGAGGTCCGCACTTCTCAGTCGGCATTGGCATTGGCGCCGGCTTGGTGGGTTGGTTCCCCCTGGGGCCGCGAGAGCCTTTTTTTCCCTGGTACCACTACAGCGGTATTTATCTGAACGTCGTCAACATAACTAACATCAGGAACGTAACC
>MNGW01000084.1:471-13360 GCA_001918935.1 Acidobacteriales bacterium 13_1_40CM_3_55_5 | reverse complement strand
AATTCCAGGGTGGTATATCGATCTAGAAGCTCACAACTTAACCTTGCGCCCGTGATCTGATTTGCGTTTCCAAATTTACTTCGGCGCCCGTCAATGGCGATTCAGCAAAGAACTTCATTCTACGCGAACCTCACCTTCACATCCGGCCCTTTCTCCAAATGAATGCTGTCAATAAAACGGACTTTCCCGGTCCGAAGAGTCAGAATTACCGACGAAGTTCTTATGCCTTCTCCGAAGAAGCGCACGCCGCGCATCAGCGAGCCATCGGTTACGCCGGTAGCGGCGAAGATCAGTTGCTTGCCGGGAGCAAGGTCCTCTGCTTCATAGATTTTATTTTTGTCTTTGATGCCCATGCGGGCGATGCGTTCTTCCAATTCAGGCTTATTGATCACCAACCGCCCAAGCATGTAGCCATTCAGGCAGCGGATGGCTGCGGCCGTGATGACGCCTTCGGGGGCGCCCCCTGATCCCATCACTGCGTGTACGCCGGTTCCGATCACAGCGGCGGCAATTCCGGCGGAGAGGTCGCCATCGCCGATCAACTTTATACGGGCGCCGGCATCGCGGATGTCCGAGATCAGCTTCTCGTGGCGCGGACGGTCGAGCACGACTACCACCAGGTCCTCCACGTCACGTTCCATGCGCTTGGCGATGTTCTTCAGATTGTCGGCGACAGGCGCGTCCAGCTCCACCGCATTTTTGCACGATGGTCCAACCACAATCTTTTCCATGTAACAGTCGGGTGCGTTTAGCAGGCCGCTTCGTTCGGATGCGGCCAGCACGGTAATCGCGCCGGGAGCGCCAGTCGCGCATAGGTTTGTGCCTTCCAGCGGATCGACGGCAATATCCACTTCCGGAACCTCGGTTCCATCCGGAAACTCAGCTCCTACTTTTTCGCCGATATAGAGCATCGGCGCCTCATCGCGTTCGCCTTCGCCGATCACGATTGTCCCTCGCATGGGTACGTTGTCCATGGTGCGGCGCATAGCTTGCGTGGCCACGTCGTCGGCGAGCCTGCGGTCGCCTTTGCCCATGGTTCGGGCGGAAGCAATGGCGGCCGTCTCCACTACACGAAGAAATCGGGAAGCGAGATCGCTTTCAATATTTTCGCCAAACGTTCTAGCCTTAGTTTCAGGTCTGGTATGAGCTGCCATGATGTCTCCGTCTATAAAAGGGCGGTCACAGACTATAACGACTTATGTCCGTCAGGGAAATCGCGAGAAGCTGGATGTGCCTGTGTGCCCGAATCTTTGGCACAATAGCTCCGCTCTGTAAGTCCCCTCATCAGCGGGAGGTAGGATGACAAAACGATTGATCAAGTTTGTTGCATTCCGCGGACCATTAATTCTGATCCTTTTCGGTCATGTCTGCGCCGCAGCTCTTTGGTGCAGCGACGTGTCGCGGAAACCGAGAGTTCGGGCGATCACCGCCTTCGTAAGCATAGACCGCGCCACATACGGCAAGCAGATCCAGGATACTCTGGCAATGCTTCGAATCCCCCAGTACACGCGCGGCATAACGAAAGCGGAAGCGCTGGAATTTTTCAAGGGATTAGATGCCTTGTCAAAGAAGGAGGAATTCCTCGCCAATGTCGGGCCGGCAATGCTGAATGATCAAGATGACTCAGCAGTGGACTTGCTAGCGGACATCCTTGTATCCACCGACATCAACACAAGCTTGGTGATTGCCGCAGACGATGGCATCCATTGGAACGCAATCGGTGCGGCTGCGAAAACCATCAAGTATGTCGAAGATCACAGCGCGAATGGTGTGCGCAATTTTGATTTTCCGCCGCGGCATTCGTGCCACCTTACACTCCGTTCTATCCTGGCTCCAATCACAATGGACGGGGCCATCAATTTTCTGTCGGACTCGAAGGCGGGAGTTTCGTGGCTGATGTTTTCACGGAGAGCCACGGTGATCCTCGTATTGCGCGCGAACTTTTATCGCACAAACTGGCGGAACACGCCCGATCTCTGGAAGCCATCGCGCTGCAAGTAGAAAAGGATTCGGGATGGAGCTACATGGGCTTGGATGCCACGCCCGCCCCCGGCCCGGACTCTTCCATCGGAGCCGCCATCCAACAATTCACGGGAACAAGATTCGGTTCCAGCGGCACATTGACCGCTGCCGCCATCATCACCGACGCTGTGCGCTCCATTCCTGTGAAGCGAGTTGGTTACTCAGGATTGATGCTTCCTCCACTGGAAGATTCGGTGCTGGCACAGGGCTGGAGCGAAGGGGCTTATCGCATCGATGCGCTGCTGGCATACTCCGCGGTATGTGGAACCGGATTGGACGCGATCCCTTTACCCGGAGACGTATCGCAGCAGCAATTGGAACGTATTATTGGCGACGTGGCTAGCTTAGCATTCAAATGGCACAAACCTCTGACGGCGAGGCTGATCCCAGCTCCCGGTAAGAAGGCTGGGGAGCGGACGGATTTTGATTTCGGCATTACTGGTTTTCCCAATGTGATTTTGCAGCCACTGCCTTAACTTCCGGCTGTTGTCACCCAGTGGGCACGGGAGATGCGTGGTGAGTTAAGGCCCGCCCCAAGCCTCTAAAGAAAATCAGCTTAGAAAAAACTGAATCCAATCGTGGGCAGCCCGGCTGCCCACAGTTGGTGTTTTCAGAGTTGGTTAATCTTCGTTATCTTGCTTCCCCGAGAATCAAGCTGCTGTCGAGCGACGAGGCGTTAGCGTCAAAGGTGTTAAGAGGTGCCGGGCCGAAGGTCCGTTCGATTGTCTTTAGAATCGAGAGCGTGTCGTGTTGGCTGTGGTCCACAAAACCTCGTTTGGCAAAGGGACCGATCACGATTGCAGGAACGCGCGACCCGTCCCCGAAAATACCGTTTTTGGTCCGCGGAGATTGATGAAGCTTACGGCCGGCAGATCGTGATTTTGCAGATCGAGGAAGAAATCGGTCTCGTCCTGCAAGCGAGCGGCGGAAACCAGATTGCGCTGGCCATTTTTCCACGGAGCATAGTTGTCGTAGTAGGCAAACGGCTGGTGGTGCCATTGGAAGAGCGGATCAACGGGCGGGTTCGCAGGGAGTACCACTTCCAGCTTACCTGCTTTGCGCTCAGCCGGTCTCCGATTGTCGGAATGTACGGACGACTCGCGTCGGCAGGATTGCTGTCGTTCTGCGATGGCAGCAAACTCGCGCTGCCAGGAGTGGAAAATGTCGGAACCAGATTTACCGAAAAGATGGTGTTGACAGCATAGTTTTTGCCGAATTTACCACCCGGGATGCTGAAGGAAGGCGCTCCGATCGGTGTGATATTGCCGTCATGAATGGTCTTGCCCGTGGTGGAATCCAGAGCGAGTTTTCCACTAGCGTCCAGTGTCGGCTGCATGCTTGCCGGGGCATTCGGATAAACGGGCGCCGCAGCGGCGATCAGGAACTGGTGATTCAGGAATGACCCGCCGAAAGCAGCGTGGAAGAAATTGTCGTCCATCGTGTATTTCTGAGCGAGTTTGCCCTCCGGCAGACTGGTGGCGTCAAAGTAGCTCATGACCAATCCAGGATTGTCACTCCAGGTCACGAATCGATTCATTTTCCCGTGGTTGATTTGAGCCTGTTCGTGCCAGAAGCGATGGACGATGTCGCCTGTTTTATCGGAGGTCTGAAGGTTAGCCTTGGTGACTAGGTTGTAGGGGAGCATAGCGTGTTGAGGTTGGAGGGGAAGCGAGTATCGATCTGGGCAGGACTGACATTGTTGTCAATTGGCTGGGGTGGAGTTGTCAGCGAGAGGGAACCAGATACCAGGTCGAACGTTTGGCCCAGTTGTGAGCTGTACGGCTCACCGGTGAGACGGTCGCGCTGTGTGAGCGACACGGTCGAAAGCCCCGAACACTCCGTTAGCTCCCGGGAACAAGCCGTATAAAGAATCGAAGCTCCAGTTCTCCTGGCAAATGACGATGATGTTCTGGATACGGTGGTGAGGTTCTTCGGCAAGCATGTGGATGGGAATCAGAAAAAGTGCGATAACCAACAAAAGCAGAGCCAAGCGCCACGATGCCCGGCCTGAGTGTTTCGCTACAGCGATGTAACTTTCCATTGCATCTGTCTCCTGGGTTTTTAGGGGTAGTTCGACACTGGTGTTGCCACGGAACCAGAAGCCTATGGACGCTGTGTTACTCAAACATGTCTGGAATGTAAATTTTCGTTAAAGATGCCGATGCAATCTCGATGTGGGCAACAAGGCGCGCAGAATCCATCTCGCCGCGTTCTCGTTCATGCAGGCCTTGACATGCCTGATCTACCGACCTAGATTCTTCGGGACAAGAACAGTGGGGGCGCTACGGAGGGAGACATGTCCATTCTAGTAGTGGGAGCGACGGGCTTAGTGGGTGGACAGGTGGCCCAGAAGCTTCGAAGGCAGGGACAATCAGTAAGAGCTCTGGTGCGTGGCGGCGATGCCCACCCGAAAGTTCAACCACTTCGTGCCGCCGGGATAGAAATTGTGAATGGCGATTTGACGGTTGCGGAGACTCTCGAGCCAGCCTGCCGCGGAATTGCCACCGTGGTCTGTACCGCAACATCCATGCCCACGGCAGCCAATGATGGGCTGCGACGCGTGGACCTCGACGGCAGCGTGGCGCTAATTGAAGCTGCCGAGCGCGCTGGGGTGAAGCGTTTTGTTTACACTTCTTACTCCGGAAATATTCAGATCGCCTCGCCGCTTGAGACTGCCAAGCGAACTTGCGAAAACCGTCTGCTCCGGAGTTCCATGCAAACCGTCATTCTGCGCCCTTCTTATTTCGCCGAAGTGTGGTTAAGCCCGGCACTTGGTTTTGATTTCGTCAGCGGCGCGATTCGGATTTACGGGTCGGGAGAGGGCAAGGGCAGTTACATCTCCGCATTCGACGTTGCCGACTTTGCAGTGGCTGCTGCTATGGGGAAAGATGATGAGCACACGATCCTGGAGATGGGAGGACCGCACGCGGTGTCGCAACTGGACGCAGTGAAGATCTTTGAACAAGTTTTGGAGAAAAAATTCCAGCTCGAACACGTGCCCGCAGAGGCTTTGCAGCAGCAATACAGCTCCCCTGATCCGCTGCAGAAAACCTTTGCTGCACTGATGCTCGGATATACCCAAGGAGGGGAAATAAAGGGAGCTCAGGAAACTGCCAAGAAATATGGTATTCGCTTAACGTCAGTTGGCGATTATGCTGCGCGCGTCCGCGGCAAGAGTGCTGGGACGGCGGCTTGAGTTCGTGGAATCGCCCCAAAGTTAGAATGCGTCAATTCCGGTCACACTCTGTCCGATGATCAAGGTATGAATATCGTGCGTGCCTTCGTAAGTCTTTACCGATTCGAGATTGGCCATGTGGCGGAAGATTGGATACTCATCGGCAACTCCATTAGCGCCCAGAATATCTCGTGACATGCGGGCGCATTCCAGCGCCATCCAGACATTGTTTCGCTTGGTCATGGAAATGTGTTGCGGGCCGGCCTTGTCTTTATCTTTGAGACGCCCAGTTTGCAACGCCAGCAACTGCGCCTTGGTGATCTCGGTGATCATCCACGCCAATTTTTCCTGGACGAGTTGATGCGAAGCGATGGGCTGATCACGAAACTGTTTGCGGAATAGCGAATATTGCAAAGCGCAGTCGTAGCAAGCCATCGCCGCGCCGATTGCTCCCCATCCGATGCCGTAGCGGGCTTGATTCAGACATTTGAGTGGAGACTTCAACCCGCCACTCCCGGCCAACAGATTCGATTCCGGTATGTGGACATCCTGCAGGGAAAGGCTGGAAGTCACTGACGCGCGCAATGACCACTTGCCGTGAATATCCTCGGCGCGAAAACCGAGGCGATTGGTTTCCACCAGAAATCCCCGGACCTTGTTGTCTTCATCTTCTACTTTGGCCCAGATGACAGCGACGTCGGCGATGGAACCGGAGGTGATCCACATTTTCTCGCCGTTCAGTACGTACTCTTTTCCGACCTTGCGGGCGCGGGTGCGCATTCCGCCGGGGTTGGAACCGAAGTCCGGCTCGGTTAGGCCAAAACAGCCAAGCTTTTCGCCTTTCTGAAGAGCTGGAAGCCATTTTTTTTTCTGCTCTTCGCTGCCGAAGGCGTAAATGGGATACATGACCAGCGCCGACTGCACGCTGACAAAAGAGCGCACGCCGGAGTCGCCACGCTCCAGTTCCTGCATAACCAAGCCGTATTCGACGTTGGACATCCCGGCGCAGCCGTAACCTTTGAGACTGGCTCCATAGAAACCAAGATCGGCCATGGGCTTGACCAGTTCGCGAGGAAAGCGTCCCGCACGATTGCATTCTTCAATGATGGGGATGAGGTTTTCTTCAATGAATCTGCGGGCCGTATCGCGGACCAGGCGCTCGTCATCCGTAAGCAGAGCGTCAAACTCGATGAAATCTACTCCGCGAAACTTGAGGGCCATGAGAATCTCAACTGAGGAAGAGGAAACCCTAGAAGGTAGCAAAGGGGAGTTGGGGGCGTCAAACTGAGGACAGCAATTAGCACTTGGCAATGAGTTGAAGCCAAAAGGGCCGAGTGCCGAATGAGTGCCAAGGGCTGATTTTTACAATTTTTTTGCAAATGATTTCCGGCAGCGTAAAGTATCAGCATCTAAACTGCTTAGGACGCACGTGGCAGGACTCGGTCGCATGAAAGAAAAATTTACTAGGCATGGACGGCGAGTTTTGGGAGTTATCTTACTCGCATCTTTCTGCCTACCCGCTTGGACTGCCGATATCAGCGTGGCCAACTCGCCCTTCGACCAAGGCTTCCGGCTTATGTATGACCTGGAGTTCGATCGGGCGCACCAGTTCTTTTCCTCCTGGCAACGGGAGCATCCCGAGGATTCGGTCAGTCCCGCTGCGGATGCGGCGGGACTGCTGTTCTCGGAATTTCAGCGGCTGGGCGTGCTGGAAGCGCAATTCTACGAAAACGACAAAGCTTTTAATGCCCGCAAGAAACTCGCCCCGGATCCTGGCGTTCGCGACCGCTTTAACCTTGCGCTCGACCAGTCGGAGAGCCGTGCACGTGCGCTTCTGGTAAAGAATCCCAAGGATCGCGACGCATTGTTTGCCATGACGCTTTCTTTCGGCCTGCGTGCAGATTATGCCGCACTGATCGAGAAACGCAATCTGGCTTCCCTGCGCTACACCAAAGAAGCCACGAAATGGTCGGAGCAATTGCTGGCGGTGGATCCCCAATGCTATGACGGCCATATTGCTGCCGGGATTAGCAAATACATTATCGGCAGCATGGCCGCGCCGGTGCGTTGGATCATGCGTCTCGGCGGGGTTTCCGGAGACAAGAAAGCCGGGATGGCAGAGCTGCAGTTGACCGCCGAGCGAGGACGTTATCTGGCGCCGTTCGCTCGCATACTGCTGGCCATTGCCTATGTCCGGGAAAAAGACAAGCCGCGGGCGCGAGAGCTGTTGGCTGCACTTCGTGATGACTTTCCAAAGAATCCTTTGTTCGCAAGAGAAATCGCCCGCCTCGATTCCGGCCAATAGACCTGTAGAATAATCTTCAATCGAATGCCAAACGCCTGCAGTCCAATGTCCGAAGTGTCTGCTGCCTGGCTGGACACGCTGAACCGCGAAGTTGTCCGCTGCACCCGATGTCCGCGGTTGGTGGTTTACCGCGAGCAGGTGGCTCGTGAGAAACGTCGGGCTTATCGTGGCTGCGAATATTGGGGAAGACCTGTCCCGGGTTTCGGTGATCCCAACGCTCGAGTTCTCGTGCTCGGACTCGCTCCAGGCGCCCACGGCTCAAATCGCACGGGACGGCCTTTCACGGGGGATGCGTCCGGCAAATTCATGTATCCAATTTTATACGAAACTGGTTTTGCCAATCAGCCCCACGCCACGCATTGTGACGATGGACTTGAGTTGAAAGGTCTGTACATCACAGCCGCCGTCCGCTGTGCTCCTCCCGATAACAAACCGTTGCCACAGGAACTCGCGAATTGTGCGCCTTATCTCGATCGCGAAATGGATGGTCTCAAGAATTTGAGAGTCGTAGTGGCGTTGGGAAGAATCGGTTTCGATGCTTACCTCAATTACTTGAAACGCAGAGGTCAGCTTGCCGGCAAGAAGCCCTACTTTTTTCAGCACGGCGCAAAGTACGAAATGCCGGATGGGAAGATTTTGCTGGCGTCCTACCATCCTTCCAACCAGAACACACAAACCGGAAAACTTACACGCCAAATGTTTGGCCGCATTTTTGAGGAAGCAGCGCGATTGGCCAATCGATGACCAGAATCGGTCGTGCCTGCGGACACACGTCCATCGTTGGCTGCTTTTACTTCGTCTTCGTGGTCCTTCTCTTAGCTGGCGCTGCTCTTGCCCAGCAAGATTCCGCTTCATCGGCTTCTGCGCAGCCGGGTATTCAAGACAACAGCTTTCTGATCGAAGAGGCTTACAACCAAAACTTTGGCGTGGTGCAGCACATTAGTAGCTTCACTCGCTTCTGGAACAGCAAAGATTGGGCATACATTTTTACTCAAGAATGGCCAGTCCCCGGTGACGCGCGTCACCAACTCAGCTACACCGTGCCGTTTTTCCATGCCGGAGCTTTCCAGGATTCGGGCGCGGGCATTGGCGACGTCTTTCTACACTACCGCTACCAGCTTGTAGGAGACGGCAATGCAAAGCTCGCATTTGCGCCACGGCTTAGCTTGATATTGCCCACCGGGAGTGTTGCTGACGGACGTGGCGCCGGCGGACTCGGCGTACAGACCAGCCTTCCAGTAAGCCTCGTCTTGAGCAAAAACCTGGTGAGCCACTGGAATGCGGGGGTTACTGTCGTACCCCACGCTCAAGACGCCTCAAGGGATCGTGCTTCCGCAACCGGCTACAACCTGGGACAAAGCTTCATCTGGCTAACCAATCCGCGGTTTAATGTCATGCTGGAAACTGTATTTGCGAATTCGCAGTTCGTGGTGGCTCCTGCCAAAACTGAGTGGTCACGATCTCTATTTCTCAGCCCTGGGATTCGCTGGGCGTACAACTTCAAAAACGGGCTACAGATTGTGCCTGGTATCGGCGTACCAATCGGCGTTGGCCCGAGCAGCGGGGAGAAAGGCGTCTTTCTCTATCTGAGTTTTGAGCATCCCTTTCGCAAGCTGCCGGGGAAGTAGTGCAGAGTGCCACGTATATTTTGAAGCAGTTAGTTGGTGTTTGCTAGAACCCTACGAATACAGGCTCCGTTTCCAGTCGCAGTCTCCAGACTTCTTCTACCCGCCGCTGGATCTCTTCTTTCAATGCGACGATGTCGGCCGCAGTCGCGTTGTCTCGGTTCACGATGGCTAGCGCGTGCTTGCGGGAGATGCCCGCACGTTTATTTCCATAGCCTTTCCTGAACCCGGAGTGCTCCACTAGCCACGCTGCCGAAATTTTTCTTTGAGCCTGGAGCGCCGGATAGCTTGGAATCTGCAAACCTTTTGCCGCCGCGCGGTTACTGACCTCTTTGTATTGCTCATCGGATAAGACTGGATTCTTGAAGAAAGATCCAGCGCTGCGGCAATCCTCGTCGCCGGGTGTGATCAGCATGGCCTTGCTGGCCCGAATCTGCCGGACAACTTCACGCGTAGTGGCCAAGCTGGGCTGCGTATTCCAGCCACCAAAGTATTTTTTAAGATCGGCGTAGAGGATCGCCGGCTCGCCGCCAGGAGTCAACGCGTAGGTCACGCGCAGAATGATGTATCGTCCACGCTCAGAGGTATTGAAAATGCTGGTGCGGTATCTAAAGCTGCACGCTTCTTTGCACAGTTCGTGCACCTGACCGTCTTTAAGATCCAGCGCCAGAACGGATTCGATGGTCTCCGCTACCTCCTGTCCGTAAGCGCCAACGTTCTGCACGGGAGTTCCGCCCACGCTTCCCGGGATGCCGCTTAGGCATTCAATCCCGGAACAATTGCGGGACACAGCGTGGGCGACGAACTTGTCCCACTCCTCGCCCGCTCCGACTTCGAACAGCGATTTATCGCCTTGGCTGCGCTCTTCGATTCCGGGAATTGTAATCTTTAGGACGAGTCCGGGCCAGCCGGCGTCAGAGATCACTAGGTTGCTGCCGCCGCCCAGAACAAGCAGCGCGAGATTTCTTGAGCGTGCCAGAGAGACCGCCTCGCTGACCTCCGCGATGGTATACGCTTGAACAAAATATCGAGCCGGTCCGCCGACCTTGAGGGTAGTCAGTGGCGCCAGGGGCACGTTTTCCTGGATGAGCATTGGGCTGCCATCAATATATACGAGCTAAAAAGCTGCACTTCGTGCGGAGTGAGGTGCTCGGCGTATTACAATGATTGTGTCGAGATTATCAAGGAGCTGAAATGTATCCGGAAATCATGCTGATTCCTATGCGCGAAGAGTTGACTCGAGTGGGCATTCAAGAACTACGCACTCCGGAGGAAGTCGATCGGGCGCTGGCCAATCAAGCCGGTACGACCATGGTGGTTGTCAATTCTATCTGCGGATGTGCCGCGGGACGGATGAGACCCGGTGTCCGCCGGGCGCTTCAGCATCCCAACCGTCCGGAGAATTTATTCACCGTTTTTGCCGGACAAGATCCCCAAGCCACTGATCGCGCTCGCAGTTATTTCACCGGATACCCACCCTCATCGCCTTCCATAGGGTTGTTTCGAGACGGCCAGCTGATCTACATGATGCAGCGTAGTGACATCGAATATCGTGACGCGGAAGAAATCGCAGCCGAACTCACGGTCGCATTCGACAAGTTTTGCGCCAAAACGGCGTCCGCCAACCGCTGAACAACATAGTTTTTTCAAAGATCTTTTGGTGGCTTGCTCTTAGGTCAGCTACACTCATCGCGTACACTTACCGGCGATGAAGCCAGCAGGTTGGGTCGCGACAATTCTTCTATTCGGTGTTCCAGCCTTAGTTTTCGGTTTCCTCTTTCATTGGCTGGGGCCGGATCTCTGGCAACAGGGAACCTCTTGGTGGCGTATTTTCCAGGTGTTGCTGGTATTGCCGCTTGCGCTCATGTTGGTTGCCGCGCTCGCAGGCGCGACTCTTGATCTGGGTTCTGTTTCCTTGAAGAGCCTCCGGCAACGGTTGCGGCTCACACTTCCAAGTGGCATAGTTTGGCTCTGGGCAGTAGCGCTCTCCGGATTTATGTACGGGGGTAATTGGGCGGATCTTCTTGCCGTGGCAGCGTCGTGGCTTGCACTATGGAAAGAGAAGACGAGCCAAAAGTGGCTATTCGCCGCGATTTTGTTAGGCACGCTTGTCAAGCGTAACGCTGCGATCCTTCAACCCACTTTGCAGTCCGTAAAATTTTTCGATTCTACTGGGTTCTACAGTGAGTTCTTTAGCCATTTCGGTCCAACCGATTTCATGGGGCTAACTCTGCAAGGGGCCTGGTGGATTCCTTTTTACTATGCTGTTGTGATGCTGGTGTGCAACATCGGTGGGGAGGAACTGTGGTGGCGCGGTTATGTGCTGCCACGACAGGAACTAGCTTTTGGCAGGACTGCGTGGCTTGTCCACGGCATCGCTTGGTCGGCGTTCCACCTATTCATGCAGCCCACTCTCTGGGACACGGTCCGGATGGCAATTACAGGCCTTGCGCTTTCTTTTATTGCACAACGCACAAGAAGCACTTGGCCGGGCATCGTCGGCCACAGCTTCGGCAACTTGCCCTTTTTCTTAAGCTTGGTTAAGGGTGTCACGGTCCATTGAGCAACATTCTAGATCTCTTTTGCCTAACCGCCTTGAAAGTCATTTCTCTTGCCTGGCTTCCGGTCCGTTGCTTCCACTCCTGAAACAATGCTGCATAGTTTTGAGGGATGTAGTTACTCCGCTGAATTCCAAGGCGACGAGCGGTTGCATCGATCCAGCGCGGTGGTCCTTCAATCTCGCCGAAGTTCCCAATGGGAGTCTCGTCGACGACGACGTGGCCCTTTCCATCACTCCACTCCGCGCGAAATTTCTCATAGCGAAAGCTAGGTTCGAAACCCAGAGCGCGCAGAATGGCGTCCATTTTCTTGCCATCGTTAACCTTGGTTTCGGTCTCCTCACGCATCTTATGACGCCCGGCCTTGCCCTTAGCTTTGTGAGTCAACAGCCATTCCTTGCCGTACCGACGCAAGCGCAACAGTTCTCCACGGTGCCGCAGCGGTTGACCAGGTAAATCATAAAGAGTGTTCATCTCGTGAGTGCGTGGTGTAATTTGTCGAAACCCAGCCGCCCGCAGTTTCCGAGTGAGCGCGCGGACATCATCTACACGAAACTTGACCTCAACTTCTTTGTGGGAAGTCATCTGAAGACAGTATAAGGCGGCGGAGACCGGAGCCCTGAGACCAGAGACTAGAGCCCTGAGACCAGAGACCTGATTTACGTGAACGTGGGCAGTTTCACCAGATCATCGCGAGGCACTGGTTCGGTAGCCTGGCCGGCTTTTCTCCAAGCTGCGAACCCTCCCACAAGGACAAAGGCGTTAAATCCTTTTTCCCGCAGCAGGTGCGCCACCCGGGCGCTAGTTGCTTCGCGCATTCAAGTACAGTAGACGTAAATATCTTTATCTTTGGGAAGGTTCTTGATTTCTTCCGCCAGATTATTGGGCTCCACGCGGATTGAGCCTTTAATGCGCGCGGCGTTGGGGTCGTAGTAGCCATGGCTGCGGACATCTACCAATATGGGGTGGGCCTGGTCGTTCTCTGACGCCAGCTTGCGAGCCAGTTCTTCAACTTGCACTCGGGGCACAATGCGATAGATAGAATGTTTGCGGTAGAGTCCGATGCGGTAAATGATATAGCCGAGGAGGCCGATCAGAAGCACCATCTCCACTGCACGACCAGCCGTCTGGAAGCCACGCGTTATCGCTACCAGAAAATCGCGAAACAGAAATCCCAAGCTTGCATAGGCCGCCGCATAAAGCA
>MNGW01000084.1:0-450 GCA_001918935.1 Acidobacteriales bacterium 13_1_40CM_3_55_5 | reverse complement strand
AGGCGCCATGGTATTTACGCCGGGAATGAACTTGGCGATCACCAGCGTAAGCTTGCCACGTTTATAAAAAGATTCGGCTGAGCGCATGATGCAGGTTTCCGGATTGGCGGATAATTTGCAGAGCCAGCCGAGCAGACTCCATCCCATGTAGCGGCCCAGAACAAAAAGTAGGGAATCTCCAATGAGCATGCCGATCACTGCCACCAGAAGCAGCACTGGTGCACGCAGAGCTCCCGAGGCGACGGCCGCGCCCGCTGCCAGCAATGCTATTGCCGCCGGAACCGGCAATCCGACGGCTTCAGCCAACACGACCAGGAACACCACCGCGTAGCCGTGATGGGCGATTAGCGAAAGAAAATCGTGCATACCGCTCCGGTTAGACTAATTGGATTCATTTAGAGAATATTCAGACGTTACTTTTCCCGCGCTACCACAAAATCCGGCGCCCAC
>MNGW01000099.1:6821-9380 GCA_001918935.1 Acidobacteriales bacterium 13_1_40CM_3_55_5 | reverse complement strand
CCTGAATCTTGTTGACGTCGCCAGCCAGCAGCTTAATGCTCGCGTTCTCAAATGTCTTTCCGCTCTGGTTGCGCATCGTCACCCAGCCGACCATGTCGAGCAGGTCGAACTTGCCGTTGGACTTGTCGGAAACCACCAGGTTGTAATCCGCCTGCCAGTTCATCCCTCCACTGACATAAGAGATTTCCGCATCGAACTTGCCGGGCTCGTTGGTTTCAAGCAACCAGCTCAATGTAGGTTTGAGGATCGAGTCGCCAGTCAGCCCCGGAAACAGCGGCTGCCCGGGCAAGCCGAAGCGCAACACACCATCGATTTCAATGATGGGTTGACCCATGCCCGGCTGCGAATACCCCTGCGCGTAATAAGTACTGGGGATGTATCCACTGCGCACAATTTTTCCCTTGACGATTTCTTGTTTGTCCCCCCGCTGCACTAGGAAATCGATCGTCTTCCCCTCGTAGAAGGAAAGCAAGAGCTCCTGCGAAATGGGATCATTGCGGTAATTCTGCTCCAGGATTTGAAGTGCGCGCCCAGCTGGATCGCGGAGGATTACGGAGTCCGGCTCCAGATGCGCTGCGATACCCGAGTACGCCACATGGTTAGCACCCATTTTCAATTCCATTGGCAACCGCTCCCGTGCCACAAAAAAATTCTGGTTGTAGATGGTCAGTGCCGGCTGATTAACTGCATCGGTAGCCATAGCCTGGGTCAGCCCGAGTCCGCACATACAAAGCATCGCTAGCAGTAGCTTCTTCATTTGTGGATGTCCTCTTGTTCGCTCTGGACCGGCAACAGGCGCTCTCCGGTTCTATCCAGAGAACGTACGGCTTGGGGAAAGTTGCGCGCGAGGATTAAGGGCGAGTGGGAACAGGCAGACACTCAGGTAACTACTCGTAACCATGACAGTAACGACAATCCTTTGACAATATCGCGGACCACCGCGGTCAGGAGCCGCGCATCTATTCGCCGGCAACAAACTATGAGCAGGATGCTCTTGCTAGTGTCAGTACTCGTCGTCGGATGCTCAAGCGCCGGCCATAGCCAGACCCAGAAGGAGTCCACGAAAACGAATGCGGTCCAGACCGAGATGAGGAATGTGATGTATCACTTCACCGAGAGCGTCACAGTCCACATTCTTGAGCTTCACGGCGCGCTAGTTCCTGTCAGGCAGGACGGCCTTCCCATCTTCGACGACTCGCGCTCCTTCAACCTTGAAATCAGTTCCGCTAACATCACCATGACTACAGACTCACTGGCCAATGTCCTCAACCAGTACGTCTTCGTGGCTTCCGAAGCGCCTCTCAAGGACCTTACAGTTACGACGGAAGGGAACAAGCTCAAGGTAAAAGGAAAGCTGCACTCAAAAGGCGATATTTCATTTGAAACGGTAGGCACGCTTTCGGCCACGCCCGAAGGACAGATTCGGATTCATGCACAAAAAGTGAAAGCTGCACATTTACCTGTCAAAGGCCTGATGGATCTGCTTGGACTTAACATTGCCGACCTCATCAATACAAAAAAGGTGCGTGGAGTTCGCAGCGAGGAAAATGACTTAATCCTCGATCCGCAGCAAATCCTCCCACCACCTCATATTGAGGGCCGCGTTACGGCTATTCGCATTGAAGGCAATCAGATCGTTCAGGTCTTCGGGAACAAACCCAAGGCAGAATTGCCTCTCGCATTCGGTGGAAACTACATGGCGTATCGTGGAGCCCAATTGCGCTTCGGTAAGCTCACGATGTCCGATACCGACATGATTCTGATCGATATGGATCCCAAGGACCCATTCGATTTCTATCTTGACCACTACCGCGATCAACTCGTGGCCGGACATACGAAGATCACCCCAGAGTTCGGATTACGAGTGTTCATGCGGGATTTCAATAAGCTGCGGAAAGAACAAAGGCAAATAAAAAAGGCGGCGCCAAGGCCGCCTTCATGATGGGTTCCGATCCGCCCAGATGGTGAGTCTTAAATATCCAGGTTCTTCACGTCCAGAGCATTATCTTCGATGAATTTACGGCGCGCCTCTACGTCTTCGCCCATGAGCGTGGTAAAGACGGTTTCGCACTCGGCGAGGTCTTCCAGTTTTACCGACAACAGTGTGCGACGCTCGGGGTCCATGGTAGTTTCCCAGAGCTGTTGTGCGGTCATCTCACCCAAGCCTTTGTAGCGCTGCACCGTGTAGTCCTTGCGGCCTTCCGCCAGAACATAATCGAACAGGTCACGCGGATTGCCTTTCTCCACCGTTTGCGGTTCAGCTGCTTTGCGTTTTGGAGCTGCCGGCGTTTTCTTCTGCGCCTTCTCCATATCCTCACGCTCGGCGTCGCTCAACTCTTCCGCGCTGCCGTTGGTTGGGGCTGTTTTGGCAACCGTCTCGACTACGAACGGCGGCTCCATGTTCGGTTCGATCTGCTTGAACTTGGATAGCAGTTGCCGGTACTCAGGAGTGGACGCCAATTCCCAGCTGATCACGTGCTCCGCGCCCTGGGAGTTGATGAAGCTCACTTCCCACAAATTATGTTCTTCGTCGAAGCGGCTCTTGACTGACTTGAAGCT
>MNGW01000099.1:0-6725 GCA_001918935.1 Acidobacteriales bacterium 13_1_40CM_3_55_5 | reverse complement strand
CGACTTTATCGAAGAAGTCGAGATATTCTTTCAACACCGTAATGAAACGGGCTAAACTCGCGCCCTCTAACTTAGCTGCGCCCTCGCCGTAGCGTACGGTCAGCCCTTCCGCGGCGCGCTTGACCATCACTTTCACAAATTCACGGTCGTCCTTGATGTACTGCTGGGCCTTGCCTTTCTTGATGGAATAAAGCGGCGGCTGCGCGATGAATACGTTGCCGCGCTTGATCAGTTCCTGCATGTGGCGGAAGAAAAAGGTCAGCAGCAAAGTGCGGATGTGGCTACCGTCCACGTCGGCGTCAGTCATCAGGATAACTTTGCCGTAACGCAGTTTGGACGCATCGAAGTCTTCCTTCGAAATGCCGGTGCCTAGCGCTGTGATCATGGCGCGAATTTCTTCGTGCCCCAGCATCTTGTCGTAGCGAGCTTTTTCGACGTTCAGGATCTTGCCCTTCAACGGCAGAATGGCTTGAAAACGCCGGTCGCGGCCCTGCTTGGCCGTCCCGCCTGCGGATTCACCTTCTACTAGAAACAATTCGCACCGTTCCGGCTGACGCTCCGAGCAGTCAGCCAGCTTCCCAGGAAGTCCACCGCCATCGAGCGCGCCTTTGCGGCGGGTCAGGTCACGAGCTTTCCTGGCGGCTTCGCGAGCGCGCGCGGCTTCAATCGCCTTATTGATGATCTTGCGTCCGACAGTGGGGTTCTGTTCGAAGTACGCGCCCAGGCGTTCGTTCAAGAAGGCAGTGACAATGCCCGCGATATCGGAATTGAGTTTGCCTTTGGTCTGACCTTCGAATTGAGGCTGCGGCAGCTTCACACTGATCACCGCCACCAATCCTTCACGAACATCGTCGCCGGTCAGATTTTCTTTTACATCTTTGAACAGACCCATCTGCTGGCCGGCGTAGTTGATTGTTCGGGTAAGCGCCGTACGGAAGCCGGAAAGATGCGATCCACCGTCAACGGTATTGATGTTGTTGGCGAAGCTGAACACCGACTCCGAATATCCGTCGTTGTATTGCAGCCCGATCTCCATGACCACGCCGTTGCGATCGGCTTCCATGTAAATCGGCTTGTCGTGCAAAACCTGTTTGCCGCGATTGAGGTGCTTGATGAATTCAGCAATACCGCCGTTGTACTTGAACTCGGCGGTCTTGGGTTCGCCGGTCTTGGGGTCGGTGGTGCGCTCGTCCGTGAGCGTGATCAGCAGGCCCTTGTTGAGGAATGCCAACTCGCGCAGACGCTGTGCCAGGGTGTCAAAGTTATATTCGGTGGCGGTGAAAATACTTTTGTCGGGCAGAAAGTGAACTTTGGTTCCGCGTTTCTTGGTCGCGCCCGCTTTCTTCAGTTTGGTAGTGGGTTCGCCCTTGGAGTAAGTCTGCTCCCAGGTAAAACCGTCGCGCCAAATCTCGAGCTCCAGGTCTTCACTCAGCGCGTTGACGCAGGAGACGCCTACGCCGTGCAGTCCGCCGGAAACTTTATAAGACGACGTATCAAACTTGCCGCCGGCGTGCAGCTTGGTCATCACTACCTGCGCTGCGGGAACTTTTTCGCCATCCACTTCCATCGAGTCCACGGGAATGCCGCGGCCGTTGTCGACGACAGTGATCGAGTTGTCGATGTGAATAGTGGCTTCAATCTTGTCGGCATAACCGGCAAGCGCTTCGTCCACGGAGTTGTCTACAACTTCGTAAACCAGATGATGCAGTCCCAGTTCACCGGTCGAACCGATGTACATCGCGGGACGCTTGCGCACGGCTTCCATCCCGCCCAACACCTTGATGGAATCGGCGGTATAGTCTCCGTTGCCTGCGATGACGGCCGGCCTCTCGTTTTTTGTTTTAGCTTCTGCGATGGCAGTTGCGCTCAGTGTCTCTTTCGTAGCCATTCATCTCCGTAGAATAATGCCGGAATTGAGCCCTGGAACCCGAGTACTTGTCGAGGCCTGCGAAATGACCTCAAACTACTGAAATTACTAACACTTACAGGAATATCGCTTACTCTGAATTGTACCACATGGGAAGCGATTTTTCGACCCCGGAACCGGGGCGGTAACCAGTGATTTTGGAGGTAGTTACCGGAACGGGAAAGAGGGTTTGGCAGGCTACCAGCGCTGCTCAAGGGCGCGCTGAATTTCACTTGGATTTTGGATTCTTCCGGCTCGCACTGCCGGCAGTGAAGCTTAACTTTTCCAGGAGTCCGTCGACCTCATCTTCACTCCCGCCAATTACGGTAAACGAAACCACATAACCTTTCTTGACGAGGACTACGGAAGATTGATGCATGGTCAGCGTCCCCACTTCTTTGCTGAAGTCGCCGCGCACTAGTTGATTGGCGCCGCCGGAAAAATCGAAGGGTTCATTCACCACCTTGAAGCCTTTGGATAAAGTCACTTCCGACAAAGGGCCAAAATAATCTGCCGCGGTTTTCAGGCCTGGATAAGTAGACACGCTCTCTGCCGCAATCACGACGGCGGAGTTCACGGTGTTGCCAGTCGCCTCGGGCGGTCGTTCGAAAGCTGCCAGCAGCACTAGTGACTTTCCCGCATCGCCCTCCTCTCGCATGTCTTCGGTGCGTTCTACCCAACCAAAAGGAATCTTGTAGGAGAATCCGAAGAAAGTATTCCGATAAGTGCTATCGGTCATCGTGCCCAGGTCAGGCGCGGATGTTTTGGCTGGAGCAGAAGACTTTGTGCTGGATTTTGAGGACGACTGCCGCACGGGATTAGAGGCCTGCGGCGTCGCAAGGGGGTTTGGAAGCAACAATGTGAGAATTGCAATCGAATACTTGGTCCGGTAAAGCCGGCAGTCCATCTGGCTTATTTTACAAGAGCACGCGCCAAAGCACTTTACCAGCGCATGCGCTCATGCTGCCGGCGAAGCTGTGAGCTGCGACGTGCAATGTGCGCATCGCCGGGCATCAATCGGAATCTCCATCCTGCACTCGGGGCACTTCTTGGTCGTGGGATCCGCTGGCGGTTCTTTGCGCGATCGCGCGATCAACGCATTGATCGGTGTAACCACGAAGAAGTACACCGCCATCGCAACCAGCAGGAAGGCAACCAGCGCATTCAGGAAATCTCCCAACGCGAAAACGCTGCCGTGGACGGTGAAGGCAATGGCAGAGAAGTCGGGCTTGCCAACCAGAGCGGCGATGAGCGGCGTGAGCAGGTCGCGGGTGAAGGCCGTCACCACGTTCGCAAACGCGGCGCCGATCACTACCCCCACTGCCATGTCGATTACATTTCCGCGAAGGATGAACTGCTTGAATCCGCTGAGCATGCGCAGGCCTCCATCATCAGATGGGCGTAGAGTAGTCCTCGCTTAGGAGACCGTCAACCGGAGGTAAGATGGCAGCGTCAGATCCGCATCGGCATGACGATATACCGGTACTTGTAATCTTCACTCTCAGCCGGACGGAGTTGCCCCGCCGACTGCGGATCCTTCAACTCCAGCTTCACGTCACCCGAGCCGGCAGCCTTGAGGAAATCCAAAATATATTGCGCATTGAAGCCGATGGTAAGCGTCTCGCCGTTATAGTCAATCTCAAGGGAGTCTTCGGACTCGCCAGTCTCGGTGGAGGAAGCGGAAAGCTTCAATTCGCCTTTCTCCAGGCGTATCCGGACGGCGCGTGAGCGTTCATCCGCAAATTGGGCGACACGGGAGATTGCCTGGCTCAGCTCTTCGCAATGTAGGGTAATGCTCTTGTTGTTGTCCTTGGGCAGCACTGCTTCGTAGTTGGGGAATTGGCCGGTGAGTTGGCGCGAGGTCAGCAAGCGTTGTCCGATGCGGAAAAATAGGGTGGATTCGTCTTTGGCGAACTCGATTACTTCGGCATCGGTCGAGTCGAGCAGTGACTTCAGCTCATCCATGGCCTTCTTGGGGACCAGCGTTTTCAGCTCCCCGGAAACGCCTTCGAACCTCTCCCCACTACGCTCGATGTGGGATAAGCGATGCCCATCGGTGGCCACCATGGTGATGGACTCCGGCTTCAGCACCATCAGTGCTCCATTCAGCGTGTAGCGCGATTCTTCACTGGCGATGGCGAATCCAGTCTTGGCAATCATGCTGCGCAGCACCTGCGCCGGAATCTTGACGACACCCGCAGTTGGGAAAGCCGGGAGGCTGGGGAAATTCGACTGCGCCATTCCTACCATTTTGGTATTGGAACGGCCACAGCGAATGCTGACCCAGTGATTCTCCAGCAATTTGATGGTGATGTCCGCGTCCGGCAGGAGCTTTACGTAGTCGTGCAGCTTGCGGGCGGGGATGGTGCACGAGCCTTCTTTCTTCACTTTAATGCTGCACGAAGTTCGCAGGCATAGTTCGACAAGATGGGGATTGTGGTCTTACGCTCCACCACTCCCTGGGTCGCCGTGAGCTCGCGCAAGAGTTCAAACTTGCTGACCGTGATCTCCATGGTGGTTGTCCCCGCTGCTGACGCCAAAGCTTCTGCCGGCATAACCAAGTCCCCCGTCCCGACTTGCTACTATTGGATACTCCCTTATATCAAAATAAAAACATATAAAACCAGTAGTAACAGCAGGTGAGCCGGAAAAGTGGAAATCCGGTCAAACTCCCTTGCTGCCATCGTCTCCACCTGCTCCTGTGATGTAAATAACCGGTCCTGGATTTGGCGGTGATCAGAGCCTAATTGGACCTGACCGGCTGGTATGGATCGACTCTTACACAACTTTCACACCCACTCCACAGAGATCGCCGAGGAAGACTGTTCTGATGAGTGGAAATCCTTGGGGAAGCCGCGATTTCACCCGCCCAACTGCTCCGTCAGTTTGTTGACCAGCCTGTTCAAATCTTTATCTGTCTTACGGAGTTCATCGATCTTCTCGACGGAGTGCAGCACCGTGGTGTGGTGCTTGCCGCCAAACTGCCGCCCGATCTCGGGCAGCGAGGCCTCGGTCAGATGCTTGGCCAGGTACATGGCAATTTGCCTGGGGTACACGATGGCGCGCGAGTTGTTTTTGGCCTTGATCTCCACCAAGCGCAACCCGAACTGCTCGGCCACCACTTTCTGGATGGATTCAATGGTGACTTTCCTGGCTTGGGAATCAATGAAATTCTTGAGTACCTGCTGGGTATAGGGGAGGGTAATCTCGGCGCCGATGAGGGAAGAGTGCGCTACCAGGCGGATCAATGCGCCTTCCAGTTCGCGCACGTTGGAGCGGATATTCGAAGCAATGTAGAGGGCCACATCCGTGGGCAGAGTGACTTTTTCCTGTTCGGCCTTCTTCTGCAGAATCGCGACCTTGGTTTCCAGGTCAGGTGGCTGAATGTCGGCGATCAATCCCCACTCGAAACGGCTGCGCAACCTGTCCTCGACCTCAGCCAATTCTTTGGGTGGACGGTCGCTCGCGATCACAATCTGTTTCATGGACTCGTGCAAGGCGTTGAAAGTGTGGAAGAACTCTTCCTGAGTCCGCTCCTTTTGGGCAAGGAACTGGATGTCGTCCACCAGCAGCACGTCCACGTTGCGGAACTTGTCGCGGAAGCTGGTCATCTTGTCATAGCGGAGCGAGTTAATCATCTCATTGGTGAACTTCTCGCTGGAGACATAGCAGATAGCCGCCTGGGGCAGTCGCCGCTTGATTTCGTGTCCGATGGCCTGCATCAGGTGAGTTTTGCCCGTACCGACGCCACCATAGAGGAAAAGCGGGTTATAGGCTTTGGAAGGACGCTCCGCCACGGCCTGGCAGGCCGCTTGGGCAAACTGATTTCCACTGCCAATGACGAATGCGTCAAAGGTGTAGCGGGGATTCAGTTGCGCTGCTCCATCCCAATCGAAGCGCGACTGCGATACATGACTGGTTGTGGTCGCTGTATGAGCGGACAAGCCACCATCGTGCCGCAAGGGTGTGGACGCGGGATCATCCTCAGGCGTGACGAACTTCACTTCCTGGAATTCCATGCCGAGATTGTCGACCGCTTCCTGGATCAGGTCAGCGTATTTGTCACCGACGTGGCGAAATTCGGCCGTGGGCACACGCACGAAAAGGATCCCGCCGCTGGAGTGGCTGTAGCGAGTTGGTTTTAGCCAGGTGTCATAAGAATGGCGGTTGATCTTTTTTTCGAGCGCATCCAGAATGCGCAACCACGGATTAGGAGTAAGTGTCGGACTTGGAACAGACATAAGAAGGATCTTTTATAAGGCGGCCGGGCCAGTCAGCGCCAGAATCAAAATTGTTGTGAAACGGATGTTTTCGTTTCCAGCAGAGCAGCCTCTGTACTGCGGGGCGGTTGAGCTGGCTTCAGAAGAATAACAGTAAGCTTGAACAGTCCGGCATACTAGCACAAAATTTTTCTGCTACGCGAAAATCTTCGGCGCTCGTTTTTTTTCGATACGATTCAGCACGCGAAGAAAACTTTCTGTCAAGTATTGAAGTTGTAACTGCCACGGCAGTGGTGCAAACTGAAGTGTGATCGCATAACTCGCTGGAGTGCAGTTTGCCCCCCTGCTCGCGCTCATTTATACTTTCGGCTTGCCTTAATAGCAGTTATCGAGACAGGAGCAGTTTTTTTTTCATGCCCAAGCGCACGTTCCAGCCTAACCGGCGGCACCGTTCCAAGACGCACGGATTTCGTACGCGTATGAAGACCAAAAGCGGCCGGGCAGTAATTTCCCGCCGGCGTGCCAAGGGTCGCAAACGGGTGTCGGTGAAGCCCGGCTTTCGTGAGTAACCATTCCTTCTTTCCGGAATCTGCGGGAGT
>MNGW01000120.1 GCA_001918935.1 Acidobacteriales bacterium 13_1_40CM_3_55_5 | reverse complement strand
GACTACTTGCCACTTCACTGGCCACTGACTCGCCGTTCGCGTTGCGCGCGACTACTGGCCTGAAGCGATCGAGCTGACCTCGATGGTTTCTCCGTTGAGTTTTCCAGTAATGGTGGCTTGTTCACCGGCTAACTTGTTGAGTGAATCCAGAGCAGTTTTGTTCTTGGTCTCTAGGGTATACACCTTGTCGCCGACTACCAGGGCGTACTTGGAGCCCTTGCCAACACAGGCGCGGGTGCACTCGGCTGGGTTACCCGCCATCATGTGTTTGGCGCCGCACATGGCATCGCTCACTTGACCAGTGAAGGTGTCGGCTTTGCCGGCGGCAAAGGCTGTCGAGAGCGACAGAAGGCCAGTCAAAATCAACGCTGCTAGCGCAATTCCAAGTTTCTGCAGGCCAGATCTCATGGATTCATTTCTCCTTGTGGAATGACAATCACGTTCATTCTTAGATGCAGTTGCTGTCCCTTGGAATCAATCGAATATCACTGTGGTTTGGGGTCGAAGCGGAGGGTCACGTCCACCGTCTTCTCTTTCTCATTTAGTGAATTGTGAACACTGATCTTCCAAGGCGCCTGAGGTATCACATCTTTTGTGTCATTTAAAAATTGCTGGGGATAGCTGGCGTCATAAATGTCGCCGCCGCGTAACTTCCAGCCTTCCACCAGGCGGGCGGTGGTGCGGGCATCGAGGCCCTGAATTTCCAATTCTCCCATGTGGTAGACGTCGCCTTCATGAACCTGCAGTTCGTAGGCGACGGTGGATTGCGTGTCGTCCATCTGAGCGAAGGGGTGAACTCGGGCGGCCATATAACCGCGAGTACCGTACAGTTTCTGTACCGCCTGGAGATCATCGCCAAGCTGAACCGCATTTGCATATTGTGCAGTCTGGAGATGAATGAGTGGTTGCAATTTCTCGGCCGCGAACACCGTGTTGCCCGACCACTGGATTTGCGTGAGTCTGTACTGCCGACCAGGGTCGATAGGGACGTCGACGTCAACTACGGTTTCCTGGGGACTTTCCTGAGCGATTTTGGCCTGCGCATCGGCGAAAGCAGCTTTGAGGTAGCCTCGCCCGAGATAAATGGGAAGAAGATTCTTTTCAGCCTGCACTTGAAGCACGGAGCGCAAGTACTCCTCACCTTGGAGATTCTTGGCGGCCGCCTGAAGTAGGGGCAACTCAATGGGCGTGGCCCCGGTGAACGCGACATTGTGGATAAGGATGGAAGGACCTGTGACTTTGAAGACGAAGGCCTCAATAGGGCCGTCATGCTGGGCGGTGCGCATGTAGTCGGCTCGACCCTGAAGCTTTCGTTCGAGCAAGAGCGATTGCAAGGCGTCGGAAACCTGGTCAATCAAGCTACCGGCTACCGGCAGTTGCCCATGAAACAGAGGGACAACGCTGTGGAGCTTTTCCACGAGTTCCTGGTCGGAGAACCAGACAAAATTATCGAAGCGAACAGGATGGAACTGCGTGTTGTCCGCTATCTGGAAGTCGAGTTTGGTTCCTTGCGCGGAGTATTGATAGGTGTAGGCCACATCGCTGAAGGCGCCGGTTTCTCCCAATTGCTGGCTGACTCGCTTGAAGTCAGATTCGCTAACGGTTTGTCCGAGCTGGAGGCCGGTGGCGGCAATGATTTCGGCAGGTGTGTAGCGCTTGGTGCCGGTCACGTTGATGGAAATTAGTTTGAAAGTGGATGGCGGTTTGCGGGTGGTCTGGGCGGGCAGTAGTGAGACTAACAACAGAGGGGTGAATATGAATACAAATTTGGGTGGATTCACTCCGCAGATTCTATCGTATCTCTCGGGGGCTAAAGCCCTGGTCATTTTCTAAAGCTTACGCGGCCCTGAAGGGCCGCTCTTCCACGTTCCTGCGAATTGTTGTGGAGTTTTCAGACAGGGCGCGCTCCTCCACGTCATGTCAAAGCGACTTACCGCTTGGCGGGAGCTACTGCGTCGACCGTCTTGATTTTTACTGTGGTATCGATAAATGCCAATGCGGCGCGGCTGAGGGCTTTGTCTTTGCGGAAGACCAAGGCGAGGTCGCGGCGAACCTGGGCATCCGATATGGGGATGGCAACCAACACGTTGGCGCGGACGTCTTCTTGCACATTGGAGCGGGCGATAAAGCCGACTCCGACGTCCGCAGCTACGAAGCGTTTGAGCAGTTCGCTGGAATCGAGTTCCATGGCATAACGCGGCTTGAGCTTATTCTCGTAAAAGAGATCCTCCAGCGCGTCGCGGGTGTGGCCAGCCTTGGGGACCACGAGGGGGAAGCGAGCGGCATCGGCGATCGTTGCTGATTTCAGTTTTGCCAGCGGATGCTGGGGAGGAACGATAATCACAAGCTCGTCGCGGTGGATCAAAACCACCGTCAGGCGAGGATCGCTGACCGGCATGGAGACCACGCCGAAGTCGACGGAGTTGTCGATTACCGAATCCAGAATCTTGGCGTAGTCGGCGCTCTTTATATTGACGGCAACATCCGGATACTGCTTCTTGAATTGGGCGAACACTTCGGGAAGGATGTGCAGGCAAGTGCCTTCGTTGGCGCCAACGATAATCTCGCCGCGAGGTACGCGCTCAGTTTCGGCGATGGCTGTGAGGACAGCTTTGCGGGCCTCCAAAGTTTCCTCGGCATACTTTTGGAAGAGCTTACCGGCCGCGGTGATAGAGACTTTGCCGCCTGAGCGGTCGAGTATCCTGGCTCCAATCTCTTCTTCCAGCGCGCGAATCTGGGCAGAAATCGCCGGTTGGGTACGGAAGCGCTTCTCCGCGGCGCGGGAGAAGGATGACAGCCGCGCGACTTCAAGGAAGGTTTCTAGTTGGTCAAAGTCCATAGGAGCAATCAGCAGTCAGCACTCAGCACTCAGCATTCAGCTCTTGGAGTTCTGCCGATATCATCAGAATGAGCAGACGGAGTGTTGACCGCTGAATGTTTTCCTTCTTTTTCCACTGCGCAACTAGCTGAAACTACATAGGCTTATTGGAGATAACTCTCGCTTATCGCACTCATAAAAACAATCAATTTCCTTGCACAAGCGCAAAACCTCTACACTCAAGCGAGAGATTGTAGCAGGCGCGCGATTTCCCCTACATGGCAATGTGAAGTTCCAGGAGTTGATGGCAGGCAGAGTTGTGGATTCAGCATTCTGAATAATAGGTTTGGGACAATCGAAATCTTTAAACCACGAAGGTCACTAAGGTTCACGAAGGAATCCCTGAAAGTGCGCTGCTGTTCACAGAAGGGTTTGTTATAGCAGCAGAGCCGGCGGGACGCCGGCGCTACAAGATTTGAAAACATCCTAAAAGGAGTGATTCATGGCTGACCCGAAGAGCGTCCTGGAGTTTGTGAAGAAGAACGGAGTTAAGATGCTCGATCTCCGTTTCACCGACTTGCCGGGATTGCAGCATCACGTTTCTTATCCTATCGATCAGTTGTCGGAGTCCTCGTTTGAAGAGGGCTTTGGCATGGACGGCTCGTCGATTCGGGGGTGGGCAGCCATCCACGAAAGCGACATGCTGCTCATTCCTGATCCCAACAGTTATATGCTCGATCCATTCACTGAAGTACCCACACTGGTGATGGTATGCGACGTGGTCGATCCCGTGACCAAGCAGCGTTATGACCGCGATCCGCGCTACATTGCGAAGAAGGCAGAAATGTATCTGGGTTCGACGGGAATGGCGGACACCGCGTACTTCGGCGCTGAGGCCGAATTTTTCATTTTTGACAATGTGCGCTTCGATCAGCGCGAGCAGCACGGGTTTTACTTTATCGATGCGGAAGAGGGACGTTGGAATTCGGGACGGGTGGAGAATAACCAGGGATATCGTCCGCGTTATAAGGAAGGATATTTCCCGGTGCCTCCGACGGACCACTATCAGGACCTGCGCAGTGAGATGGTCATGACCATGCAAACCTGCGGGCTGGAAGTGGAATGTCACCATCACGAAGTGGCAACCGGCGGCCAGACCGAGATTGACCTGAAGTTCGATTCGCTGGTGCGGTCGGCTGATCACATGATGCTCTACAAGTACATCGTCAAGAATGTTGCCAATCAGTATGGCAAGACGGTGACGTTCATGCCTAAGCCGATTTTTCAGGACAATGGCAGCGGTATGCACACTCACCAGTCGCTGTGGAAGGGTGGCAAGCCGCTGTTTGCCGGAGACGGGTATGCGGGGATGTCGCAGATGGCGT
This sequence comes from Acidobacteriales bacterium 13_1_40CM_3_55_5, assembly GCA_001918935.1. Lineage (GTDB taxonomy): Bacteria > Acidobacteriota > Terriglobia > Terriglobales > Acidobacteriaceae > 40CM-3-55-5. The sequence continues at coordinate 15,793 of MNGW01000120.1, read as the reverse complement.
TGTGGTACATCGGCGGACTTATCAAGCATGGGCCGGCATTGGCGGCGATCATTGCGCCAACGACGAATTCCTATAAGCGGCTGGTGCCAGGATTCGAAGCTCCGGTGAACCTGGCTTACTCGCGTCGTAATCGGTCGGCGGCTTGCCGTATTCCGATGTACTCGGCGTCACCGAAGGCAAAGCGGGTGGAGTTCCGTCCGCCCGATCCGAGCTGCAATCCGTATATGGCTTTTGCGGCGATGATGATGGCAGGATTGGACGGCGTCGAAAACAAGATCGATCCCGGCCAACCACTGGACAAGGATATTTACGATCTGGGTCCAGAGGAGCTGGCTAAAGTTCCATCGATGCCGGGTTCACTCGAAGACGCGCTGGATGCACTGGAAAAGGACCATGGGTTTCTGCTCAAGGGCGACGTCTTCACCGAGGAACTGCTCAGCACCTATATCGATTACAAGCGCACGAAGGAAGTGGACGCGGTGAGATTGCGGCCGCATCCGTTTGAGTTTGCTTTGTATTACGATATTTAGGAACAGTGGCTAGCAAAAGGCCCAGCGCCCGCCGCTGGGCCTTTTTTGTCGCTACTCGGCCAGAGAACCCGGATATCTGAGACCCGGGTGAGCTTGCAGTTCATAACAGACTGCTGATTTGAGTTTGATTCGTAACTGGGTGAAGTTTAGGGGCTTTGGGAGGGGTTGGGACGGCAACGGCTCGGGATTCGCTGACTGTTTGAAGGCCATCATTCATGGCCTCCAGACAGGCGTTGGATCTTTGCAACACCAGTTCAAGGTATTTGTGCGCCACGGCACGGTCCACGGGATGAATTAGCTTCCACCACCGGCGGATAGACTCCTGCACCTCGGCCTCGGTCTTTGCTCCCTCGATCAGCGCATCGATAAGCTTATAGACCTTGGTCTTGACGGCTTGTAGAGAGACGGAAACCTCCTGTCCCATGGGCACCCCTGTGTGACCTTTGATCTTCCGAGCAATATACTCGCCAAAGAGTTTTGTGAGAAAGTGCCGCTATTTAGCAAGGTCATCATCCCAGTTGTTGGAGAATCATCGCCGGGCAATATGGATTTCAGTAGATAGCCCGGGATTTTTTTAGCTTTCTTGAGCTAAAGGGAAGGCTAGAATTCTGGCCTGCGGAAGTCGGGGGTGTCAGGAAAAAGGTAATGAGCGAGGAACTCACCCAACAGGCGCGCCTGCGCGGGACTGTTTCCAGAGTACAATCTGCCTCCAACACCGGGCAAGCATGCTTACGGACCCGGTCGCGGTCCGGCCCTGATTCCTTCCCAACAAGGAGCACAGCCTAAATGTCGAGAGGCCTAATGAAGCGGCTGTCGTGGATGTTTGTTTGCCTGTCGTGGTGTGGTCCAATGCGGGCGCAGGAGTCCAGTGCGCACGAAACCAGCGAACGGCTGTTCTTGCCTGAAGACATGTTCTGGGGCTATACGCAATTTGATCTAGCGCCCCCTCACAATGAGCCGGATCCCAATTTGTGCCGGGCAGACGCCGGAAACTTCGGCGGGGTCAATGCTCCGTGCAACGCGTTCGGCCGCTATATGTTGTCCGGTTACGTGGAGGTTCGTCCATTCGGGCGCACCGAACTGCGCAGGTTCTTCCTGTTCGCGGAGCCTCGGTTTGTGTTCGGAAAAAATATTCCACAGACGCTTTATACGTGGTCATTCGATGCCATCGGGTGGGAGCGATCCTGGGGATTTGGCATTTATATGGGGAAAGGCTTCGAGATGCGGGTAACTCAGCATTTTCTGTTTGACCGTCTGGGCGCGCGTGATCGTAATCTCGGAGCCGCGGACCTGGGTGTCAACGGACCGTGGGGGCGATACAACGTGATTGGGGTGCGGAAATATTTCGGACAACGGCGGTATTAGTCCCGATGCGGTGGCGGGCCGAGACGATTGCTGCCCCCATGCTATGCTGACTCGCGAGCGGAGAGCATTGCCTTCTAATAAGCCCCCAAGCGGTCCAAATCAGCCGATAAGGACAAGTGCTCCGGACGAGAATCGCCGATCTCTTGTCAGCAAAACGGTGGCCGGAGAAACGTCCGGCGTCGTGTCCAACGTTGATCTTGGCAACATTTCCTTTCAGGATCCTGAAAGCGCCCGGGCAAACTTCTCACGCGCCGTTTCGCGTCTGTCGCCGGGGCTGGCGGGCGCGTTGCCGGCTCTGCTGGCGGAATCTCCTGATCCAGATTCAGCCCTGATGCTGTTTGACCGCCTGGTGAGCGAGGCTTCTCCGGAAGTCGTGCGGCTGCTCGACCGCCACAATTCTCTTGCCCACTATGCCATCGTAGTATTCGGTCATAGCCGCTTTCTAGGCGAAACGCTTATCCAGAATACCGATCTGCTGCATTCCTTTCTGAGGGACAAGAATCTGGATCGCAGCTTCTCGCGGGAAGAGTTTCACGAGAGCCTGGCTCGGTTCCGCTCGCGTTCTTTTGAGACTGACATCTCGCTCCTGTTGGCGCGTTTCAAACGTAGGGAATATGTGCGCATCATGTTGCGCGACGTGTTGAAGATCGCTCCTCTGGCGGAGACCACGGCTGAGATTTCAGCGCTGGCGGACGTGCTGATCGAAGACGCTTTGCGCGAGGCCGACAGCCGGCTGCAACGTCGCTATGGAACCCCACAACATTTGGACTCAGAAGGCCGGCTGGTAGATACGCCGTTCGCCGTCCTGTCTCTGGGCAAACTGGGCGGCAGTGAATTGAACTACAGCTCGGACGTGGACCTGATGTACATCTTTGGTGACGGGAAAGAGCCGCCACGGACGACGGTTTCTAACCGCGAATATTTCATCCGGCTGGCCCAACAGGTGACCGAAATTCTGTCGCGCGTGACGCGTGAAGGCGCGGTGTTCCGTATCGATTTGCGATTGCGTCCGCAGGGCGCGGAAGGAGAGTTGGCAATTCCTCTGGCGCAGGCGTTGCGCTATTACGCCTCCACCGCGCACGACTGGGAGCAGCAAGCGCTCATCAAAGTGCGACATTCCGCCGGAGAGGCCAGCCTGGCGCGCGAATTCATCCGCGCGGTCCAACCCCATGTTTATACCGAGCAAGTGAACTTTGCTGCGATCAAAACGGCGCTGGTGGCACGGGAAAAAATGCACAAGCGGCGCCAGCACGGTGCAGCTCTCGAGCAGTCGAATCGAAGTATCAATGTAAAAATTGATTCGGGAGGCATTCGTGACATCGAGTTCCTGGTGCAGTGTCTGCAAAGAGTTTATGGAGGTGCAGAGCCCTGGCTGAGGTCCGGCGGAACTTTGTTTTCTCTACAGAAGCTGCATGACAAACTCCACATCAGCGGCAAGGAATTTCACGACCTGACCAGCGCGTATGAGTTTCTGCGTCATGTCGAGCATCGCCTGCAACTACAGCAGGGACAACAGACTCATCGGTTGCCGGCGGGAGCAGCGGAATTGCGCATCTTGCAGCGGTCGATGGAAGGCTATGCTCCGGGAGAAAGCGCGGAATCCGATCTAGAGAAGACGGTGCGACGGCGCATGGCTGCGGTGGCTGAGATTTATCAACGCATTATTTATCAGCAACAGACACGGAGCCTTCGCGATGCAGCGGACGTTGAGTTCCAACTACGGAGTACACCCGAGCCGACAACTGCAGATCAATCGAATCAGCAAATACTGGAACGGTTGGCAAGCGATGCTCCCTGGCTGTACCAGATCGCCAGCCGTCAGGGCCTGGTCCCGCAGACTCGGAAGAATCTTTTCCGATTTCTGAGTTCAGCGTTTACCAGCTCGGAGCGGTATGCGGCGGTGCTGAGGCATCCAGAAGCAGTGTCTCGCGCGCTGGCACTCTTTGAGACCAGTGACTATCTAACGGACATCCTAATTCGTCATCCCGAGGAGATTGCCACGTTGTCAGAGCTGGGTGAAACATCTTCCCGCGTGGGGAGTGGCTACTTGTTCCAGGGTCCATTCGCAAAGGATCGGGGAGGCGACCCTGTCTTTGCATACCTGGGCGCCTCGCAGGCTCCCTATGGAGAGAAATTGTCCTTGCTGCGGCAGCACTATAGGCATCGCATGTTCGCCGCAGGGGCGAGGGACATCACGGAACTGCGAAATGTTTACGAATCACTGGGAGCGACCACAGCAGCCGCCGAGGATGCCATCACGGCAGCTTTTTCTCTTGCCGGTCAGCCTGAAGGGATTGCAGTGATGGCATTGGGGCGGTTGGGCAGTGGGGAGTTCGATGTGCTCTCCGATGCCGATGTCCTGTTTGTGTCGGAGGAGGTTCACGATCGAGGAGCGCTTACCAAGGCCGCGGAGCAAATGATGCAAGCTCTTGCCGCCTATACGCGTCATGGGATGGTATTTCCCGTGGATGCCCGCTTACGCCCGCGTGGCGGCGAAGGCGAACTCGTGGTGACTCCAGCACAACTACAGGCTTACTTCGGGCAGGAAGCGCAGCCATGGGAAGCATTGATGTATACCAAGCTGCGCTTCCTGGTGGGGGCGCATGACCTCGGGGAACGAACGATGTTGGCGACAAAAACACTCTTTAGGCGTTTCGCTGAGGACCCGACATTTCTGCGAGCCGTGCGTGAGATGCGAATCAAACTTCAGACAGCTGATGGGATTGAGAAGAGCTTCAAAACTTCCGCCGGGGCGATCTACGACATCGACTTCCTTTCGAGCTATCTTTTGGTGAAACGGGGAATTAATCACAAAGGAGGGAGTCTGCGGGATCGGTTGTGGCGCTGTGCGGACGCCGGAGTGCTTGAAAAGGCCGATGCGGCCGCGCTTGACCACGCGGCGGAGCTGCTACGGACGGTGGAACACATCGTGAGAATCGTGGTGGGACGCGCCCGCAAGTGGCTTCCTGCCACCGAGCATGCCCGGCAGGTTACAGAAAAGCTGGTTGGCCAGATATTGGTCCGCGAATTTCCCGGCGGCTTGGAGGCGGAGCTGGCGCGCACCTGCGGTGCTGTGCGTGGGATTTATCAGCATGTTTTGGAAAGTTCCAAATAGGCGGTTTCAACGTCCTGCCCGATTTGTGGGAAGGGCGTAGTTGCGGGCTACGCCGAAGCCGGTCACCCCGATGTGAACGATCGATACCCAGCGCTCTACTTTGTGATGTCCGGTGCGATGCATCCAGTAAGAGAGGCCGACCGATGTTGCAGTTCCGGCCAATTCCAGTGAAGCGAAGCCTGCAGAGTTGTTGACCACGTCATCGGGAAGCAGAACTTCTTCGCGGCCCCGAGCCTGCATATTGCGGGTGGAGGCATAATCGAGACCGCGAAAAATGGCTACGCCAGAAAACAACATCAGATTGGTACGATCCCAGAAGGGGTGCGGCGGCGCTGCCAAGTTCTCCGGTTTGGTGAACGCTGGAGGGATTGGTTCGGCGAGGGACACCGCGGCACTTGTTTGCAAAACATTAGGCCGGCCTGCTGGTTCGGACTGCGAGGCCGCACGTGCCGCCATAAACAGAGAAGTTATCGCGACGAGCGCGAGTCTCCCCAGTCCGCGCCGCGAGGTACGCATCGTTGCATTGTAATGTAGAGTTTCTCCCACAAATCTGCCCGTGATTCGTCCGTAAGGGAAAGACCGAACATGACGAGGTTAGGGATTGACGGGGTATACGCCTGTGGAAAGGAAGTTGGGAGGATTCACCGATTGGGTGCTAGATTGCACTCACGATGGCTCTCAGAAAAAGTTCTCCGGCAGCGGGTGAGTTTTTATTCGAGATTGATGCCGAACCCCTAGAGGAATGTCTGACTGCGCTGGGCGGGATCCCGCTGCTGGTGCGGGCGGCGCGTTCGCTAGACGTGCCTGGGAGCGTGGAACGCCACCTACGGGTGAAGCAACGGGAGCGAGGGTTTGACGAGGCCACCTACGTAGAAAGCTTTCTGGTGTTGAACGCGGCCGGGGGCGACTGCCTGGAGGATTTCGATCAGCTGCGGGCAGATGCCGGGCTGTCTGAGCTGCTGGGCCATGCGGTGCCGAGCGCGGAAGCGGCGCGGAAATTCCTCTATCAGTTTCATGATGGAGAAAAGATCGAGCAAGCGCAGCAGGCGCTGGCGGCCGAACGGGTGAGTTATATCCCGGAAGAGAACCCCGCCCTACAAGGTCTGGCGCAGGTGAACCAAGACGTAGTGCGGGAGCTGGGACGACGCTGCGCCGAGCAGAAGATTGCCACCCTGGATGTGGACGCCACCATCATCGAAAGTTGGAAACGAGAAGCCAAGCCTACCTATGAGGGCTGCACGGGATATCAGCCGGTACTGGCCTTATGGGCGGAGATGAGCGTAGTGGTAGCCGATGAGTTTCGCGATGGCAACGTGCCGGCGCAGCAAGCGCTGTTGCCGATCACGCAACGGGCATTTCAGGCGCTACCGGAAACTGTAGTCGAGCGCTATTTCCGTGGCGATTCTGCCTGCCACGAACAGAGCTTGCTGGAGTGGTTGCGCGATGAACAGCGGGCCGGAGGACCGCAAGGTCGCATCGGGTTTGCGGTGAGCGCACGCATGAATCCGGCCCTGCACGCGGAGATCGCGGCTGCCCTGGAGTCGCGCTGGCAACCGTACGGCGAGAACAGCATAGTGATAAAGGAATGCTGCGAGGTGGATTATGTTCCCGAAGAAACTGGCAATCCGTATCGAGAGCCGCTGCGCTATGTGGCCATTCGAATCCGCAAGAAGCAGCAGGCACTGTTTGCGGACGGCAGCACGGTGAAGTACTTCGCAGTGGTCAGCAATGTGTGGGAGTGGACGCCGAAGCGGTTGCTAGAATGGCATCGCGAAAAAGCCGGCTCGATCGAAGCGGTCCACGACGTAATCAAGAACGAACTGGCGGGCGGGGTGATGCCCTGCGGACGCTTCGGCGCCAATGCAGCCTGGCTGCGGCTGGCGGTGCTGACCTACAACGTGCTGACCGCTCTGAAGCGGCTGGCGCTGCCGCCGGAGTTGCTCATGGCACGGCCCAAGCGACTACGTTTTCTTATCTTCAATACTCCCGGGAAATTAGTGCATCACGCGCGCCGTACCCTGCTGCGATTGGGGTGGACTTGGCAACGCTTTTCTAACTGGCAGGGCGCGTTGCGCTTGCTGCCTTTGCCTGGCTGACCCGCGATTCACGAGAACAAATCCTCCACCTGCAAAGGCTCGGCAGAACTATTCTGCCCGACACCGTCTAGCCATTTAGTCTTCCCTACATCTCTTTCGGCATCTTGGCCCGTCTGTCCTCGCCCCTTCGAGTCCTTACGGACGGATTACGGTCTGCCCGGTCATTTCTCCGCAGACATTGCACCCTTTATAATTGTGCGTTTTACCAGTTGGTGACGGAGGTATGTGGATGACGGCTTCCTATAACGGTTTGCCGGTGCCTGCCAATGGCGCCGGAATTACATACAGCAATGGACGATATCAGGTGCCGGACAATCCGATTGTCCCATTTATCGAAGGCGATGGCACGGGGCGCGACATCTGGAAAGCGTCGGTGCGGGTATTCGACGCCGCGGTGGAGAAGGCTTTCCGAGGTAAACGGCGCGTGGCCTGGTACGAAATCTTTGCCGGCGAAAAGGCTAAAGCGAAATTCGAGAATTGGCTTCCCGATGACAGTGTGAACGCCATCCGCGAGTTCCGAGTAGCGATTAAAGGGCCGTTGACCACGCCTGTCGGAGGCGGGATCCGCTCATTGAATGTCGCGCTGCGTCAGCTGCTTGATCTTTACGCCTGTGTGCGCCCTGTGAAGTACTACAAGGGAACGCCTTCACCGGTGAAAAATCCCGAGCGCATGAACGTGGTGATTTATCGCGAGAACACCGAAGATGTTTATGCCGGCATCGAGTGGGAGCAGGGAACGCCCGAGGCCGCAAAACTGATCGAGTTCCTGAACAAAGAAATGCTGAAAGGCGGCAAGAAGCAGGTTCGTCTGGATTCGGGTGTCGGCATTAAGCCCATGTCGGTGACCGGTACCAAGCGGCTCGTACGAATGGCCATCAAGTTTGCACTGGAGAGTGGGCGCAAAAGCGTCACACTGGTGCACAAGGGCAACATTCAGAAGTTCACCGAAGGTGCGTTTCGCAAATGGGGATATGAACTCGCCACGGAAGAATTCCGCGACAACGTAGTGACCGAGCGCGAGAGCTGGATTCTCGACAATAAAGACAAGAACCCCAACCTCAGCATTGAGGAAAACGCCAATCTGGCGGAGCCAGGGCTGGAGTTTGCTACCGAAGAATTTCGTCAGGGAGTGTACAAGGAAGTAAAAAGCGTTTTGAATTCGATTTACGCTACCCACGGCAAAGGCGCCTGGAAGAAGAAGCTGATGATCAATGACCGGATCGCGGATTCGATCTTTCAACAGGTAGTAACCCGCGCTGATGAATATTCCGTGCTGGCCACACCCAATTTGAATGGCGACTATATCTCCGACGCATGCGCGGCTCAGATCGGTGGGTTAGGAATCGCGCCAGGAGCGAACATCGGCGATGGCTACGCTTGCTTTGAGGCTACCCACGGTACCGCTCCCAAGTATGCGGATAAAGATGTCATCAATCCTAGTTCGGTGATCCTCTCAGGCGTAATGATGTTTCGCTTCTTGGGATGGAAGGAAGCTGCGGATTTGATCGAGCAAGGTCTAGAGCGCACTATCGAGCAGAAGAAGGTCACCTACGACTTCGAGAGGTTGATGGAGGGCGCAACCAAGGTGAAGACCAGTGAATTTGCCAGCTACATCATCGAGAATATGGGAGCTGCGGTGCTGACCGCGGCGGATTAGTCAAACCACAGAGAGCGCTGAGGCACACAGAGGAATAACGATTCTTGAAAGGATCTTAATGCGCGCGAAAGTGACAATCGTAGGTTCTGGAAACGTGGGCGCGACGGCAGCTCATTGGATTGCGGCCAAGGAACTGGCCGATGTAGTGCTGATCGATATCATTGAAGGCGTACCGCAGGGCAAGGGCCTTGACCTGCTGCAGGCTATGCCGATCGAGAAACGGGACTCTTACATACTCGGCACACAGGATTACGCCGACACCGCGAATTCGGACATCGTTGTGATTACCGCCGGCATCCCGCGCAAGCCAGGCATGAACCGCGACGATCTGCTCAATACCAACCACAAGATCATGAAAGATGTGGTGGGCAAAGCGGTGGAACACTCGCCCAACTGCATTTTGATTGTGGTATCGAATCCCTTGGACGCGATGGCTCAAGCAGCTTACAAGATGAGCGGTTTTTCGCGGAACCGCGTGATTGGGATGGCCGGGGTGCTGGATTCAGCCCGCTTCCGCGCGTTTATCGCATTGGAACTCAAGGTAAGCGTGGAGAACGTTACCGCATTTGTACTCGGTGGGCACGGCGACACCATGGTTCCCTTGCCCCGGTACTCGACCGTGGCTGGAATTCCAATTACCGAACTGATGGACAAAGCCGCGCTGGAGCGGTTGGTTCAGCGCACCCGCGATGGTGGGGCGGAGATCGTGAAATATCTGAAGACCGGCTCAGCCTACTACGCACCTTCCGCGGCGGTGACCGAGATGGTTGAGGCGATCCTTAAGGATAAGAAAAAAATTCTGCCCTGCGCCGCTTATCTCGAGGGAGAGTACGGGATTCGTGGACTCTTTGTCGGTGTGCCGGTGAAATTGGGCGCCAGGGGGATCGAGCAGATTATCGAAATCAAGCTCACTACGGAGGAGAAGGCGGCGTTGGATAGGAGCGCAGCGGCGGTGAAGGAGCTGGTAGCGGTGATCGGAGTCTGAAAACCTAAATCAAACCGAATCTCAGAAACCGGGGTCTTAAAAAGATAGATATCAGTTCCAGGTTTCCAGTTCTCAGTGAATTACACGCGCTCTATAGTGACTGATTTCACCAGCAGATCTTTTAGGGGTTTGTCTTGCTTGTTGCGCGGGGCAGCAACGATCTTTTCAACCACATCTTTTCCTTCCACTAATTCCCCAAAAATTGTGTGCTTGCCGGTGAGCCACTCAGTGGGAGCAATTGTGATGAAAAACTGGGAGCCATTGGTGTTGGGGCCGGCATTGGCCATGGCCAGTTTTCCTGGTTTATCGAACTTGTGCGGCGAACCTTTGGTTTCGTCCTCGAACTGGTAGCCGGGGCCGCCAAAGCCAGTTCCTGCTGGATCGCCTCCCTGGATCATGAAATTGGGGATCACGCGGTGAAAGATTGTGCCGTCATACAAACGGTCTTTGCTTTTTTTGCGGCTGACGGGATGCGTCCACTCGCGCTTGCCTTCGGCGAGTTCGACAAAGTTGGCGACTGTCTTGGGCGCTTCTTTTTCAAAAAGACGACAGACGATGGTTCCTTCGGAAGTATTGAAGATAGCGTACGAGCCAGGTTGACGGGCCATACGAGTCCTTTCTTGCTTAGTTATTATTGCGGAGCAGTTTGTGGTGGCGTCACGGTTTTGGGCGCGACCTTCTTTGTAATTTTCCGCGATACGGGCGACTTTGGCGGATTGGCTCCGCCTCGCAGAATTGTGATGTGGACGATTTTCACGGGGCGAAATGGGCGGTCATTTGCGTCTTTTCCCATGCGAGCAATTTGCTTAACCAGCGCCACGGTGGGTTCGTCGCACTGGCCGAAGATGGTGTAATTGCCGTTCAAAGAGGGATAGGCCACTTCAGTGATAAAAAACTGCGATCCGTTAGTGTCTGGACCGGCATTGGCGTAAGCGAGGCGTCCCGGACGGTCGAATGTGAGGTCGGGCGAAGTTTCATTCTTGAACGCGTATCCGGGGTCGCCAGTTCCATTACCCGCGGGATCTCCACCTTGAATCATGAAATTGGGTATCACGCGATGGAAAATGGTGCCATCGTACAAGGGAACGCCGTGTTTCTTCTGATGTGATATAGGGCTGGTCCAGTCTTTTTTGCCTTCCGACAAATCGATAAAGTTTTGCACTCCAATCGGAGCCTTGTCGGGAAATAATTTGCAATTCAGTTTCCCGGCGGTGGTCTCTATGCGGGCTGACACGTCAGCGGCAGATTTTGCCGCTGGCGCCTTCGGGGACCGTTTTGCCGCAGGCGGCTTGGTTTGTGACCACAGAGGTACGGCGACTAGACACAGCAAGATAGTCATAAGATTGAGGTTGCGCATGGAAGCTCCTGAGTAATTATGCTCGACCAGCCGAAGATTGTGCTTGCAGCGACAAAACCGGTTTTCAATTTTACGCTAAACCAAGATTTATTTGGTATTGGCGGACGTTTGCATCTGATGGCTGACTTTTTCCACGTCGCGGAACACACGCAACAGATTGCCCCCCAAAATTTTTCGGATATCGGCGACGCTGTAGCCGCGATCCAGTAACGCCTGGGTGATTTTTGCCAGGTCGGCGGCGGAATCGATGCCTTCGGGAGTGGCTCCACTGACGCCATCGAAGTCGGAGCCTAATCCTACGTGGTCGACGCCTGCAACCTTGGCGATGTGATCAAACTGGTCGATGAGCGACTTGAACGGCGGACGTGGAATCTTTGCCGCCCACGCTCGCTGCACCTGATCGTATTCGGCGTAAGAGACCGGTTTGCCCTGGGCCTTGCGTTCCGCCACAAAGGCATCCACAGCGGCATCGCGATCCTTCTTTTGCGCGTCAGCGGCCTTGCGATAATTCTCGTCGACGAATGCGGAGTAGAAGTTGACCATAACGACTCCGTTATTCTTAGTTACGGCGCGCAGCATGTCGTCCGTCATGTTCCGAGGATGGTCACTTAAAGCGCGGGCGCAGGAATGCGACGCGATCGCAGGAGCGCGGCTAACGACTACAGCATCGTAAAAGGTCTTATCGGAGACGTGGGAGATGTCCACCATCATGCCCAGCCGGTTCATCTCCAACACCACCTGCTTGCCGAAATCGGTCAGGCCATTGTGATGTTCGATCTTGGGGTCGGTGACATCGCCCGACGAGTCGGCCCACTCGTTGGTGTTGGACCAAGTCAGCGTCATGTAGCGCACACCAAGGCGATAGAAATTGTCCAGGAGATGTAAGTCGTTTTCGATGGCATGCCCGCCTTCAATACCCATGAGTGCAGCCAGTTTTTTCTGTTGATGGGCGCGCTCGATATCGGCCACGCTGAAGGCCATCATCATGCGATCAGGATGACGGTCTGCCTGCTGGTATACCGAATCGATAAGATCCAAAGCGCGGTGAGCGAATTGGCCTTTGAATGAGGGTTCGACCCAGATGGAGAAAAATTCTGCGCCGAGATTGCCTGCACGAGCTTTGGCAAGAGTGACATGTCCCACATCTTTCCGATCGCTGTTGCCAATATCGAAATTCTCATCCAAAAAGCGCTGAGGTGTATCGGCATGAGTATCCACGACAATCGACGAGTTGTGGATGGCAAGAGCGCGGGCGCTGACTTGAGGTGGGGCGCTGCTCTGGCCGGCAGCACTCAGGGTTGAGACCAAAAAGGTCCCGACAAGGAACAATTTTGCGGGCATGAGGATGTTCAGGCGATGCAAGGGATGGATTGTATACGGTAACGCCTGGTCAAGAAACTACTGAGAATTTCCGCCGGCGGCAGCGCCGGATATAACTTCGGTTTCGGCCTGCTCTGGAGACTCACCGGCCAGCATTCGGGACTCTCGCCAATCAGTGTAGCGGTCGGAAACCATCACGTGAAATACCCACTGACGGCGCTCTTCTTCTGGTTCGATCAAACCCAGATTCTTGAGCGGGAGCATGTATTGCTGCATCCACTTAATCTGCTGCCGGCTCATACCGCGGCGTTGGATGTCGACCGTGACACCCGCCAGATGGGACGACGCAGTCTCGCCTACTTCGGGTGCCGCATTGCGGTTGTGGCGTCTGAGCTTCTTTTGGATCTTCACTGTGCGCACTGCAGAATTCACCTGGATCTGCTTACGAAATTCTTTGTAGTAAGCCTGACTCAGGTCCTCCAAAAACTCGCGCGTCCAGGGTCGGCAATAGCGCCGATCGGGATCCAGTCGCGGGTCGAATCGCAAAAACTGATTGGAAAAAATGGGAACCAGATCTTCGCTAGCCTTCAAGTTCTGGAGTTCGTCATCATCCTGGATGCGCGGCAATTCCAGGCGGTCAATTTCTTCATTCTGGCGCAACAGGGAATCACGGGATGGGCGGAAAAGAGGATTCCAGTGCAGGCGGCGCAGGTGGGCCCGACGAATACCAGTTTTTTGCTGACGCCGAACCAAATTGTGATGCAAGCCGAAAGCTTCACCGCATACCGCCATGGTCAGCAGCATCAGAAGAACAGCGTTTCGTCGTGTCTTCATATCCACCAAATGGCCTCGAATCTGATCTCGCCTAATGTTGAAGGATGCGATTATTGTAGCCCGCTATTGCACTAAAACAAGAGCACATTCGAAATGCAACCGTTACGCAGGAGTTCACAAATAGGTTACCCCTGGTTACTTCAATCCCCCGAAACGCGCGCCCATAGCGGCTTACACGTAATGTCAACAACAAGATGCAATCCAGCAACAAACAGTTTTCTGGGGCTTTGGTAATCTGGCCGGGATGACCGCGCGAGGCTACGACGTCTCGCAGCCGCGATCACTTCCTAAACAGATCACCCAGAGCCTGTTTCATAACATCGCCTCCGACCTCTGCAATGGATCGGGTAAGAGGAATATCCTTGGGGCACACTTCAACACAATTCTGGGCATAACCGCACTCGTGGATACCGCCGTCACCCATTAGAGCCGCCAATCGCTCGCGCTTAAGAGCCTCCCCGGTGGGATGCGTATTGAAAAGCCGTACTTGAGAAATGGCAGCGGCGCCTACGAAACCAGTACTGTCGTTGAATTGAGGACAAGCCTCCATGCAGCAGCAACACGAAATACAGCGGGAGAGAGGATAGGCGGCTTCCTGATCCTCCATCGACAGGCGTGGACCGGCACCCAGATCATAGGTACCGTCAATTGGCACCCATGCCTTCACAGCCTTCAAATTCTCAAACAAGACGCTTCGATCGACCGCGAGGTCTCGAACAATGGGAAACTTGGAGAAGGGTTCGAGGCGGATGGGCTGGTCAAGCTGGTCGACTAGGGCGGAGCACGCCATCCGGGCACGGCCATTGATTAACATGGCGCAGGAGCCGCAGACTTCCTCCAGGCAGTTGGAATCATAAGTGATGGGTGTAGTCGGCTTGCCTTGTCGCGTGACCGGATTGGCGGCGATTTCCATCAGTGAGGAGATCACGTTCATGCCCGGCTTCCACGGAAGTTCGAATTCCTCCCAGTGAGGCTTGGCTTCGGGGGTGGCCTGTCGCTTGATCTTGAAATGAACTTTTTTCTTGTTATCCGCCATGGCTTTCTTTATTAGTTCGACATTCAATGTGAAACCATGTCGTGACTCAGTACTTCCGTGGACGCGGCGGGATCAACGAAATATCCACCGGCTCGAATTCAAAACGCGGTTCATCCGCGTCAGCTGCGAAGTATGCCTTGGTCGTCTTCAGCCAGTTTTTGTCGTCGCGATCAGGAAAATCCGGCTTGTAGTGCGCTCCTCGGGATTCATCACGGATAGCTGCACCTTGTGCGATCACGCGGGCCAATTGCAACATGTTGTAAAGCTGGCGCGCAAACACGATGGTGGTATTCGCCCACTGCGAACGGTCACTGAGATTGATATTCTGGAAACGTTCCAGCAGTTCGCAAAGCTTGGAGTCGGCCGCCTGCAGATTTTTGTTGTAACGGATGACAGTACAATTCCGGGTCATTAACTCGCCCAGTTCACGCCAGAGCAGGAATGGATTCTCCTTCCCCTCCGATTTCATCATTCGCGCATTCAGTTCCTGCTGCCGCTTGCGTTCGGCGTCAAAATAACCGTTGGACGCCATCGACTTTTGATTGCGCGCGTATTGCACGGCTGCCGGTCCGGCAACGAATCCGCCAAAAATACACGACACCAGCGAATTCGCGCCTAGACGATTAGCGCCATGGTATTGATACTCGCACTCGCCAGCGGCGTAGATGCCCGGAATATTCGTGGCCTGCGACAAATCTACCCATAACCCTCCCATGGTGTAATGCATGCCGGGGAAAATCTTCATGGGAGTATCGCGCGGATCGTCGCCCACGAACTTCTGGTAGATTTCCAAAATTCCTTCCAGCTTACGGTCAAGCACTTTACGGTCGATGTGCGTCAGGTCAAGATAGACCATGGGCTTGCCATCAATTCCCAGTTGGTGTTCGTACACCACTTTGTGGATGGCGCGGGTGGCAACGTCTCGCGGGACCAGGTTGCCATATTTTGGATACCAATCTTCGAGAAAGTACCAGCGCTCGCTTTCTGGAATAGTTTTTGGATCGCGATTGTCACCCGCCGTCTTCGGAACCCAAACGCGCCCGCCTTCACCGCGCGCGGATTCCGACATGAGCCGCAATTTGTCTTCGCCGGGAATTGAGGTGGGATGTACCTGGATGAACTCGCCATTGGCGTAATAGCAACCCTGCTGGTAAAGGGCCGATTGCGCCGATCCCGTGCACACTACCGAGTTCGTGGATTTGCCGAAGATCGCGCCAATACCACCGGTGGCGATAATGATCGAGTCGGCAGGAAAGACGCGAACTTCCATGGAGCGCAAATCCATGGCGCAGATGCCCCGGCAGACGCGGTTGCCGTCAACCACTGCGGAGAGGAATTCGCAATGCTCGTACTTGGTGATTTTGCCTTCCGATTCGTATCGGCGCACTTGCTCATCGAGCGCATACAGGAGTTGTTGCCCGGTGGTAGCGCCGGCAAATGCGGTGCGATTGTAGAGGGTTCCGCCGAAACGCCGGAAGTCCAGCAACCCTTCGGGCGT
>MNGW01000145.1 GCA_001918935.1 Acidobacteriales bacterium 13_1_40CM_3_55_5 | reverse complement strand
CCACGGTCTGCGCGAGCATGTTCGATTCCGTTTTGATGGCGGGTTGCATGCCGGCGGCAGCGAGGTTCTCCTGCAAATTGTTTGTGAAACTTAAATAGACCGTGGTTCGAAACGGCACCGGCTTCGATGGCGCTGAACCTATTCCCTGGCGGATGTACGCGCCGCGCAGTGTTTGCGTTGGCCGGCCATCCTCGACGACCAGCTGGAGCGGATAATTTTTATCGTTAACGATCTGCTTGTTCTCCAGCAGCTCGAGAAAACGGTTATACGGTACGTCTTCGACCGGCTGCATCCCGCCGCGGTAAAAGACCATCGCCGTCGCAATCAGAGTGAAAGCGATCACGATGAGAATGACGCCGCGCCAGTTAAAACTGGGTTCGACCCCGCGGGGTCTATTCTCCTTTTGGGAGTTGCGATCGAACTGAGCCATAAGAACTGTTAACGGGGTCAAAAATTAACATGAACAGATTGCCAATGCAAAATAGCGGGTTCGCGCCTGTCGTGACGTTAATCATTGGTTATTAGTCATTCCTTCGACGTTCGTCGTTCGGATTTCGTCATTTGTTTTCACTTCTATGTTCGTGGCTGGGCATTGCGTCGCTCGCCGGTTTCGGGTAAAATTCGCATCCAGCTATTGACATGACAGAGCTCGTTTCATCGGTGGCAGATAAGATCGACCGCGCTGTACAGCGGGTGACCCCCTTTGCGTATCGCGTGCGCCGGACCGGCCGCCGCTGGATGCGCCGGGCACTGCGCAAGCCCCGCAGCGTTTCGGAGGGGCCAAACCTGTTGCCCTTGTTGATTCAAGCCTTGGCAAGTTTCACCAAAGCGGACGGCGTTATAATGGAGGAAGAGATCGACTCGAGCCTCGGTTTCCTCCGTTACGATTATCCGGAGGCGGTTTACTCCGAGCTGCGACAATTGTTCCGGCAAGCGCTTTACGAGCAGCAGGATCTCGCCGCGATGGCACAAAAACTCGGCGCCCAACTTAGCACCGAACGCAAGATCATGCTCGGGGTGCAGCTGTACGACCTGATATCGCAAGCCGGTTTGAAACAGGAACAGGTGGTTGCGTTTTATTCGTTCATGTCGCAGATGGGCATGGCTGCGCAGGCGATCGACATCGTCTATCAACTCAACGCGTCAGAGGACTCCGACCCGTCGATCTATCAGCATGGCGCGTCGCCGCTGGAATCGCTCTCGTTCGGGCCGGACGGCAAGGCTGACATCATACTCAAGAACCTCAGCGAGACCGATCGGCTGATGGCCTTTCGTTATCACGATCTGATCTTGCTGAAAAATTACAGCGGCCAGAACGTCTCGGTGCGCGGGAGACCGTTGGTGCGCGGCGGCTTTTGTCGAATTTATCCTGGCCAGCGCATTTTGGTCGGCGACCAGGTGCTCAGTTATCAGGAACTGGCGCAGTACTTCAACGCCAAGAAGAACGTGTCGCTTCCGCAGATTTTCATCCGTGTGAATAAGGATTCCGATGAAGTGCAACTTGAACGCTCGCGAACGCGTGAAAGCGCACTTCGGGTTACCTTTGGATTGAACGTACGGGTGAAGGCGTTGCGAGATGTGAATGCCGAGCTCAACGGCGTCAGGTTGAAAGCCGGCACACAGATCGACGCGACGCTTGAAGACAGGATCGTCTTCCACAACGACAGCGAATTGGATTTGAGCGATTTGCGCCGGCGCGCCCGCGCGCTGGGCGGCCGTTTCCAACTCAAGGCGTCCAAATCGGAATATTTGGTCTCGAACGACCCGAGCCGGCTGGAACCTGACGATATCCTGCTTTCCCCTGGCACGAGCGGTGACGTGGTGCTGAAGATTTTCTGCGATTACGATCAGCGGGTAGGCCAATTGGAGGTCATCGAAGCGGATCGTCCGATCATGGTTGGCGGCGAGCCCGTGCGCACGACTGCGCAGCTCAAAGATGGCGATACGATTCGAATCGACGTCGGCCAGGTTCTGCGGTGCAACTTTTCGGAACGAATCATCGAGGAAGAGCGCAATATCATTCGCACCCTCGAGGTAAACGAAGTCACCCACCGTTTTGGCAAGGGCGAGATTGGCCTTGAGGGAATTTCGTTTAGCGTCACGCGTGGCGAGCTTGTGTGCGTGATGGGCGCGAGCGGTTCGGGAAAAAGCACGTTAATGAGAGTGCTCGCCGGTCAGCTCCAACCGACCAGCGGGGACGTCTTTCTCAACGGACAGTCGCTCTACCAGAATCTGGATGGCTTGAAGCAGTACGTTAGTTATATGCCCCAGCAGGACGCCTTCGACGAACACCTCACGATTGGCGAAAACCTGCTGTTTGCCGCAGCGATTCGTGCGCCGCACCTCTCACGACGCGATCGCTCGCGACGCTTGGAAGCAAAATTAATCGAGCTTGGATTGGGCGAACGCCGGGACGCTGTCGTCGGCAGCCCGGAGAGCAAAGTGCTGAGCGGTGGCGAGCGGAAACGTCTGAACATCGGCCTCGATATGATCGGTATGTCGGACGTTTATCTGTTCGACGAACCGACCTCCGGCCTGTCTTCAAAAGATTCCGAGCACGTCATGGAAATCATTCGAGGCCTGGCGCACAACAAAATCGTCATTGTTACCATTCATCAGCCGAGCTCGAAGATCTTTCAGATGTTTCACAAAGCAATCTTGCTCGACAAAGGCGGGCGCCTCGTCTTTTTCGGAACGCCGTCCGACATGCTGCGCTATTTTGCCGAGGCAGAGCACCAGCATCAGTTCGGTGCCGAATTGGGCGCGTGTCCATCGTGCGGAACGACGCGGCCCGAATTCATCTTTGATGTGCTGGAAACGCCGCTGCGCGATCTAAGTGGCGATATCATCTACGAAGAAAACAGCCGCGGCCAGCTCGTCGCGTCGCGCCGTTATTCGCCGGACTTCTGGCGTGACAAGTACGAAGCGTTCCGACTGATCCAGGACGTCAAGCAAGTTTCCCTGCTCCAAGAACCGGCCGCGCCATTGCCTGTTGCGCCGGTACAAGGGAAGCGGCTCCCGCTTCGCTGGCACGATGAGTGGACGCAATTTCGCACGCTGCTGCGCCGTTCATTTCTAAGCAAACTGCGCAACCGTGCCAACCTTGTGATTACGATCGGTGTTTCGCCTGTGCTGGCGCTGCTGATTGCGACCCTCCTGCGCTATTCAGAAAATGGGACATACGATTTCGCTTCTGCTTATCACATTCCGACGTTTTTGTTTCTCGGCCTCATCGTGGCGATGTTTCTCGGCCTAACCAATAGCGCCGATGACATCATCCGCGACCGGCCTGTCCTGCAACGCGAGCGCAATATCAAGGTTCGCCTGTCGTACTATGTCGTTTCGAAGACGCTCACCCTGGGCGTCTTTGCCCTCATTCAATGCATTCTTTATGTCCTGATCGGCAATTCCGTTCTGCAAATCCGGGGAATGTTCTGGATCGATCTCGGGATCATGTTCATGACCGCGATGAGTGGTGTCGCGCTAGGTCTGCTCATCTCTTCGTTGGTGGCCGACCCGAAAACCGCGGCCAACATCGTGCCGCTCATTTTAATTCCGCAGATCATCATGGGTGGCGCATTGATCAAATACGAGGACATGAACCGGAACCTCGCTCTGCTCTACTCGCTCTCACATTGGTTCTCCGAACATCCGAGCACGGACAAAACCATAAAGTCTGAGAGCAAGTTGCAGGTGCCATTTGTCTGTCAATTCATCGCCATGCGCTGGTCCTACGAAGAGATGATTGTCGCTGAAGCCAAGCTCAATCCGCTCACTCGGCGCCAGGATCGGGCTAATGACGAAATTCAACAGCTCGCGCCCAAAGCGAACACGCCCGAGCAACGCGCGCGTCTCAATGATTTGAAGGACGTTTTGGCATTGCTCTCGGGCCTCGAAGGCCGTTCCGCGAAGGAAATCGATCACTATCTAAAGTTGGCGGACCCCGTCATCCCGAACAGCTCTACGTTAACCAGAAGGTTTCCGACCTGATCTCAAAGGCCGAGATGGAACAGAACGATTATCGCCGCGGTAAAAAGCCGAACGTGTTCTTCGGCCTGCAGAAACGTTATTTCGGGTTCAAATTTGGCGTGTTTACCTTCGACACGAGTGTCCTGATTGCATCTATGCTTGGATTACTTGTGCTGCTGCATTGGATTTTGCGAAAGCAACTGGAAGTGCGAAGGAGCTAAATGAAATCGAAAATCCGAAATCCGAAATCCGAAATCCGAAATGGCCAAACCCGCCTTATCGTCGCGGCCAGCGAGACCGATGCCGACATGCTTTACGCGACAAAGTTTTGGGCGCCCGATCCTTTCATTTTTTTGGAGCGCAACGGTAAGCGCACGCTGGTCTTGAGCGATTTGGAAATCGATCGCGGCCGCAAACAGGCCGATGCGGATGAGTTCGTCATGTTCAGCGAGCTCGAGCGCGAAGTGCAGGGAAAATCAAAAAAGGCGCCGCGGTACGAGAAGGTGCTCGCCCATTTTCTAAAAAAACGCGGCGTAAGATCGGCAATCGTTCCCGCAAATTTCCCCCTTGGTTACGCGGAGGAACTGGCTGCGAACAAAGTCCGTGTTCGCGCGACGAACGCATTGTTTTGGCCGGAGCGGGAAGCCAAATCGCAAAAAGAAGTCGAAATGATGGGGCGGGCCTTGCGGATCACGGAAAAAGGACTCAAACGCGCGATCGAAATTTTGAAAGCGTCCAAACCTGGTTCTGGAAAACGATTGCGCTGGAATGGCAAAACGCTGACTTCCGAAATGCTTCGCGCGGAAATTGATTCCACGATTTTGCGCGCGGGTGGTATTCCGACAGGCACAATTGTCGCGGGTGGCGACCAGGCGTGCGATCCGCACGAGCGCGGTTTTGGACCGCTTTACGCGGATTCACTGATTATCCTGGATGTCTTTCCCCGCGACGCGAAGACCGGATATTTCGGTGACATGACTCGCACGGTTTTGCGCGGACGCGCGAGCGACGCGCAACGAAAACTTTGGAACACGGTGAAAGCCGGGCAAGCACTGGCTCTAAAAAAGGTCAAAGCCGGCGCGGACGGGATGGCGATTCACAAGGCAATCCAGGAATTTTTCGCCAGCCGCGGGTTCCCGACCGGGATTCGCAAAGGCAGACGAGTTGGATTCTTTCACGGCACCGGGCATGGGCTGGGGCTGGAAATTCATGAGCATCCGCGTTTGCAAAAAGTCACGTTGAAAGATCGACAAGTGCTCACGGTTGAGCCGGGTCTTTATTATCCCGGGCTGGGCGGAGTGCGCTTGGAAGACGTGGTTTTGGTTAAAAAAACGGGTTGCAAAATTCTGTCCCGTTTTCCCAAGCAGTTGGAGATTTAGGGGGCTATTTTTTGGTAGCGGCGGTTCATCGAACCGCTGGGGCGATTGAGGTCAATCGCCCCTACCCGCGAATGAACGCGCAACGCGGCGGAGCGTCTAATTGTTCCAGCGGCAAAGTGACAAGTCGCTTTGCCGCGTTAAATTACGATCGAGATGTTTTATCCGTACGGTTTTGGTTTGGGGTCTCATTGGCTGCTCTACATCGGCGTCCCATTAATCCTTGGAATTTGGGCACAGATCCGTGTGACCGGCGCGTTCCGAAAATGGGGCGAGGTGCGGGCGAGCTCGAACATCACCGGCTCAGAGTGCGCGCGCGAAATTCTGCAGGCGGCCCAAATTCATGATGTGGATGTCGTGGAGACAAACGATTTTCTCGGGGACCATTACGATCCGAGGGACAAGAAACTGCACCTGTCGAGCAACGTTTATCACACGCCTTCGGTGGCAGCGCTTGGCATTGCTGCGCACGAGACCGGTCACGCCATTCAGCATGCCAGGGCGTATGCGCCGCTCAAGGCGCGCATGGCCGTCGTGCCGGTGACGATGGTCGCGTCACAGATGTTGCCGTTCATCATTATCGGCGGCCTTTTCTTTGGGATCACCGGTCTGATTACGCTCGGGATTTATTGCTACCTGGTTCTGGTGGTTTTCCAATTGATCACGTTACCGGTGGAATTCGATGCTTCACGCAGAGCGAAAATTATTTTGCGCGAAATGGGAATCGTGCAGCCGGGACAGGAAGCTGCAGGTGTGAACAGCGTCCTGAACGCAGCCGCCCTCACTTATGTGGCCGCATTTATCGCTGCCTTGGGAAACCTGCTCTGGTTGATGTCGCTCCGCGATCGGCGGTGATTGACGACACCGTTGCTAAAAATGGATCCCGCTCTCGCCTTACCCGTTCGCCGGATTTCCGATTTGTTATCGTCCGGTTTGCAGGCTCGTGTTAAATCTAAGCGCGAGGCAATGGACCAGCCACGAACCGACCCAGATCAGGAGTTGGTGAAGCGCACGCAAGCGGGCGATGCCGCCGCGTTTGACGAACTGGTCATCAAATACACGCCGCGCCTCTACGGTCTCGTTTACAACATGACCTCGAACCACGAGGACACGAACGATCTTTTGCAGGACATTTTCGCCAAAGCTTACAAAGCAATCCGCGGTTTTCGGGGGAAATCGTCGTTCTACACCTGGATTCATTCCATCGCCGTGAACATGACGCTCAATTTTCTCAAGAAGCGCGGACGGCGGTTTCAATTGAGCTTGGACGATATGGACGCGAGCATTCAAAACGACAAAGAATTCATGGAAGCGACGGCAACCAGCAGTCCAGTGCGCGAAGCGGACCTCTCCGAGCTGCAGCGAAGATTGAACGAGGCCATGATGAAATTGTCTGATGATCACAGAGCCGTGGTCACCATGTTCCATATCCAGGGGATGCCCCACGCGGAAATCAGTAAAATCTTGCGCGTTTCGGAAGGAACGGTACGTTCGAGGCTCTTCTACGCGAATCGGCAGTTGCAAAATTATCTGGACGAATTTCGGAAAAATCCTGTTTCTTAATCGGCGGCTAAAGATGGACGAATTTGACGATAGTGAAATCGCGAGGCTTCTTCGCTTGAAGCGATACGAGCAACCGCCACCGGGCTATTTTGAAAATTTCCTGCACGAATTTCATCGCCGGCAGCGCGATGAATTGCTTCGCCAGCCGCTTTGGCGCATTTGTCTGGAACGCACTCACAATTTCATGTTGCAGCTGAATGTTCGTTCTTTGACGTCGTATCCTGCTGCCGTCACGGCGGTCCTGCTTTGTGCCGCTATAATTTCACTAAAGATTTATCAGCAACCCGAGACGGCTCGCGTCGCTCTCCAGAGTCCGCCAACCATATCGGTGCCGGCGAGTGCCGAAGGAGAATGGAACCTTGCATCTCCGGTCGCCACGCAGATTCTCAGGACGCAGCCGGTTCGCAGTTTTCATGAAAACGCCCAGACTCACCGAGCCGCCCCCCCGCGTTATGTGCTCGATAGCGTCCCCGTGAGTTATGAGCCTACTTTCAGATTCTAAGCGCAGCATAGTTGCACTCGCGCTGATCTTCTGCTCAGGCGGGAGTTTGCTCTTTGCGCAGGAGAAGTCCGCTGCGCCAACTACCGATCAGACTAAGGAACTTTTGGAGCGCGCCGTTGCGCAGGCGGAGTCGACTGCAGCAATCAGCCATCAGCTTAAAGACATCTTCCAGCGCGCCGCCAAAGCGGTGGTCAAGATTCATGGTGTCGACGAACACAGCGAAATTTGCGGCACCGGATTTTTCGTTGACCCGACCGGCACGCTTTACACCGCCTACACAGTTGGAGGCGAAGCAGGAAATTTCACGATCGAATTCGGCGGTAAAAAATATCCGGCGCGTCAGCTTCTGGCGGACATCCGCAGCGGGACAGCCATGCTAAAAATAGATGCGGCCACGCCGGCTCTGCCGATTGGGAAATCTGAAGAACTGGGAGTGGCAGCGCCTGTCGTGGCGATTGGTTATCCGTTGGATCTGCCGGAAACACCCAACTGCGGAATGATCGCGGGATTCGATCAAAAGTACCTCGGCCGCTATTTTTCAACGACGCATTTGCGCG
>MNGW01000045.1 GCA_001918935.1 Acidobacteriales bacterium 13_1_40CM_3_55_5 | reverse complement strand
GCCACGCTGCGCTTGCGTTCGGGCGCTCGCCCGCCCAGTGGTGGCGATCAAAATGTTGCCGACCAGGTTAGAGGGAGGCTCCACTTCGGCTAGCGATTTCAACCAGCGACGTCCCGCGTCCGCTTCCGCCAACAGTGGACCGCAGACAGAGCACAACCTGCCGTGAGTCTGAAAACTCTCCAGCTTCGCCCCGGTCAGTGTCTCGTCCAAGGCTTCGTTCAGAAGAGTCTCAAACTCCCCGCATTGCATGCCGTTTTTGCTTTCGCCTGCCATCACATCACCTGCCTATATGTACGTTGTAGAAGGCGTGCTAGTTCCGCCCGCCCTCGGTTTATTCTGGATTTCACAGTACCTTCAGGAACTCTCAGCACTGCAGCAATTTCCCGGTAGTCCATGTCCTGTAAGTCCCGCAGAATCACTGCTTCCCGCAGTTCTGGGGACAGCTTTTGCAAGGCGTGATGAACCGTCTCCCCAGCCTCCCGGCTCTGTACCCGAGCATCCGGTGGGGCTCCCTTGTCTGGGATCTTGTCACTCAGCGGCGTTGCGTCTTCATGCTCGGAAGATGCCCCGTCGAGCGTTTCGGTCTTTCGATCCTGTTTAGTCTTGCGAAAATGATCGACCAGCAGGTTGCGGGTGATGGTCGTTAGCCAGGTCATGAATGCTGCCCGCCCTGCATCGTAGGAGCCCAGCGTGCGATACATCTTGATGAAAACTTCTTGGGTAAGATCCTGGGCATCGTCCGCCGAGCCCGCGAAGCGATAGCAGATGTTATAGATTCTCCGGTTGTAGCGCTGCACAATCTGCTCCCAAGCAACTGCGTCGCCAGCGATACAGCGACGGACCAGCATGGCAACGGCCTGAGCGTCTTCCAACCCTCACTCCCCGGAACCCCTGACCTCGGCTCGAAACATGTCTAAAGAAATAGCACCGAGCGGACACTACAGTGGTGATACGTTTTTGTGCTCTCAGAAGTTCGCTTACTCCCAAGAAGAAGGCATTGTAGCAGCGCCCGGTAATGGGACGAAGAGAGGGCGAATGTGAGAATTCTTGGTTATCGAAAGTTTTCGACGAGCGTTATGTCACTTTCAGACTGGTCCACACGCGTGAAGAGAATCCACTGCCCATCTGTAGAGATATCAAAGCTTGGGCTCTCAGGATCACCGTATCCTAGGTCCACAGATGTGATTGCTTTCCCACGTTGAGTCGCGAAGAAGAAACTTGACCAGTGCAGGCGTGGTTGTCGCATCGACAAAATAAATACCGCCAGCCGCAGTTCTCCACCACGCAAAATTCCGCACACCCTCAAGAATCCGGACAGGGGCGCCACCCTCGATCGGCATTCTCCAAATCGTGCCTCCCCCAGCCACAGGTAGAGAGATTTCCCATCGATGGATTCCTCGGCGGAGAAGCCCCCTCCTTTGCTACCTGGGTGGCGCTTCCCCCTGCCGCCTGTATTTTCCAAATTTGCCAGGTCCCAGTTCGGTTCGACGAGAAATAAATCCAATTGCCGTCTCGCGACCAGGTGGGAACATTATTTTCGAATGGTCCAGTAGTGAGACGGCGCGGCGAGCCTCCTTCTCCACTGATGACGAAGACATCGCCATGGCCTTCAACACGAGCGTCGAAGGCAATGGTTTTACCGTCCGGAGACCAACGCGGTGAGCCCACGTCAGCCCCGTTCAAGGATGTCAGTTGTATCGGATTCGCGCCGTCGCCACCGCAGGTCTAAATTTCAGTACTGCCGGATCGGTCGGACGCAAAGGCGATCCGATTACCATCCGGGGCGAAGCGGGCACCACTGTCATAGCGCGAAGACGCAATTAACTTCAGGGGTGCCGGGCGCCGGCCTTTCCAAGCGGGACCCGCGACGCGCCAGATGTTGGGATCGGAGTGGGCATGAACGTAGGCCAGCCGATCTGCCTTGCTGGCGATGGCAGGAAAGATGGCGTCCTCGGCGGCAACATTCAGCGGCTCCGGGGCGCCGCCCGAAGCAGGATGCGCCACAGCCTGAACAGTCCGCCGCGGTTCGAGGAGAAAACAATTTCCTTCCCATCGGCGGTCCAGGCAAGACCAGCCAAGAACCGGCGGTCGGAAGTCAAACGACGAGGCTGGCCACCGCTGGCCGGTACAACAAAAATGTCACCAGCGAGGAAACCTGCTCCGGCGACATAGGCGAGCAATTTGCCATCTGGCGAGAGAGTCGGATAGGCGAGATAAGAATCTGGAGGGGACACCACCGCCCTCTTTCGGCCGTCCTCCACCGAGAGAAGAAAAATGCTGGCGCGAGGGTCCTGCGCCGACATTCCGTCCGCGACAATCAGATCCCGGCCGTCAGGAGACCAGTCCATACATCGGCCAAAAGCGTAGCTTCCCATGTTTGCTTCGGCAATCTTGCGTGCGGCTCCCCCCAAGGCGGGGATGATGTAGTAATAAGCCTTGGTGCTGGGTAAACCGTGAACGAAAGCTATGTAACGCCCGTCTGCTGACCACACAGGGCAATAGTCGGGCGCGGCGTCGGTAGTGAGGCGAAGCGGGCTACCCGCTCCGATGAGCTTGACGTAAATGTCGAAGTTATCATCCTTTTCACCCGTCCAGGATCGGAGTAGGGATCGTGGTTGCTCGCGACCCCCGCATCCGGTTCTTATCTCAGATGACTGGCGGCGAAGCGAACTGCAGGATAGGGATGGAGCACGCGCGGTGGAGGTAGCCATCGTCGACCCAGCGCAAGCATCCGGGTCCACGGTAGGTGGCGTTGCTGGCTCCGGCGACGAAGAGTTCGCCACCACAGCCCCAGCAATCGGTCCCGGAACACGGCCAAGCTCTCTAGGTTCCCTGGTACCGCGTAGTAGTTGAAGTAGCCCTGTACGACCGACTTGAGCCATCCGCCCGTTTGGGGCACGGGATCATGCATGTGCATGCGAAGCTGTTGCTTGAGTTCTCGAAGCTTGGCTCGCATGCGCTTGCGGATCGTCGTGCGTCGCACGGTGAATCGCCCCAGCCTGTTCTTCCCACTGATATGTTGGAAGCCCAGGAAATCGAACGTTTCCGGCTTGCCTTCCCCTCTACGTTTCCGGTTCTCTTCGGCAAACCTGCCGAATTCGATCCGGCGCATCTTATCCGGGTGAAGTTCCAGTCCAAACTTGGCAAGTCGCTCGCGTAAGTTCACAAGAAAGCGATCCGCGTCCGTCTGATACTGGAATCCCGCGATGCTGTCATCAGCATATCTGATGACTGTCACCTCGCCTTGCGCCCATTTCTGGCGCCAGACATTCACCCAGAGATCGAAACTGTAGTGCAGGTAAACGTTCGCGAGCACCGGTGAAATCACCGAGCCCTGCGGCGTACCCGTCTGCGGTTCCGACCATTTACCTTCCTCCATCACTCCGGCCTTCAACCATTTTCGAATGAGCCGCAGGATGCGAGGATCTGCGACGCGATGCTCCATGAACTTGATCAGCCAGCTCTTGTCGAGCTTATCGAAAAAGCCTCTGATGTCCGCGTCCAGAATGTAGTTCACCTTCTTCTTCAGAAGCGCATACGACAGCGCATCCAGCGCATCGTGCTGGCTGCGCCCCGGGTGAAACCCATACGAGAACCCCAGAAAGTCTTCCTCGTAAATCTGATTGAGGATGGTAACCACGGCTTGCTGGACGATCTTGTCTTCCACTGCCGCGACTCCCAAATGGACGTTGCTGTCCATCTTCTTTCTGTATGTACACTCTTCTCGAGGGCAACGCGCGATGCGTGGCGACGGCCTGACAAGGATAAGAAACAGCTTGACACCTAGTGTTGTAGTTAACTATAACAGTGTTGCATGGGTTCATTAGAGCTGAGCGGCCGCAAGTGATTACGCCAGTGAATAACCCTGACCCCAGAAGGAAATGAACTTCTTAAGGAGAATGAAAATGAAATTCGTTCGTTTTATGCTGCTCGTTGCTTTGATGTCCTTCTCCACCGTGGCTTTCGCGCAGTCCGACGCGCCTAAGCCTGTTGCGCAGTCCGACGCGCAAAAGTCTTTCGACAAATTGAAAACTCTGGCGGGTTCGTGGGAAGGCCAGGTGACAGTCGTCCCACCGCAACCCGAGATGGGGAACGGGAGCAAGTCCGTGGTCTCGCTCCGCGTGACTTCCAGGGGAAACGCGCTCGTGCATGAGATGAAGGAAGCGGGCAAGCCGGACGATCCGACTCGTTACGACCATCCGGTCACGATGCTCTACTTGGATAGCGATCGCCTGCTCCTGACCCATTATTGTGACGCCGGCAATCGGCCGCGCATGGTCGCCAGGACGTCGCCGGACGGAAAGACGGTAGAATTCGACTTTCTCGACGTCGCCGGGAGCACACAGTACGGACACATGCAGCATGCGGTCTTCACTATCATCGATGCCAACCACCACACCGAGGATTGGACTTACTTGATGCCTGGGGACAAGCCGGTCCACGCGCACCTTGACCTGCAGAGGAAGAACTGACGCGTGCGGTATCTCTGGTAAGGTCTGGCAAGGGCTATCTGGAAAACCTAAATGGACCGTGAATGGAACGACAGTCAGCCGATCTATCGCCAGCTTCGTGACCGTGTAGTCGCGATGATACTGGACGGTGTGCTCAAGGAAGGCGATCCGCTGCCGTCCGTACGCAATGTCGCGGCTGAATATCGGGTCAACCCGCTCACGGTCCTGAAGGGCTATCAGCAACTGGTGGACGAAGGGCTGGTCGAAACCCGAAGAGGCCTCGGCATGTTCATCAATGCCGGCGCACGCAGTTTGTTGCTGCAGGGCGAACGGCAGAAGTTTCTGGGCGAAGAATGGCCCAGGGTCTACGCAACCATTCAACGGCTCGGCTTGAAACCGGATGAACTGCTGGAGAATGGCACAGGCCGCCAAGCTTCGTCAGGGACTAGGTCGAAAACCAAAAAAGAGGAGGGACGCTGAGGCTATGGCATGCATAGAAGCCCGCGGTCTCCGTAAGGCGTTCGGCACAACGATCGCGCTGGATGGAGTTGATTTGCGCGTCGAAGAAGGCCGGATTCTCGGAATCATCGGTCCCAATGGCGCGGGAAAAACCACCGCGCTCAACGCGATTCTCGGGCTCACTCCATATCAGGGAGAACTGAGAGTGCTTGGTCGTGATCCCTGGTCCGAGCGTGATCGGCTTATGCGTGACGTGTGCTTCATTGCCGATGTTGCGGTCCTGCCGCGCTGGATACGCGTTTCGCAAACCTTTGAATATGTGGCCGGAGTGCACCCACGATTCGATCGCGCGAAGGCGGAAGGCCTTTTGGCAAGAACCACTATTAAGCACACAAGCAAGGTGCGGCAATTATCGAAAGGCATGGTGGCGCAACTGCATCTCGCTCTGGTCATGGCCATCGATGCGAGATTGCTGGTGCTGGATGAGCCGACGCTTGGGCTGGACCTCCTGTTTCGCAAGCAGTTTTACGATTCCCTGCTGAACGACTACTTCGATCGCAGCCGTACCATCGTGGTGACGACCCATCAGGTGGAAGAGTTGCAACACATCCTCACGGATCTGATGTTCATCGACCGCGGGAGAATCGTACTGAGTTGCAGCATGGAGGAATTCGAGTCGCGCTACGTGGAGGTGACGGTCAACCCCGACCAAGTCGCCGCGGCGCGCGCGCTCAAGCCGATGTATGAGCGCGAGGTGTTCGGGCGCAGCATTCTGCTGTTCGATCGCAGGATCAACCAGAATATCGACCGCCAGCAACTCGCGGCTCTTGGCGACGTACGAACGCCCAGCATTGCCGACTTATTCGTTGCGGTCATAAAGAATCAATCCGGCATGGCACAAGGAGCGGCTCGATGAATACTCAATCGAATGCCGTACCTGAATCTTCCTTTCAGTCGCAGGGGCTCGCGCCCGCAATCGTGGCGGCGATTCGGCCCCTGTACTGGTCGATCCGACGAGAATTGTGGGAAAACCGTTCGATCTACATCGCGCCGCTCGCCGCCGGCGCCGTCTTTCTGCTCGGCTTCGTGGTCAACATGGTGACTCTGCGGCGCCACATTCAGGGCGTATGGCCTCTGGACCGGGCGCAACAGCACGATTTACTCAACACGCGCTACGAATTATCGGCGGCCCTGATCATGGGAACAGCTCTGATCGTGGGAATTTTCTACTGTCTCGATGCCCTATATGGAGAGCGCCGCGATCGCAGCATCCTCTTCTGGAAGTCGTTGCCGGTGTCCGATCTCACCGCCGTGCTCTCGAAGCTGACGATTCCCCTTGTGATTCTGCCGGTTCTCAGTTTCGCCATCAGCCTTGCAACCCAATTCATCATGCTCCTGCTGAGCAGCGTAATACTGCTAGGCAGTGGTGTGAACATCGCGGCGCTATGGACAGACGTGTCGTTCTTCCACGTGTCACTAGTGCTGCTTTATCACCTTCTCACAGTGCACGGTCTCTGGTACGCACCCTTCTACGGCTGGCTGCTGTTCGTTTCAGCGTGGGCGCCGCGGGGGCCGTTTATATGGGCTTTCTTACCGCCCTTCGTGATCTGCGTGGTGGAGAAGATTGCGTTCAACACTTCGAATTTCCTCGCGCTGCTGCAGGATCGATTGCTGGGGCAGGGAGGCTCAATGGCGTCGGACAACCATCCCAAGGATTTCATGGCAACACTCATTCCAGAGCATTTTTTTAGCGCGCCCGGCCTGTGGGTCGGCCTGGCAATCGCTGCGGCATTCCTCGCCGCAGCGGTCCGGCTGCGCCGGTATCAAGGACCGATCTGATTCGCCGGCTGGATTGAATTTTGTTTTTGTGCAGGGAAAACCAATATGGGCACAGCGGTATTGACGAAACGGCTGAATTCACGATGTTCACGCGGCAGCAGCTCCTGGGGGGATTTGAAAATGGCTAAGTCGATCACAGAAACATCGCCGCGCCTCAAGGCAAGAATTACCGGTGCGTTTTATCTCCTCACCATGCTGACGGGAATATTCGCCCAGGGTTTCGTTAGTGACAGGCTGGTTGTATCCGGCGACGCCGCGGCTACGGCGACCAACATCCTGACGCACAAGAGCCTGTTTCAGTTGGGTTTCACCATCTACCTCATCGAAATGGCGTGCCAGATCGCCATGACGGTTCTCTTTTATTATCTGCTTAAGCCGGCGGGCAGGATCGTCTCTTTGCTTGCGGCGTCCTTAGGCCTCACCGGTTGCATCATCAAGACCTTTAGCCGCGTCTTTTACATCGCACCCTTGTTCGTCTTGGGAGGCGCGCACTACTTGAATGTATTCAGCCTGGAACAGTTGCAGGCGGTGGCGTTGCTATTTCTGAGGGTGAATGAGCAGGGCGCCGGGATGGCCTTGGCATTCTTCGGATTCTATGCGCTACTGACAGGCTACCTCATTATCAGGTCCACCTTCCTCCCGCGGATTCTGGGCTGGTGGTCAGCAGTTGCAGGTTTGGGTTGGCTGACCTTCCTGTCCCCCACTCTCGGATACCGTCTGTTCCCCTACCTTGCAGGCGTCGGCCTCCTCGGGGCCACAGCGCTCATCCTGTGGCTCCTCGTGTTCGGCGTGAACGAACAACGATGGAAGGAGCAGGCCGGCGCAGCAAGTGAATGGCGATCATAGCGCGGAGCGGAACGACGCCGGTATGTAGAGGAGCGAAGAATGCGATTGCCGATATTAGTTCTTCATATTTGCGCCGGGATATTGGGATTGGTGTCCGGTGCCGCGGCAATTTCGTTCCGCAAAGGTTCCCGTCGGCATGGCATAGCTGGAAACGTATTTGTCATTTCCACGATGAGCATGTCCACAGCTGCAGCATACCTTGCGCTCATGAAACATCAAATGAACAATGTTTTCGGCGGCGTTCTGGCGTTTTATCTGGTGACAACGGCATGGGCGACTGCGAGGCGCAGAGACGGGCAAACCGGCATCTTCGATTGGGGTGCGCTTCTGTTTGCTTTGGCGGTCGGAGCTGGCATCATAACCTACGGGTTCGAAGTGGCGAATAGCTCGACGGGCTCAAAAGACGGTGTTCCCGCTGGGATGTATTTTTTTCTCGGTTCCGTGGCTCTGCTTTCTGCCGCGGGGGACATTCGAATGCTCGTGCGCGGCGGTGTTTTCGGGGTACATCGAATCGCGCGACACCTTTGTCGCATGTGCTTTTCGCTGTTCATCGCCACGGGCTCCTTTTTCCTGGCACAGCAACAAGTATTTCCCCACTGGTTACGCAAAACAAACGTACTTTTTCTGCCGGCTATCCTGCCACTGATATTGCTGATCTTCTGGCTGTTTCGCGTTTTGTTCACAAATACGTACAAGGGAACTGACTCACCCTATCGAGTACATGAAGATCGCGCGGCACTCCGCGAGCAATCACTGTCTGGCTGAGCAACGAGGTGTAAGTTCGGCAGAAACGCCTGTGAGCATCGCTTACAAAGGGAGGGAACATGAGCTCGACCCATAACCCAGGGAGAGTCGCCGGATTCCTCTACCTGCTTCTCGTCGTCCTCGCTCCGGTCCGCCTGATCTATATTCCCAGCGCTCTGTATGTGCGTGGGAACGCGACCGCGACGGCCAACAATATCGCCACTCACGAGTTGCTCTTCCGTCTCGGCATGGTCAGCGACCTGCTCTGCGGGACCATCGTGATTTTCCTCACGCTGGCTTTTTACCGGTTGTTCAAGGCAGTGGACCAGAACCTTGCTGTGCTCGTGGTCATCCTCGGAGGATTGCTGCCAGCTGCCATCGACTTCCTTAACGTGCTAAACGACGCTGCCGCCCTGATGCTAGTGCGCGGCGCCGATTTCTTGTCCGTATTCGACAAACCGCAGCGGGATGCCCTGGCCATGCTGTTCCTCCGTCTGCATCACCAGGAAATCGTCGCCGCCGAGATTCTTTGGGGTCTATGGCTTTTTCCTTTAGCGATTCTTACCTACAGGTCGCGCTTCCTGCCTCGCTTCCTCGGCGTGTGGCTGATCATCAACGGCTTTGCCTACCTGATCATAAGCTTCACCGGCCTACTGTTACCGCAATACGAAGATATGGTGTCTAACATTGTCTTCCCGGCCCTCCTCGGGGAAATGGCGTTCATGCTATGGCTCGTGATCAAGGGCGCAAAGCCGCAACCGCTGGACGCTTCAGCCTCATTGTCAGCGGTTGGTTAGCCTGCATTACGGATTGTCGGGTAACGACCGCTACTGGGCCTGTTCGTCAATAGGAGAATAAGGAGAGAGAGCACATGCACCCAACTGACAAAGCTGCACGCGTCGCAGGAGCGGTATATCTGTCCATGGTCGTCACTGCCCCCTTCAGTCTGATCTATATTCCCAGCACTCTGATCGTTCGGGGGAACGCCACCGCGACCGCCAACAACATCCTGGCTCACGAGACGCTTTTCCGTCTTGGCATCGTCGCTGACCTGATCACCTCGATCATTTTTATCTGTGTGGTCCTGGCTCTCTACCGTTTGCTCAGCGGCGTGAACAAGACGCTTGCTTCACTGATGGTAGCTCTGGTTCTGGTCTCCGCAGCCGTCGGGTTTATGAATGTGCTGAATAACATCGCCGCGCTCACCCTCTTCCGCGGCTCCGATTTCCTCGCGGTACTCGATAAACCCCAGCGGGACGCCTTGGCCATGCTCTTCATTCGTCTGCATGGCCAGGGAAACGTTATCAACGAGATCTTTTGGGGCCTCTGGCTCTTCCCCTTTGGCGTGCTGGTCATGAGATCGGGCTTCCTTCCCCGCATCCTGGGCGTTTGGCTGATCATCAACGGCTTCGCTTATCTGACGACTAGCCTTAGGGGCTTGCTGGCACCGCAATATATGGAAAAGGTCTCTAACATCGCCTTTCCGGTCCTCTTCGGAGAGTTGGCGATCATGTTGTGGCTTGTGATTAAAGGCGCAAAGGTACAGCCATTCGCCGCCGTAGCCTCTTGATCGAATTGCTTGATGCAGTTGCCCTCGATTAACGACTTATACTTGTGCGATACCGCCGTCCACAAACAATTCGATTCCGGTGACGTAGCTACTATCGTCGGACGCGAGAAAGACTACGGCCTTGGCGATCTCATCAGGCTTACCAAACCTGCCGAGAGGAACCATGGTGGAAATCACCCAGTTGCGAACAGTTGAGCAGTAAATAGCGGGGATTAAAAGTTACTACGGTAAGGGTAAACCGGCTTTGGGGTGGGCCACAATCAGCACCGCGATCACGACTGCCTCAGAGGCGAGAGAAACCTAGTAGTCAACCCCAAAAGGTTTATCGCCACGGTCGGACCCGTCATCGAAATGGGAGTGTGCCAGCCTGTGCGCCTGAAGACGAGGCATATGACGCCATCCATGCGAGTGGGTCTCCTAGAACTCATGCTTACCATTTCAGTGATGCTGTCCCCCGCCTTCGCGCAGCCGGAGGCTCCCTCCAGCGTGGTCACCAACTATAAGCCGATCACGGAAAGGGAGCGGCTAGAGTGGTTTTTGGTCTCAACCACTGGTCCGAGTAGCCTTTTCGGCGCCGGTCCCCTAAGCGCCGGGTTGAGCACGGCTTTCAACAACCCTGAGGAATACGGCCCCCATTGGGAGGGCTTCGGGAAGCGTTACGGCATGCGCTTGACGGGCGTCTACACGGGG
>MNGW01000009.1:5940-21263 GCA_001918935.1 Acidobacteriales bacterium 13_1_40CM_3_55_5 | reverse complement strand
AATGGCAGGGATTGGCTCGACGTTTATAGAGCCGCAGTAATGGAATTCGACCGGAACAAGTTGCCAGCGAGCATTGACATGGCTGAGAAGGCTATCCACCAACGCTTACGGGGATTGCCGATTGCAAACTCTAAGGAACATCGCGAGCTGAGAGATGCACTCAGCAGTCTCTCGGTCCTCAAGAGAATGCTCTAGCACATTTTGGCGTGTTAAAGGGTTTTTGTGTTTAGCCTGAAATCGAACTACTGAAATCGATCCTGCATATCGCGCGAGCCGCACTTCGCCGGTCAGGAACTCAGTCCGACCCAACCATCTCTTCGGTCGCAAGTGCGATCTTGATCACTCAATTTGTGGGATCAAGAAGACGAATGGATGCCAGGAATCTTTTCTCATTCTGAGCCGGCTCGGGGTCGTCGCTGCGCCACGTGACGGCCATGGAAGAGCGCTCATACGCTCCCTTAGGACTGGAGCCGCGTTGCCAAAGCTGAATCTTTAGCGGAGCGCAGGTGGCAAACGCCGACAATCAGCTTTAAGAGCACTAACCATGCGTGACGTTGAACGCTCCCATCCTCACTGCGGAATTGCAGCGTGTTGTCTGCGAGCAACGACTCAACGACGTAGTCGCCAGCCTTAAGTTCCTCTTTCCTGGGGGCGGACGCTTCGCCGCGATTGATTCAGTTGCAGGCGAGCATCACGTTCTAGGGTCGCAATCCGAGCTGAAACTGGGGCGGCCCTTCCTCTAGGGCCGCCCTTTTTCATTGCGCGAATTGCCCGCCAATCTAGGCTTATAACTGCTGAGGCATGCGAGTCCGGAGAGAGTTGCGACATTTGTTCTGTGTTGCAACTCGAGAAGAGCACCACGGAGGGCTGGCGTTGTTTCAGGCGCCGGCGATGGGAATCCTTGGTAGGAGCGTCAGCTCCATTCGTTTGAGGTCATCGGCGTGGCAATAGTGCCGCTTCGATCCTGTCTCGGATGTACGATCGGAATTACCGGCGTCCAAGTCTATGACGCGGCTTTAAATAATTTTGCGAGTCTATCGATGTCCGCAGCACTCGCGTCGCTGATCACAAAATAGCGAAGCCCGCCTTGACTCCATGTTTCCATGTTGAATGGCAGCTTCTTGGGGCTCCTGTCCAAACTGGCTGGCAATGACCGTTCCTGGAATACCAACACAGAAATGTGGTGTTTCCGCACATCGTAAATGAGATGCGCACCGGGCGCTTGCTCAAGATAGACCATCCGGCCGCCAACCAGAGAAAAGTCGGAGTTCTGAAGTTCCGGCAAATTGAACGCGAAAGGAATTTTTCCCTGGAACCAGGGCTTCACCGTGTGCCGGTCAGTGGAGATCACATCCACCGGCGATGGGCTTGCCAGCGCCGCCACGTGCAAGTCTGCAATCTCACTGAAAACCTGGTCTCTGCCGGACCGGCTTCCAAGATAGGCTGAGGTCAACGTCCCAACCACAAGAATGACGGCTGCCAACGCAGCTAACATCCACCCCAGACGGAACCTGCGCTGCGGTTTGGATGCAATGCTCTTCTGTATCCGATTCCGAAACTCAGCACTGGGAGTAAAGCGTTTTCCAGCGACTTGAATCGTGCGCTTCATCTGTACGCGCGCTAGAGCGTCCGCCGAGCAAGCGGGGCAGCTGCGCACATGAGCGTCAAAGGCACGCATCTCCTGCTCCGGAAGCTCGCCGTCCACGTAGGTGTCGAGTTTCGCCTTCCAAGACTCACAAACCATGTTTCGTCCCCTTTGTGATCGCCGCCGTTGCTGCTCCTACTTGTGGCTGTGGTCGCCGCAGGCGATCGCGTAGCGTTTTTCTCGCACGTGATAAACGCGACATCACCGTGCCGATAGGAACGGAAAGCGTTTCGTGAAAAGCACCGGGAGCTCATCGATCGCGCTCTGCAGAAGCTCGCGGTTCGAGCGTTCAAACAGCAGCGTTTCTGGTGTCTCGTGGTCAACTGCCAGTTCAGGTCCGTCCTCCTCGGGATCGAGAGGTACGGTCATTGTCGCCTTCAACCCCGTGCGCGAGGTCAAGAAGGTGTTGCGCAAGATGCGATACATCCACGCCCGGAAATTAGTCCCTAACTGGAAAGACGAGAACCCTTTCAAAGCCTTAGCGTAGGTTTCCTGAACCAGGTCTTCGGCTTCTTCGCGATTCTGTGTGAGCCAGTGAGCGAAGTTGTACAACTGATCGAAGAGCGGTATGGCCAGTTCTTCGAACGAGGCGGGTTGAAGATCCACTCCTGACACACCCACATGGTAAAACATCCGGAGCGTGAATTTATTCCCTTCAGGAGAGCAATTATTTTCAGGAACTGAAGTGCAGTCTGAGCGCGTCGCATGACAACCGCTTCTCATGAATCCCATAAGAGCACGCCCAATACGAACTACATTGACAACCAGCTTCTCTAGTCAATATTCCATGGAAGCGGAATCAATTTCTGGTGCCACACCACGATTTACCTGATCGAACCGGAATAAAAGGCCAGAAAGTTCGTTATCTGCGGTGAGCCTCACGGGGAGCAAGACTAATTAATCGCGGCAGAGGCAGCATGGTCCCCCTAGCAATCCCCGCGCAATCTCAGAAGGGGCAAGGCGATGGTAAATCCTTTCGATCTTAAGACCGCACTCTTAGCGAAGCACGCACAACACGTTGTGCTGATTCACTTTCCGATCGCACTGTTCATCACCGGAGTGGCGTTCGACGTTATCGCACAATGGACGAAGCGAGGCGGCTTGGCGGATACCGCCTATTACAACCTGCTAGCGGCAGCGATCTCAACATTCCCCGTCCTCGGGACGGGTATTCTCGCCTGGCAGTTCCAACTCGATGGTCAGAAATTGAAGGGCGTCCTATTGTTGCACCTCGTGCTTGCGTGTATCTCAAGCGTGATGATTGGCTTGGTCTGGTGGGTGCATTTCCACGCGCGGCGGCGGGTAGAAGTCTTGCCCAGCTACCGCCTGGCGGTTGAATTTCTGGGCGTCGGTCTCGTCGCCTTGACGGGATACCTGGGCGGCTTTCTAAGCGGCGTAAACACTCCTGGCTAGAACTCAGCGCGAATCGCTGAAGTCTCCAAACCATGTCTTCCTGCGAAGCCTCATTCAATGTTGGATCTTGCCGGTTGCTCCTGCGATGTCAATTACGTAAAAAGTGTTGACCCGCTCTTGTTCTCGCCAGAGACGCTCCTATCCGGATGTCCGAAAACTTTAGCTGGTAGAAATAAATCGCTGGAATAAAAACCACTAGTGCAAGTTATCAACCCAGAACGTCACAAAGCACGGAGGACAGATGCCAGACAAAAAGCAAGATCTTATCGATCAGACGTTGCAAAATCTCAACAACGACGGCGTCGACCGCCGCGGATTCCTGAAGTGCATGGCATGGGCGGGTACTGGCTTGGTCTGGACCATGAGCGGTGGCATTCCAATGTCTCGGGCATTCGCCAAAACTGCTGATCAAAGCGCCGGCAAAGGCGGGGACTTCAGCTTTGTACAGATCAGCGACAGCCACATCGGCTTTAACAAGCCGGCCAATCCGGACGTTACCGCTACGCTGCAGACGGCTATTAACAAAATCAACGCGATGTCCCACAAGGCGGATTTCATCATTCACACCGGTGATCTGAGTCAGCTCTCGAAGCCAAGTGAGTTCGACACGCTGGACCAGGCATTAAAAGGAGCGTCCGCGAAACAGATCTACTTTGTGCCGGGTGAGCACGACATGTTGAACGACAACGGCGAGCAATATCTCCAGCGCTATGGGAAAGGTACCAAGGGCACTGGGTGGTACAGCTTCGATCAAAAGGGTGTCCATTTCGTCGGCCTGGTGAATGTCGCCAATTTGAAAGCTGGAGGCATGGGATCACTCGGTCATGAACAACTGGAGTGGCTTGAGGACGACCTCAAAGGCCGCTCTGCAAGCACTCCGATCGTGCTCTTTGCACATATTCCACTGTGGACCATCTATCCCGAATGGGGCTGGGGCACTGACGACAGCGAACAAGCCTTGTCCTACGTCGAGCGCTTCGGTTCCGTGACGGTGTTGAACGGACATATTCACCAGATCATGCAAAAGATCGAAGCCAAGGTTTCCTTCCACACCGCGATGTCGACTGCGTTCCCTCAACCTGCGCCCGGAACAGCTCCCTCTGCAGGACCCATGAAGGTGCCAGCCGACCAGTTGCAGCAGGTGTTGGGTATTACCGATGTGAACTATGTGGTCAGCGGTCGCAGCCTGGCAATCGTCGATTCGCCACTAGGGGCCTAGGGTCTCGTCGCCCGAAGATCGAAATTAGAAAGGAACAGAACAATGACGGGTAAAAGCGTGTGGGTTGCAAGTTTCGCTGCGGTGGTGCTGATTGCCATTGTCCTGCTGTCAGCGGGATCACCGAGCGTCAAAGCAAATGATCAGCCATCAGCGCCAAACGCTGAGGTGAAAATCGACAATTTTAGTTTTGGGCCACAGACGCTCACGGTACCCGTAGGAGCGACAGTTACCTGGACAAACCGTGATGATATTCCTCACACGGTGGTGAGCACAGACGGTGTGTTCAAGTCCAAGGTGCGGGATACAGACGAAACGTTCTCCTACACGTTTACCAAGGCGGGAACGTACCCCTACTTCTGCTCGATTCATCCGAAGATGACTGGTCAGGTCATGGTGAAGTAAGACTCAGAGTTGTGGCTTGCACTGCAACGGATACGGCTTTCCATTCGTGGCCGCGGCAGTGCTTTCACAGGGCGGTTGTTGCCCAAAGCGACATAACCAAAATGGCGGCACACTCAACCCAATTCGAAGTCAGGGCAGTGGCTGGCGATGACCTGGATCTTGTCCACGCTAGCAAGAACGGCGATGTTGCCGCTTTCGAGCAACTCGTAAAGAAATACGATCGCCAACTTCTCCGAATCGCTCAAAGCGTCACGCATAACAGAGAAGATTCGCAAGACGCGGTTCAGGAGGCCTTCTTCAAGGCCTACCAAAAATTGGCGGAATTCCGAGAGGATTCCCAATTCTCGACTTGGCTGATTCGCATCACTCTGAACCAGTCGCTGATGAAGCTGCGAAAGCAACGCGGCGCAAGAGAGATGTCCCTGGATGAGGATTTTCACGCAGATGGAGACATCCTTCCCAGGGCAGTCACTGATTGGGCTCCCAACCCTGAACAGCTCTACCGGGCGACTGAGTTACGAAACATCCTAATCAAGACCTTAGAACAGGTGAGTCCGATCTTGCAGACAGTCTTTGTACTACGGGACATTGAGGGGCTCTCAATACGTCAGACGGCAGAAGTGCTGAACCTTAGTCGTGCTGCGGTGAAGGCGCGGCTATGGCGGGTTCGGTTGCAGCTTCGCGAACTCCTGAACAAGTACTTCAGCAAGCGGACGGATTTTGCGCGAGCAGAGTTACTCGCAGAAAGACACACTGCTGCCGCCCGGGATCAAGATATGGACTCTCTTCGGGACTAGTTCGACAAACAAAAGGATGATCGCGATGATTGGCTACCAGAGCACGTTATTAGGTCGGACAGAAGTTGCCGAAGGCACAATGGCATTTCAGTTTGAAAAGCCAAAGGGTTTTGTATTCAAGGCCGGGCAGTACATAGACTTGACTCTATTAGATTCTCAGCCGGGGTCTTCAACCGGAGTGACTCATACCTTCTCTATCGCAAGTTGTCCGTCCGACGAAGAGATCCTGGTCACGACCCGCATGCGAAATACACTTTTCAAGCAGGCTTTATCCACCCTCCCAATCGGTAGCGGAGCGAGGATCGAGGGTCCAATGGGCTCTTTTAGTCTCCATAACAATACGGCCAGGCCAGCCGTCTTCCTCGCCGGCGGAATCGGGATCACGCCATTCCTCAGCATGGTCTCTCACGCAACAGCGGAGAAGCTTCGTCATCCTATTGTTCTGTTCTACGCGAACCGCTACCTGGAAGACGCCGCGTTCATCGATGCGCTCTGGAAGTTAGAGCGTGCAAATCCAAGGTTCCGCTTTGTTCCGACCCTCACGCGCACAGCCAACAATAACGGAGGTTGGAAGGGGAAGACCGGATACATCAGTTCGGAAATGCTTTCCACACAAATAGGAACCTTGCGAGGCCCGATTTATTACATAGCTGGGCCGCCAACGATGGTCGCGGCGACGCGCCGAACCCTCAGTGAGGTGGGTGTAGATGAAGACGATATTCGGACGGAAGAGTTTGCAGGCTATTAAGAATCGGGAATCTGTAGATAGAGCGGATGGTTAGCGGTGTGTTGTTTCAATGAAGGGCTTTCTCGGCACTGGCGCAACCTTCGGGGCGGATTTCAACCTCGTCGTGCAACTCATCATGGGAACAGCCCTGATTGCGGGGGCTCATCTCGCAAAACAAAAACGCTACAAAGCTCACGGAATTTGCCAAACGACCGTGCTTCTCTTGAATTTGCTGATGATCGGACTTGTGATGTGGCCGTCGTTCCAGCAACAAGTGAAGCCGGCGCTGTCTGAGGTTTTTCATGAATGGTATTACGAGGCGGCGGCAATTCACGCCGCATTGGGGATAGCGGCTGAGCTTCTGGGGCTTTATATCGTCATCGTGGCCGGCACGAACGTACTTCCACAGTGGCTACGCTTCCAACATTGGAAGTGGTGGATGCGCACCGAGCTCGTGCTGTGGACGATTGTCCTGCTCACTGGTGTAGGAACGTACTGCGCCTGGTATGTCGCGCCATTCCGCTAGTGCTCGTGCGCTCCCCCTTTCCGCTGTAAAGCTCCCAGAGTCCAGTCCCACCCCCAACTTCCGACCGATCAGTAAGGAAAGCGTTTAGAGACCGTTTGGTCGGGAGAAATATTTCTCGGCGTTCGGGAATAACGATCGAGTAGCGGAGTTTCACAGATAGCTGGAACAAAATCATAAGCAAAAGGAATTGCAAGAGTGTTTCGTGCGAGTTATCGACTCACCCTAATCCAAACCTCGCAGATGTTGTCAGCGCGAGGTTGCAAAGAGTTGACAATCAAATGACATTCTGTCCGCATCTCGTCGTCTGTTGGTTGTGTCTAACGCACAGTACCGTTGCAACAAAATCATAGACAAAGGAATTGGAACGGAAACCATGAAAGCAAAGAATTCTTCATCTGCGGTGTTGTCAGAAACAAACTCAACTGAAGCAAGTTCCTCTTCGACGGAAGAAGCGGTTCAACGTCACTGGCA
Organism: Acidobacteriales bacterium 13_1_40CM_3_55_5; assembly: GCA_001918935.1. Classification (GTDB taxonomy): domain Bacteria; phylum Acidobacteriota; class Terriglobia; order Terriglobales; family Acidobacteriaceae; genus 40CM-3-55-5. The sequence goes on along the minus strand of MNGW01000009.1, from coordinate 14,063 downwards.
GGGTGTAGTCAAGAGACGTTCATTCCTCAAGGGCCTGGGAATTGCCGGTGCAACACTCTCGGCGGGCGCGTTATTGGCAACCGAGGGCCACGCTCAGGACGAGCGAAGCAAAGGCAAGCTTTCCAAAGGTGACGCCGCCCTCCTGCGGTTCGCGGCGGCAGCCGAAATCATAGAGGCTGATCTGTGGCAGCAATATAACGAACTGGGAGGCGTCCAAGGAGGCAATCCGGCCTACATCGCCGCCCTCAGCAACCTGGATGGCGATATGCCGCAATACATCTCTGATAACACCGACGATGAATTGAGTCACGCAGCCTTTCTGAACGCCTACTTGATCTCCAAGGGAGAAGAGCCGGTCGATCTGCTTCCGTTCCGAAACTTGCCCAGCAGTAAAGCGACTGGCGCCAAGGATGTCAAAAGGCTGACAAACCTACTTATGCTCAACGTTGACCTGAGCTGGTATACACGCTACCGCAGCGCGCAGAACCCTGACTTCGGGGTGAAGTTCAAGGGACCGTTCACCATTGAGAACCAGCCCGCCATACCGTTAAACGACAACGACACACCTCCCGATCAGACGCAACCGGTCCCTCCTGCGACCAAGCAAGAAGCTCGCATGCAAGCTATTGCGAACACCGCGGGATTTCACTTTGCCTTCATCGAGCAGGGTGGCGCGAGCCTGTATCCGACACTAGCCTTCAAAGCGACCGACCCCGAAGTCCTGCGAATCCTGGTGAGCATTGGCGGAGTCGAGATCGATCACTTCGGACTCTGGCATGACAAGGCAGGCAATGCGGTCGCTCAGCCTTTGGCCGGTGTAACTGATCCGGAAACTGGTGTGACCTTCCCGGATCTCAATGCCCCCAACTCAGAACTCGACCAGACCAACCTGATCCTGCCCGAGCCCTGCGAATTTATCAGCAAGAGTCTGCCTCCCTGCTCCGTGATTCGGCCAACACTGACCCAGAACGGAGGAGCCGTCGCCACCATCAAGGCCTTCACGGATGACCTCCTGTTCCTTGGTCAACCGCCTGCGTTCTTTACCCTGGTCAACCGACTGGCGGTCGAAGCTGATTCGGTACGGCGCGGCTTTTGATTCTTGCAGGCTCTCCCCTGCTGTCTGGGCGGGCGCTGCACCAGATTACCGGTTGCAGCGCCTGCATTTTCAATAACACTTTTTGAGATGTTCACACTCGATCTGAAGGAGCACTCATGTTTGAAGGACTGTTTCAACCGATGCATCTGCTGGTTATTTTCGGAATTGCCTTGCTTGTGTTCGGACCTAAAAAACTTCCCGAGCTAGGCAAAGGAATCGGAGAGGGCATCCGCGGCTTCAAGTCCGCGATCAAAGCTGAAGAAGAGAAACAGGTCAGCATCACACCCGTAGTCACTGATGACCACGGTTTAACTAAGGGGTGAATCGTGGGTTTTGGCATCCTGTTCGTACTTATGCTGGGATTGTTGCTATTGGGTCCAAAGCAGCTGCACACCTTGTTGGGACATGTGGCCCGGGCGAAGGCTCAGTTCGAACAGGCAAGCCGCGGATTCAAGTCTCAACTCGCGGCAGAACTCGATGCTACGGACCTGGGGGAAAAGACCGATTCGCATGAATTGCTTGGGGACGAGTGAGCCCTCCTCGAATCCTCGGTAATTCTCCCAGAGCCGGCGCTGGTCAATAAGGCACTGCCTGCAAACGCAGATCTTGATCCAGTTTGAAGCTCAGCAGGGTCTCGGCTGGAACTTGTACCTGTTTACCTTTGGTCAGCACCTGAGTGCCAGCGCCTCCGGCGGCGCCAATAGCTGCGCCAATCGCTGCCCCCTTACCGCCTCCCACGATCGCGCCGATCAGTGTTCCCAGCGCGGCACCACCACCCACCATGATTGCCGTCTTTTTGTTCGCACCCACTCCCTGCCCACCTTGCCGTTCCAGATCGCCGGTGCTAATCAGGTACCTGGTTCCCGACACGGTCACAGAATCCACGTCAAGAACCAGATCGGAAGCCGAAGTGATGCCGCCGCCAGATGTGCTGCGGATTATCAACTGTGCGTCTGAGCCCTTGGGAATTGCCACCGCACCAGAGCTGTCGACGACATCCGCGGCAATCACCGCCGAGAAAGTCTGACCGACAGACGCAGTCTTGGAATCAATCGCCTCGTTGGTTCGCACTGAAAGTTCCGTTCCATTCGGAATAGTGGTTGAGCTAATGACTCCCGAAGGCCGCCCGTTCCCCAGCATTTCGAATTCGGCGCGGCAACCATTGTCCACCCAGACGCCGCCCGCGTCATACCCCCAACTGGAACCCTGCACGCATTCCGAATCTCCGAATCGGCGGCTGAGGCGTACACCGCCGCGCGTATTCGCGGGACAGTACTTGCGTCCATAACCGCCGGTCTGGAACGACTCGCAGCGGATTCTCGACGACAGTTCGGCAGTGCCGCCATACGGCAGCCGCAGTGTATCGCCTTCGTTGACGAGGGCCGAGTTGGTGCGCCCGTTCAACGCATATTGCACGGTTAGCGTCTTGGTTTGCCCAGGAGCCGGATCGCCACCCATGCTGTCGTTGTTAACCTGCAGGTTCAGTTGGTCATTTTGAATCTGCGAATTCAGGCGCGAGGTGACGTCGAACGTATGATTCCCCGATCCATAAGTAGCCCGATTGACATGCAAACGGCTCTGGCTGGTAGTGCCGTACGGTAAGCGCAACGTCTCGAAGTCATTGACCATGACCTGGCTGGGGCGGCCGTTCAACGCATATTGCACGGTGAGTATCTTGGGCTCCCCGGGAGCCGGATCGCCACCCATGGTGACGGTATTTACCTGCAGGTTCAGTTGGTCATTTTGAATTTGCGAGTTCAGCCGCGAGGTAACGTCCAAGGTGCGATATCCCGACCCATAAGTGGCCCGATTGATGTGCAAACTGCTCTGGCTGGTTCCGCCGTACGGCAGGCGCAGTGTGTCGCCATCATTGATGATGGCCTGGTCGGTGCGGCCGTTCAACACATATTGCACCGTGAGGACCTTGTTCTGCCCGGGAGCCGGATCGCCGCCCATGCTGCTGGTATTGACTGCCAGAATAAGTTGATCGTTCCGAATCTGTGAGTTCAGCCGCGAGGTGACGTCGGAGGTGCGATATCCCGATCCATAGGTCGCCCAATTGATGTGCAAATTGTTCTGGCTGGTAGTGCCGTACGGCAGACGCAGCGTGTCGCCCTCGTTGACCACAACCTGGTTCGACCGGCCGTTCAACGTATATTGCACCGTGAGGGTTTTGGGCTGGTTGGGAGCTGGATCTCTACCCATGGTCTGATTGCTTACTTCGAGGTTAAGCTGTCCTCCCTGGATCTGCGAGTTCAAGCGCGAAGTAACATCCACGGACCGGCCACCGCTTCCGTAAACCGCGCGATTGATGTGCAAGTCGCTACTCTGGTAGGCGTTGTAAACCGGAAGGTTCACCTGTTGGCCGTCGCGATAGGTGACCTGCCGGCTCGTCCCTTCACTATCCCTCAGTTGCAACCGCAAAGCCCGGTTGCGGCCATTCCGTTGGGAGGCTCCCAGGGTATTTCCATCCACCGTGAAATTCAGCGAGTCGCCTTGCACCAGGGAGCGGACACGGTCTGTCACATCCACCCAATTGTTACCGGAGCCATAATCGGCACGAATGATTTCCCAGGAAGTGTTTGTCTGCGCCAGTAAAGGAAGCGCTGCCAAACATACCAGCAGCAGAGCCACACACGATTTCTTCATGGTTGAAGTCTCCTCCAGGAAAGTTTTGTTCCTTCGCCGCCACACTCAGGCAGCCGAGCACATCGAAATGATGCCTATTGCCGTGTTTGGGATGGCCGACGTTCGATGCGGCACCAACGGGAGCAACGTCGTCCTCGCGGGCACGGCGCGATGGGCGCAAAAAATAGGCCCAGCGGTCCTATTATGCGTGCGTGATTGTAACGTCACAGTACCAGTCACAGCTGGGCAAGTCTGGTCACAAGTGCTCACAAGGGAACAGTGTAGCCAGACCTCGAGAGAGGACGATAGCTTTATCCGGTCGCCTTGGGAGCTCTTTTCCAAAACGGAACCGCTGCGGGATTAGTCAGCGGCAGAACGCACGCGTCGGGAAGTGCGCAACCACCAATCCAGCCTTGATTTGTAACTAACCGTCCAACAGAGCACAATAAAGCCGGAGGTGAGAGAAATGTCTTTTGCCTTGTATCTCGTCGGATATCTGATTCTTATTGCCGGACTGGCTTACGGCGCTTTCATGATGCACGTTCCCCAGCGCTGGATCATCGTAGGCGTGGTGGTTCTTCTGGGACTCGGCATCGCCACTGGAGCGGTGCGGACCAGACAGCGCGATCCGGCAGAATAATCAGCAATGACTAAGCCCTGTTTCGGCCGCCGAGAGAGGGAGTGACTGTTCCACAAGGATCTCGTCCCAGGTATGCAGTCCAAGAACACAAGTACCGAAGCCAGCCGCGACGCGGCGCAAGAATGCAGCCAACGGCACCAACCGTGGGTAGTCTCGCGAACGAGAACGAAGCCCCGAACGGGGACAGAAACAGCCTGGAACTAGCTGGACGAAAATTCCTTAGGCACGAAACGGATTCAGACTTCAGTGTTTGCGTTCTGCGACATGACTGACAGAACGGATGGGTAGACGCGAGGCAACTACTTCGGCGCCGCGATAATCCAGAACTCGTGATGTCAACGTATGGGGACCCACGAAACGTACATCCGCCACGGCCTCCATGTTTGTCTGCAACCAGGTTCCTTCCAGGTAGGCAAACGCCAGTTTCACTCGCACCGTTTTGAGCCACCACGACGGCGTTTTTGCCACTTCGCCTTCCATGTGGCGTACCAGGAGCGAATGTTTGTCCACCCAGGCCTGGCCGGAAATCAAGTCCTTATCTTTTCGTTTTGGCTTCAGACCTAACAAGTAGCAAGCTTGGTTGTCCAGCATGCTCTCGCCCAGGTAAGTGAAATCGTAGTTGTCGGTGTTTACAGCCGCGGTATGAGTCTCAGCCGGCTTGGTGGCAGCTTCTACTTCGTGGTCCAGGATGCGGCGCACAATCTGCTCTCCGCGGCTGCTGCCGGAACGAGTCTGGATATTGTAGTGTTTGCTGCTGGGCGGCCGGAAGTCCACTTCGGCCACCACTTCGGAATCAGAACTTGAGCTCTTCGCTCCAAACAGCCGGTACTCACGGATCAACTGATAAGCAACCTGTGGACGAACGTCGGACTGCGCTCTTTCCATTCCCTCGATAATGGTCGCCAAGGATGGTGTTCCTGAGCCGCTGCTCTTCTGGCCCACAGCGCCAGAACCCAGAAATGCGCACAGTAACAGGTTGAGTAATCCAAATTTCAGCAACCCTGTTGTGTTACCCAGCCCCACGGTTTTTGCCGCCAACGAGCGCACGCATGGATAAGAGCACGTCTGGTGCCACCGTGAAATACTGAACAGAATTGGAATAGGTGAGCAGCTGGTTGGATGGTGTGCAATTTCGGGAGCTTCGAGAGCGGATTTGGCGTACCGAGAATCCGGTACGTCGCCACTAAGGTTCCTGTAGTCAACCAGTTCTGAGGATCGCACACATCCTTAGATGCGCCTGACCGTCTCGCGTTTTCCGCAAAACGACGGAACCAACTCTCAAGCAGATAGCCGCGAAGTAACAGTTACCGGGTGAGCCAGTCTATGGCGCGTTTCAGAGCAGCTGCTGATGACGCTACTCTCTTGCATATCTTCGGAAAAAACTATCCGGCTTCCATTGCGGTCGTCCATCTGCATTCGCCACCGAAATAAGCAGCTCGCGGACGATTTCCTCGTAGAGCGCCGCCGCCTGCAGATCCACTGGCTGATCGACATCGTCAGATGGGGCGTGGTAGCGGTTAGTCAGCCAATCTTTAAATGTCTTCTGCTCCGGCGATCCCGGGTCGAATCCAACGTCCATGATCAAAGCTGGAATTCCGTGACGAATGAAGCTGTACTGATCGCTGCGGATAAATAAATTCCGCAATGGCTCGGGATCAGGCTGAACGCGGACTCCGCGGGCCTGCGCGACCTGGCGGGCCTGATCGCCAAGGTCAGAGTCAGTCAACCCCTGCACTCTCAGCACCTTCAAAGGAACAATAGGCAAAAACATATCGACGTTGATGTCCGCAATGATCGACTTCGCATCAACCGTGGGATGAGCCGCGAAATACTTCGATCCCAGCAATCCTTTTTCTTCAGCCGTGACAAACACGAACAAAATAGAGCGTCGGATTTTCTCGGGATGATTCTTGAAAGACTCTGCCATGTCCAACAGCAGTGCGCTGCCCGAACCGTCATCCATAGCTCCGTTGTAGATGCGATCTCCGTTAATCGGTTCACCGATACCGATGTGGTCGACGTGCGCGGATAAGACGACGTATTCGTTGTTCAGTTTGGGGTCGCTTCCTGGCATTTTCGCTACCAGGTTGGAAGAATCGATTTTTGTAGTTTGCACCCGTGCTCGCGCTTTCAAGGATACCGCCAACGGAAAATGCGGCAGCGGTTTGCGGTCTTTGCCCAACGCGGCGATTTCCTGGAAGCTGTGACCGGAACCTGCAAACAGCTTTTCAGCTTTCGCAGGATTAAAGATGAGTGCGATCTTCTCTCCCGCAGTCTCGTGAAACTCTGAATCCTCCAACTCCATCTGGGGATGAGCCCGGTTGAGCGCGATCCGGCTCCACGGGATATCCATGGACGCCGGATTCGGAATGCTGATGACTCCGATTGCTCCGGCCTGCCGCAATGCCTTCCAACGCTCTCCCGCGGATTGGTAGTGAGAGGCCAGTGCCGCCGGAATATCGGACCCGGAACCACTCAGCAGGACGGCAATCTTCCCCTTCAGATCCAAACCAGCGAAGTCGTCATAGTTCTTCTCCGGGATTTTCAGACCGTATCCTACAAAAACCAGCGGCGCCTTCACTTCATCAGGACTCAGATCCACGCGTGTGCTGAAGTAGGCGTCTTCGCTCAGGCTGAGCGGCTCTTCGGCGCCATTGCGGACAAGCGCAGCCGTCGACTCCTTTTCGATGATCTGTCGTGAAATGAACTTTAGCGGTTGGTAATAGCCATTCGTCCCCGCCGGCTCAAGTCCAGCTTCGGTCAGCTGCTGAACGATGTATTGTTCCGCTTTGCGAAGGCCCTCGCTGCCGGTCTCGCGACCTTCCATCTTGTCATCTGCCAAAATCTTGACGTGACTCCACCAGGTCTTGCCGTCAAAGTGATTTGCTGTGGGCTGTTGCGCCCAGAGATTGACTGCTAGCCCGAAAGTCAACAACAGCAATTGCAATTTTGCACGCATCGCGGATCTACTCCTAATGAAGCCGTGAAGAGACACGAAGGATAACAAATTGGCAGTTGATGTTGCAGGAATGCCAGAAGATCAGAAGCCGATCAGACGTGCTGCTCTTTCTCCTGAGACTTCGCACGCTTCTCTTTGACAGCCGGTTCTTTATCGACAGGTTCGGAGGGATTCAGCACCCCATGAGTCCTGATCCGGCTGGCTTTACGGATCTCATCCGCAATCTTGACCAGAGCTTCCTTGGCCCGAACCGGGGCCTCAGATGAAATCACAGAACTGGCAGCCAGGGTGAAAAGCAGAGCGTCTTCCTGCTTGTCGAAGTAAAGAACCACCTGACTGGCTGCCATTGAGAGTCCTCCCCGGTTAATCTCACGAACTGCGGAAATAATAGGCGCATCCCGACCAAGACTGAAGGTACTCTCTTGATGCCGGGTACTCACAAGGGCAGGATAATTTCCCGCCGAAGAAACTAAGTACCCCTACAGGGTTTCCTGTAGTGCGAAATTTCCTAAGTACAGGCAGAATTTCATCTTCTGTTCACCAAATCCTAGCCGTTGAGTGGCAGATTAAAGCAGTTACGTCTGGTAGCTGGCTTGCACACTACCCACTGACGCTTCTCCCGGAGACAGTTCGATGAATCGCAAGTTGACCCTCCTTATCCTCCCGTTTTTCTTGTTTTTTGTGTTCGCCACCGGTTTCGCCCAGCAGAGCACATCTGATACAGCGAGACGCTCTCCCCGCTCCCAGAAACCCGGTTCGTATCTAATCGTGTGGACGCAAACCCAGGCCCCTGAGCCGGC
>MNGW01000009.1:0-5885 GCA_001918935.1 Acidobacteriales bacterium 13_1_40CM_3_55_5 | reverse complement strand
AGGCCCAACCCGCGGCGCAGAGTTTTACCGGCACTATCAGCAAGGAAGGCGATAGCTACGTGCTGAAAGTATCCGACACGAGCTCATACAAGCTCGACGATCAGGACAAAGCCAAAGAATATGAAGGCAAAAGGGTCGCAGTCTTCGGAACCCTGGATCCGAACACCAATCTGATCCGTGTCCAAAAGATCGAGCCAGTTTCCTGAAGGCAGCACTCAGCCCTCAGCACTCAGCCCTGGACATCATCCGCCTTCACTGAACAAAGTCATGCACCAGCCTGTAATGGCTGAGTGTCGACTGCTGAGTGCTGCCTTCCCACCGCAAGATGCTAGAGTTAAACCGTGTCCTCCCCTGAATCCCGCTTCGTGCGAGCCTGCAAGGCGCAGCCAGTCGATCGGACACCCATATGGTTCATGCGCCAGGCCGGACGTTACATGCCCCAGTATCGCGCCATTCGCAAACAATATTCTCTGATCGAAATCTGCAAACAGCCGAAACTCGCCGCCGAGGTCACCATCACCGCCGCCGAGGAGCTGGGTGTAGACGCAGCCATCATCTTCGCCGACCTGCTCCTACCCTTGGAAGTCATGGGCCTACCCTTTCATTTCTCAGCCGGAGAAGGCCCAGTCATCGAGAAGCCTCTGCGTGAGAAGGACGATGTGGTTCGCCTCCGCATCGATCGCGCCGCCGATCTGGGATACGTTTCCGAAGCCGTGCGCCTGGTAGCCAAACATTTCGGATCGCGCCTCCCGGTCATCGGCTTCTGTGGCGCCCCCTTCACCCTGGCCAGCTACATGATCGAGGGCGGCGGCTCGCGCAAATACATCAACACCAAAAAGTTGATGTACTCGTCCCCCGAAACCTGGGACATCCTGATGCGCAAGCTGGTCAGCGTGGTGTCCGAATATGCGGTCGAGCAAGTGCGTGCCGGCGCGGATACGATTCAAATCTTCGATAGCTGGGTCGGCTGCCTGAGCGTGGAAGACTATCGCCAATACGCGCTGCCGCGCACCACGGAACTGGTAAAGACATTGCATAAAACCGGTGTGCCCATAATTTATTTCGCCACCGACAGCGCGACTTTGTTGCCTTCCATGAAACAGACTGGCGCAGAAGTCATCGGCCTGGACTGGCGTATTCCCCTCGATGAGGGCTGGCGCAGCCTCGGCTGCAACGGCGCCGTGCAAGGCAATCTCGATCCTGTCCTACTATTCGCCGATTGGAAAGAGTTGAAAGCGCGTGCCGCAGATATCCTGAAACGCGCCGGCGGACGTCCCGGTCATATTTTTAACTTAGGTCATGGCATCCTGCCCGAGACGCCAGTCGAGAACGTGAGAGCCTTAACCCGATTTGTGCAGGAGCACTCAGGAAGCACAAGATAGGCAGGCCCGCGCATCATTTGCACGAAGCTGTACTCATGCACCGGCCTCCGAAGCAGCCCCGGAGGGCGAAATAACTTAGCCCGGCGCTTCAGCGCTGGGATGCTGGGACACCGGGATGCTGGGTACAATAAACCGTGAGCAATGACCCAAATCCGCCTAAAACCGCTGTCCTGTTGCTGGCCCACGGCAGCCCCGATTCCGTCGACGACGTCCCAGAGTTTCTCCTCCAAGTCACCCGCGGACGCCAACTGCCCCCGCAGGTTATCGAAGAAGTCAAACATCGTTACGCCCTGATTGGTCATTCCCCGCTCACCGAACGCACTCTGCAACAAGGCGACCTGCTATCTCAAAAACTCGGACTGCCCGTATACGTCGGCATGCGCAACTGGGAGCCCTTTATCTCGGACACGGTTCGCACTCTGGCTGCCGACAGGATCGAGCGTGCCGTGGTTATCTGTCTCGCTCCGCAAAATTCACGTACCAGTGTCGGACTCTACCGCTCCGCGTTAGAAAAAGACGTTTCGTTTGACATCGACTTCGTGGACTCCTGGCATAACCATCCTTTACTGATCCAGGCCTTCACGGAAAAATTGCTCGCCGGAACAAAGCGCGCCTCTCGTGAAATGGGAGCCAATGTCCCGGTAATCTTTACCGCGCACAGCGTTCCACAGCAAACCATCACCGAGGGTGATCCGTACGAGACTCAAGCCAGGGAAACCGCCGCACTGGTCGCGCGAGAGGCGGCATTAGCTTCAGAGGACTGGACCTTCGCCTTCCAAAGTCAGGGTATGTCTGGCGCAGGATGGCTCGGCCCTACGGTTGAAGACACCATCGTCGCGTTAAAAAACAAAGGTCACCGCGGCGTATTCATTCAACCGGTAGGATTTCTCTGCGACCACGTCGAGGTACTCTATGACATCGATATCGCCTTCAAGCAATTCGCGGAAAAAGAGGAGATAGGCCTGTGGCGTGCCGAATCGCTGAATGACTCCCCCTTGCTCACAGCCGCACTGGTCGACGTGGCGCGATCACGAATGCGAAAAGCAGCTTCTCCGCCGCTTGCGGGCCGCTAAGGTAGCGCCGGCGTCCCGCCGGCTCCAACTTAGAATAAAAGCATGAAAAGCATCGCCATCATCGGCGGCGGCATCTCCGGCTTGGCCGCCGCCTTCACTCTCGAAGCGCAACGATGCGCCGCTTCCCCAGTCGAATACGTGCTCTTTGAATCCAGTCCGCGCTTTGGAGGCGTGATTGCCACTGAACACGTAGAGAACTGTCTCGTCGAAGCTGGCCCTGATTCTTTCCTCACCGAAAAACCATGGGCCGCGGAGCTCTGCCGCACACTGGGACTCTCCGATCAACTGAGCGGCTCCAATGACGCACAACGGAAGACTTACATCCTGGTGAACAACAAACTGGTGGCGATCCCCGATGGCTTAATGTTCATGGTACCCACCAAGTTCATGCCCACACTGCTGTCGCCACTCTTCTCTTTCCGCACCAAACTGCAAATGGCGCGCGAATGGTTTCATACCTCAAACCAATCAGCTGCTGACGAGACTGTAGCCTCGTTCGTGGAGCGTCACTACGGAACCGAGATGGTGGAGCGCCTCGCCGATCCGCTGCTCTCCGGCATTTACGGTGGTAACGCGTCCCACCTGAGCATGCGCGCCGTCCTGCCCCGCTTCTTAGAAATGGAAGCGAGATACGGAAGCCTGAGCCGCGCCATGATGGCCGCCCGCGCTAAAACAGCGTCAAACTCAGCCCGTCCATTGTTCACTTCTTTAAAAGATGGAATGCAGTTGATGGTGGACAATCTAGTAGCTCGGCTCTCTCCATCCGCTTTGCATCTCAACCGGCCCGTGCAGTCCCTGCGTCCACAAGAAAACGGCTGGATGGTTTCGGCTGGCGATGAATCGTATCCTTTCGATGCAGTCATCATGGCCACGCCTGCGCATATCGCCGCAACGCTTCTGCAAGATGCCAGCCATGACTTATCCACCGAACTCCGTGCCATCCCCTACATTTCGTCGGTCACAGTGACCTTAGCCTACGATCAAAATGTGCGCGCGATGTTACCTTCCGGCTTTGGATTCCTCGTGCCGCGCATCGAAGGCAAGCATCTGCTGGCGACCACGTTTGTGCACAATAAGTTTTCTCATCGCGCACCCGCAGACCGCGCATTGATTCGCTGCTTTCTGGGCGGATCCCGCGACCAGCAGATTCTGCCATCTTCGGACGAAGAGATAGTCCGGATCGTTCGCGAAGAATTGCAGCAGATCCTCGGACTCGCAGCCGAACCAATTTTCACTCGCGTTTACAAATGGAATGCCGCAATGGCGCAATACACACTGGGACACTTGGAACGGCTACAGCGAATTCGCCATTTCTCTCAAGGCTTGCCCGCGCTTGCCTTGGCTGGAAACGGTTACAGCGGAATTGGCGTACCCGATTGCGTTCGCTCCGGTGTAGACGCTGTCACCGCGCTCACCGCCAATTACTCCCGTAACCCTCAGTAACCTCTCTTTCATTGCAGAAACAACTCCGCTCCGTCAGGGTTAATAAGCATAGATACTGGGAGAGAACCAGGATGAGCAAACGACTTGTGTCCGCAGCTTTCGTAGCTGTCCTGCTGCACGGGTCGGTGTTGTGTGCGCAAGAACAACCTGGCGATTCGCACGACATGTCCCAGATGAACACGCCTGCCGCTGACGTCTCCAATTCCAAGATCCCAGAATTGCACGAACTGTTTGGAATGGGCACCGACGGCAGCGCCCACGCTATGCATTCCATGCAATCCCATCACATGGAAACGGGCCCCCACATGAAGATGTCCACGCTACGAGATCCCAAGCCCGGTGATGAAGATCGGGCTCAACAAGTGGTCGAAGCGGCGCGCAAAGTGGCAGAAAAATATGAGGACTACAGAGTTGCTCTAGCCGACGGGTACAAAATTTTCCTGCCCAACCTTCCGCAAAAGCAGTATCACTTCACCAACTATTGGTACGGATTCGAGGCCGGCCAGCGTTTTAACCCGGAGCATCCAACGTCGCTGCTCTACGAAAAACAGGGCACCGATTACAAATTAATCGGCGTGATGTATACCGCACCCAAGAAAGCCACAGAAGATGAACTCGATCGCCGCATTCCGCTGAGCATCGCGCAATGGCACGCACACATCAACATGTGCATCCCACCGGCCGAGAAAAAGAAAGAAATGTGGGGACCAAATCCGGGCTTCGGCCTGGCAGGTACGATCGCCACCAAAGTAGAATGCAAATCCGCTGGAGGTAAGTTCGTCCCCCAGATCTTTGGCTGGATGGTTCACGTCTACCCCTTCGAGCAAAAAGCAGAAGACGTCTGGTCGGTCCAGCGCCAAACGGCAGCTCACGCGGACTGAAGGAAGCATTCAGTAGTCAGCACTCAGCAATCGTACTTCGTAAATCGTACTTCGAAAATCGTACTTCGTACTTCCCCTCAATCCGCCGCCACCATCTCCTCGCTCTGAGTCTTCGCCCTCACTTTGGCGGTCGTCACCAGCGCCACCGACGCAATCACGATCACGCTTCCTGCAACGATGTATGCATCTACCGGTTCATGCAGCACCAGCCACCCCAGAAACACAGCCACTACGGGATTGACGTATGCGTATGTAGACACTTTGGAGGTCGGCACATGCGCCAACAACCATATATAAGCCGTGTAGCCGATCAATGATCCGCAAATCACCAGATACCACACCGCCGCGATTCCGCGAGCCGTCCACACAACGCGTGAAAAATCGCCGACCGCCACAGCAAAAATCAGATTCGCCAATCCGGCTGCGAGCATCTGCCATGCCGTGGCGGAAAACGGATCTATATCCTCAGATTGCCAGCGTTTGGAAAGCACGGAACCCAACGCCCAAATGAAAGCTGAAAAAAGTAAGCTGAGAGACGCCCACATTTGTGGCACACCGGTTCCAGTCAACTTGGGCCACAACAAAACCACAATCCCGACCACTCCCAGTCCCAAACCAATCATGGCTCGGGGAGCAATGTGATGGTCACCCAAGAGCAATGTATCCAGAACCAGAAACCACAAAGGGGTTGATGCCAGGATCAGCGCCGCCAGCCCCGACGCGACATGCTCTTCTGCATACGAAAGCGTCAGGTTGCCACCCATCAACAGCATGATGCCCACGACCGCCATTTGCGATAGTTGCCGCGGACTGTAGCGAGTCTTGTGCCCGGTGAATGCGCAATAGCCCAGCATCAAGGCACCTGAAAGCAAAAATCGGGTGGCGCACATCAACGCCGGCGGAATGCTCTCGATTGCAATCCGAATGCCCAGGTAAGTCGAACCCCAGAACAGATACACCAGCCCAAAAGCCAGAATCACGACAAGCCGTTGCTGGCGTTGCGCCTCAGTCATGCATATCAGACGATTACCACCGTATCTGCGATGCAAAGTTTAAGGGGTTACGCAACGCGTAACAACCAGCTATAATGTCAATGTGGTCCGGAT
>MNGW01000123.1 GCA_001918935.1 Acidobacteriales bacterium 13_1_40CM_3_55_5 | reverse complement strand
AAACGATTTTCCAACTTTCTTAGTTGTGATGAGTTTTTCGGGAGCCCTGGGCGGAACTCGAACCGGCTGGATGTGATCGTCACGTACCTTGCTTGGAAAGCCGGTATTAGAATTTGAGCCGTGGAACTCGCGCTCAATCTTTTATGGGGTCTGATCTTCGCGCTGCCCCTGTGCCAGTGGGTGCGAAATTCGTGTGCGCAGCGCCAGGAGCGTTGGGTAACCATACGCAGGGTTGGCTTGCTCGTGTGCGTGGCGTTCCTACTTTTTCCCGTCATTTCCACTTCGGATGATCTGCATGCGACGGACTTTGTCGAAGATGCAGCCTTCGCTTCTCGAAAGGCTCGCCCGGGGGTGTCTAGCCATGTCTTAAACCAAGGCGGGGCGACGATATTCGTTGTCCCCATGTCAGCATCGGTTGCCCCTCCCGCGATTTCCAGCGAGGCGGCGGTCCACTTCAGTTCCGTTCTAACCCTCGCAGGCGTGCTTCTGCCTCGGGCCGGACGCTCTCCTCCCTTCCGTTTCAGCCGGTAGCCTTCTTCTCGCAGCGAATCTATTCGCGAGGAACACTTCAATAACCGCCCTCTGCCGTTATCTAACGCGGCTATCCAGCCATGCAAGCGGAGGACAAAAATTAATCGCATTGAGGTTTCGGGGAATGAGCGAAATACGTAGGCCTGAAACTGCGGAAACGCCCTGAAAGGTTACTTGTCAGGGCAATCATTGAGAGTTTTTGGCTTTACGGGAAACCGGGGACCAGATATCGGGTCCATATCTATCAGGACAGCATAGAGACATCCGCTATGCCTGGCTCGAGTTCCTTGGGTGGAAAAAAAACGGCCCTGCTGGAAGATCCTTCATCAGGTAGACGAAAACACGTTCAAGAACACAGTAACGGGGGAGTTGCTGTCGCGGACAGAGTCTCCGCCTTATCAACCTGGCGAAAAGACAATGTAGGCGCAATTACCACGAAGATGAAGAGTAGCCTTGACCGCCGATGAGCAGCACAAATCGGCAACCGTCCAAACTCTGGACTGTTGGCCGTCCGTCCTGCTTCCACACTAACTGCAACTCCTGGGCTTGCGGCGGACCCACGGGAATCACCATGCGAGCGCCCTCGCGTAATTGCTCAAAAAGCGGTGTAGGAATCTGAGGGGCTGCAGCCGAGACGACTATCGCGTCGAACGGCGCCATCGCAGGCAAGCCTTGGCTGCCATCGCCGACGATCACGCTCACATTGTTGTATCCCAGCCGCGCCAGTGTAGCTTCGGCATTGCGGGCAAGAGGCGCGTGCCGCTCTACGGAATAGACCTCGCGACAGAGTTCGGCGAGCAATGCAGTCTGATAGCCGGAGCCGGTGCCGATTTCCAGCACCTTGAATGATGGCTGCAGTGACAAAGCGTCCAAGGTAACGGCAACGATGTAGGGCTGAGAGACCGTCTGACCTTCACCGATCGGGATGGGGTGATCTTCGTAGGCTTGCTCGCGGTACTCGTCAGCAACGAACTCGTGGCGAGGAACGCGGGCCATGGCATCGAGCACTCGCTGATCGCGAATACCTCGGCCACGTAGTTGCGATGCGACCATGATCTGGCGCTCGCCCGCGTAACCATCGGGATGGATCTGAGTTGCCATGAGCCAGCTATCTTGAGAATACGCCCTTTGGATGCGTTCGGAGTGGGAGGGAGTAACCTGGTTCAAGTTCGGCGGCAGGGCAGTCAAAATCGAACTATTTTTTACGCTGGCGGATTCTGACGTCGATGCTGACCACGCCGTTCTGATCGCGTATCCCGACCACGGACACATTACGCGAGACGTTGTATTCCACCTGGATGATCTGTTGTGACGCCTGGGATACGTTGGTGCTGTAGGTGAGCGTGAGGTTTCCAGCGACTTGTTGCTCGATGGTGACTTGAGGACCGCGGGATGGGTTGGTTTCCGTGCTGAGACCCTGGGGGTCGATCTTGATACGGCTCACACCGAACAGGCGCTGCACCCGGTTGCTGACGGTCGCATTCAGGGCCTCGCTGAGGATTGCATTCGAGGCTTCCTGGGAGAGCGCCGATTGTCCGGACTGTTGCATTTGTGCCGATTCTTCGCGGGTGCGTCCCAGTGCCAGCAGGGCCACCACGTCGGCCTCCGGCAGCGGCGGCTCGGAACGATATTTCACATTCAGCTTACTGAGCTCTCCATTCAGGTTAACGGTGACGTCATAATCGCGAACCCGTGTTGACATTTGAAGATCGAGCACGGGCGTGGTGGTCACCGGGTTCACGAAAGTTACATCGCCCCGCTCCAGGCGGTACTTCGTGCCGTTGAAATAAACGTCGCCTTCGATGATGTCAGCGCGTCCCAGCAAAACCGGCTTGGCAGCGCTGCCTCGCATGTGCAGATCGGCGTCTCCGGAAAGCCGGACCACCGCAGTTTGCATCTGCAACTCCGGCGTCGTAACGATGTGGACGTCCAGCCGGATTCGATTCAGCAGAGGATTGGTCTGCGGCAGTGTGGAAGTCTGAGCGCTTCGCTGGAGATAGGCAGCAAAGTCGAAGCCTGGCGTCATGGCCAGTTTGGTGACGGTGATATCGCCTGACAAAGTAGAAGCGGCTGGGGTTCCCACAAAATGCAGATCAGCATTGGCCGTGGAACTCACTCCAGGTGGGTAACGCAGGCGCACGTCCTGCCCTTGCACGGTGAGATTAAATTCGATTTGCCGATTGTAGGAGCTGGCGTATCCGCCAAACGTAAGCAGCCCACCGCCCGTGCGCGCGGTGAGCGTTTCTATCTGAAGACGATCCTGATTAAATATCAGCGATCCGTTGATCTCGTTAAGTGCGCTCGGCAGATCGGAGTATGCGACCGAACCGTTGGCAACCTGTAGTCGGCCTTGGGTGAACGGATGCGCCACTGTGCCGGAGACAGTTACGTCTACCGTTACCTCGCCCGAAGATCTGAAATCAGCATTGAAGCTTTCCATGAGTTTCAGGTTGACGCGGCCCTGTGCGCGAAAGTCGAGCTGGCGTTCGCCGCTCAACTGCACCGTTCCTGCTGCCAGCAGATCGGTGCCTTCGCCCGTGAAGCGGAATTCTTGAATCCGGAGAAGCTGCCTGGATATGTCAAAACGCACTGGCCCATTGTTGCGCAGTTTGATGTTTTCCACGTCCGCGTAAAACTGAGTCAGATTTCCCACGACGTTCAATTCGCGCGGCCTTCGAAGCGGTCCGTGCAACTGCAAGTCACCGCCGATGGAAGAATGGCCGGTGATCCGCCCCTTCAGGTAGGTTCGCAGCAACGCGTCAATGTCGAGCTGATTGAAATGCAGGTTTACGGTCGATGGCCAGTCACCACGCAGATGAACATTGCCGTCGATGGACAATTCTGCCTGCCCGAACTGCGATTGCCCGGTAAGGCGCAGATCTGCTCCCTGTGTCACTGCATTCATCGTGAAGTCGCCGGCGCGCTCGTGATCGAAGGTGAGGTCGTGCAGTTGGATAGTTGCTGTAACAGCGGGTGTATCAGCTGTTCCCGAACCGATAGCGGTGAAGTCCATGCGACCTTCCACTGTCATGCCGCGGTTCTGCAGCTGCGGAATTCGCGTAAGATCAAAATTCGTTCCCGCGAGATTAAAGTGGAAAGCACGGGTGGAGAGGTTGAAGTTGACATCTCCTGTGACTCTTGAGTCGTAATGGGTGAGCTGGATGTCACGCAGTTCGGCCTGTCCTCGATCGAGGCGCAACTCCGAATCGAAATGCTCGACCGGCTCGCCATAAATTGATCCATTGGTGATCTGGATGCGCCCACTGCCGCGTGGCTCCGCTTTCGTCCCCGCGGCTTGCATGAAAATGTTCATCGTCCCTTTGACGGGATAGTCGAGTTGAGCCAAGGCGAGAATTTCGGAGACATCCGCATTCTGCATATCCACGCGGGCAGTGAAAGGGCTGCTGTCGACAAATTGCCTTTGCTGTAGACCAGCTCCCAGATCAAAATTGACAATCGTAGTGCCATGACGGAGAGTCCCGCGGCGCGCCGCGAACGCATTCGGTGAAATCTGAATGCGGGCGGCCACTGAATCCCAATGGACTTGTCTTTCTGGAGTCCTGGGAGTGGCCGGGATCAACCAATCGAAATCCTGTGACTGAAGATCGCCCACAAACGATATGGCGGAAAGTTTGCCGCTGGCTGTGCCGTTGAACGTTGCGTGACCGTGCAGCTTAACCGGGATTCGTTCCTGGTAACCGGCAGCGGCAAGAATGGGCTGCCATTCCCCTACGTCGGTAGTGGAAACGGAAACATTCAGGCTCGCGGTGGAAGAGAGCGTGCCTGACGCCGCGACTTTGCTGGCGGTTGTAGCGGCGCTGAATTCAGCCAGATCAAGCTCTCCGGATCCGGCGTGATAAGTAGCCCGAGCGCGGGCGGTCAGCGGCAGCTGGCCGGGAGCCACTCGTGATGGGGGGACAACCTCCAGGATGATCTTCGCTTCAGTGTTTCGTGGTGAACCTGTCCAGCCAGCTTCTACGGAACCATCCGTGGCGCCGGCAAAGTTGATGCGGTTGAACGGCCGGGCGGGCGTGGCCAGCGCGGTGGCTATCTCCGCTGCCGACAAATCTTTCATTTGAAGACGGACCGTTCCCTTTTGCTCTTCGAATCTTTTTCCCTTGGCGAGTTTCGCACTCGTTGGAACGCTCCAGTTTGCGATCTCTGCGTTGCCAGAGACACTACCTCCCAGCATTCGTGCCTGGATTTGGGAAAACGTAAGGTGCTGTGGATTAACCGAGAACTGCGCATTCAGCGCCACGTCATGCAGCTTGACGGATTGGTCGCGCCAATCGAAGTCCTTCAGCAGAAGTTTCCCGGCAGAGGAGAAATCTGCCTTCGACCAATAACCTTGCCCGATAGCATGAACAACGCCGCGACGTACTTCGGGACGACGCATGATCGCCGCGGTCTCAGCCAAATCAATCGCCGCATCGTACGCGGCCTCGATCTTCGGTTCGCGGAAGTTCTGGATGCGGCCGCTGCCCGTGACGCTCGAGCGTCCCGAAGTTGCTTTCAGCGAACTTACATCAATGTTGTTTTGTCCCAGGCTGAATTGCGCTTCCGCCATCCATGCAATTGGGCGGTAGTCTTTGAAGTGTGTATCCACCTTGCCCATCCGGAGATTTCCCTCGTAGCGGCGTTGCAGCAGAGAGTAGGTCATATCGGCGGAGAGGTCGTTAGCAATAAAGTCCAGAGGAATTCGCTGGTTATCCCACAAGAACTCTCCGCGACGGACGTCGAGACGGTTGATGGAAAGTGAAAATAGCAATCCAACCGCACCACTCGCCGAATTCTGCCCCAACATGGGTTGGGGCTGATTGGTTGTGCCATCGGGATAAAGGATGATGTGAACCACGGGATGCTCGAGCAGCACCGTATGAAAGCCGAATTCCCTGCCGAGGATAGAAATGATCTTGATCTGTGCCAGCAACCGGTCTACGTGGGCGTAGGGAACTTCGACTGGCCGCTCAAGGCCATGGATTGTAAGATCGAGCACTTCGATCTGCAGACGGAACGGAATGGTGTGGAAATTTCCCAAGTCAACGCGGCCGCCGGTAATTCGCTCCAATTCTGTAACCAGGCGGTGCCGCACCCAGACTTGAAAAGAATCTGTGGTCATGTACCAGGCTGCGAGCGTGAGAAGCAGCAGGCCGCTAAGCAGGATGGACAGCAGATATTTCCAGATCTTGCGACGCGGTCTGCTTTCGCTCATCGCGCCTGACCTTCGGAATCGGACGTCGCGGGTTGAGTTCGAATCTCGCTGCCCGTGCGAAGAGTTTGTAACCACGCGATCAGCAGTTGATCAATCTTCCGCTGGGTAAGCAGTTCTTTGATTTTGGGGCTGGCTTGAGCTAAAGGAATCTGCTGCGCTCCGGATTGCCGCAACTGAGGCAGCAGTTCCTGATTGTAGTAACTCTCAATGCTTTTGGAATCAATCTGGACCGTGGGGCGCAAGCGGGCATCCACCAGGCGCAATAAATCGAGCTGTAGCGCTACCCTATTTTTGAGTTCCTTTTCCGTAACACCGTAGCGGGAAAGTGCTGCATGCCATCCTGAGTCGGATTCGGCGCCAGGATACTGCCTGCGTATCTCTTGAATACGCGCCGCAATATCCTGATCCGAGGCGTGCTGGAAATCTGCCGAGCGTATCTGCTGTCGCAGCAATTCCTGATCGATCAGCCGGTCGAGGGCAGCCTTGCGATCGGCAAAGGTGAGTTGCTCGGGAGAGTGTCCCGCGATAAATGCTTCGTAATGGAGTGCATCTTCCCAATCGCTCTGCAGAATGGCGTGGCCATTCACCGTGGCCACGATGCGGTCCAAAATGTCGCCGGCGCGGGCGGGCAAAGCGGTCAGCAGCAGAAACAGAATACAAAACGATAGAGAAAACTTAATCATCAGAATGTCTGTCCAATGCTAAAGAAAACGTTGAAACGACGCGCGTGTTGCGGAACAAAGACCGTTGCCGTTGGATTATTCGGGTCTGGGGTCTGCAGACTCGGGAACGCGGGTGGATTCAAATTGTAGCCGAAATCAAACCTCACCGGTCCAATGGGTGTCTTATAACGTACGCCAACCCCGATGGCGTGAGAAATATAGCTGTAGTCGCATTGGTCGGCCGTACTTTGCTGAAGGCACAATCCAGGATTTTTTTGCCGCCAGCGCAGCAGGTTGTGCAGCATCTCGTGTCCGTTGGTGAAGACGTTGCCGGCATCATGAAAAATGGCGAAACTGATATTGTCCTGGAAGTACGGCAGTGTGGTGGGAGGAAACCGCAGTTCGATATTATTAAGAAACAGCGCGCTGCCTCCCAGGGGGAATCCGAACGTCGGATCACGAGGGCCGGCCTGGTTCAAACCAAAGCCACGATGTGAGTTGCCGCCGCCCGAGAAAAAACGTTCCGGAAGTGGAATCACTGTGTCCCCCGACGGGGGCTGCTGCCCGGGCAAGACATTGACTGTATCCTGGAACGGATTCTCGATACCTATGCGGGTGGAGCGGGCAAAAACATATTTCTTGACGGTTTCCCCCGGCCGCTTTTTACCAAAGGCGTAATAGGTGGAGTTCTGCATCAAAATCCGGCTGAAATCGGCTTCCGAACCGAAGTAAGCGGAAGCCACGCCACCGTCAACGGTGGTGTAATTTCCCCGGGTCGTTTCCAACGCGTTGTCTCGTCTGTCGCGAAGATAGCTGAAACCGGGCATTCCCACACGCGTGGGTTGGGAGAGCAGCGGGATCTGGTCGGTACTGATCTGCAGGTTACTGGCGCGCACCCGCCGGTAAGTGAAGCGGTAGAGCATGGTGCTCACTTTGCTGATCGTCTGCGCGGCTTGAACCGAACCTTCCAGACGTTCCGAGGTGAAAGTGGCGACGTCCAGCGTATTGTCATAAAAGAGAGTGACTGACATTCGCCAATTGCGGCTGTTAAACCAGCGCGGCTCCTCGAAACTGATCAGGGCGCGCTGCTGCAAGCGGCCGACATGCGACTTGAAGGTAATGGTGTCATTGCGTCCGCGGAAATTCAGGCGGGTCACGCCAAACGATACGCGAGGGCTGACTCCTGTTGCCCCTTGGGGCTGGTTGCTGCCGACGGCGGGTTGACCGGTTTGGAATTCCAGACCTACGCCGTAATTGAAGGTGTAACGCTTGGCCTCCTGTACTTCGACCAGTACATTCTTTTCCCGCTCACTTCCTTCAGGATTCTGCACCGCAGTATCGACTTGGCTGAAAATACCGAGGTCATAGAGGCCTTGCTGGGTCTTCAGCATGTCGATCTGGCTCAGTGGGTCGCCCGCTTTCACCTGTAACTCACGCTGCACGACGAATGGGCGGGTGAAATTCAAACCGGAGACCATCACCTGGTCCACGAATATCTGTTCGCCTTCGTGAATGGTGAAAGTGACATCCATGTGATTGGGTTCTCTCGCCAGGGGTTTGGCGGAAGCTTCGAATGTGGCATTGGGAAATCCGCGATTGAAGTAGAAATTCAGGAGCGTGTCGCGATCCTGCGCGACGTTGAAATCCGAGAACGGCTGGCCCTCTGCCGTAGTGATATTTGCACGAAGCTGGTCCTCGGTAAAATTGCTGTTCCCGATGATCTGCAGTTTTCCCACCAGGGTTTGGGGACCTTCATTCACCTGGATGTTGATGGCAAGCTCGTTCTTATGGCCAAGATAGTCATCTTCGACTTTGCCTGTAATCTTGACTTGCTGAAAACCATTGTTCAAATAGAGATATTCCAGACCACGGATATCGTCGTTGAGTAATGCCTGGCTGTAGCGGCCGTGCGAGAAGAGGCGCCCCGCGGCCTGTATGTGTATGTTGGAGCGCAGCAGTTCTTCGGCAAAGTATTTGTTGCCGGTTATGCTCAGTTTCACCAGTTTGTGACGTGCGCCGGCATCAACAATGTAGACGACTCGCAGTTCCCCTCCGCCAGGATCGGATTGTTTCTTCAAATCCACCTTGGCTTCGAAGTAGCCGCGGCTTTGCAGATAGTTCACCAGATTGCGACGGCCCTCGTTCAACAGATCATCATCCAGCGCGTTCTCTTCATAAACCGGAACATTCCTTTTAAGCACACTGCGTCTGATCTTAAAACCTTCGGTCGCGATATCGACCTTGGGACCGGGTTCGACGTTAAAGGTGTAGTCCACGGCATTCACTTCCGGCCGGTAGGAGCGGGAGGCGACCGAGACCTGCGCCAGCAACCGGTTCTGCTTTTGATATTTTTTGCGCAGCCGATCCAGCGCGCGGGTGACGCGTTGAGCTGAGGCGGGATCCGCGGGATGCATCTTCGCGATGTCTTCGATCTGTCCCTGAGAGAATCCTGGATGGCCGGTCACATTCACTCGGCCAACCTGGGCTTGTGGGCCGGGAGTGACCCGGAAAAAGATGTCTACCTGTTGGGTCTCTGGATGCTTCTTTTCTTCCTCGCTGATCGAAGAATGGTAGTAGCCATTTTCTTCCATGAGCTGCTTGATGTTCTTGAGAGCCCGGTCTAGTTTTTCGCGGGTGAAGAGTTCTCCTAAAGGCAGCTTGGCCGCATTGGCAACCTGGTTCTCAGCCGGCCGGCTGGGTGCGCCCGCGACGCTGATCTTACCGATAAAGTAGTTTGGACTGGTGATGAAGCTCAGCGTGACTTGGCCCGCTGCATCGCGCTCCGCTTCCACTCGAATATCGGCAAAGCGGCCGGTAGCGTACAGCGCCTGAATGCTTTGGCGGATCAGTTCGCGATCCAGCGGCTTACCGGGTTGCTGCAAGATCAATGGAAGCAGTCGTTTCTGATCGCCTTCCGCAACGTCAGGGAATTTAATTTCCGTGACTATCAAACCTTGATAAGAGGAGATACTCTCGAACTTGGGCTGGGGCGCTTGAGCTGGGGACTGGGCCTGGGCTGGGACTAGTCGCGCGGAAGCCTCGAAGGCTCCGGCGGCGAGGATTGCCACCACGGTTACGCTTTTGAGCAGGGCTCCTCTTAAACGCAAAAAGACTCCTCAACGCGGCTGTGGAGGCTTAAATGATTCGATGAGCAGGTAGTAGGCAATGTTGTATTCGGCTCGCGAAGCGCGGCCCACCTATAATAATGGTTTATAGGTGGGAAACTGGTGATGTCTTTGGAACCCGATCAAAGATATTCGCGGCAGCTTCTGTTCAGCGGAATCGGAACGGAAGGGCAACAGCGACTGGCAATTGCGCGCGTAGCAATTGTGGGTTGCGGCGCCACTGGCTCAGCGCTGGCTTCCCTGCTGGCGCGCGCCGGTGTAGGCACGATTCGCATTATCGATCGAGATTACGTTGAACCCAGCAATCTTCAGCGACAATCCCTGTTTGACGAATCCGACGCTGCCGAGGCGTTGCCCAAAGCGATCGCTGCAGCTCGAAAGATAGCCGCTTTCAACTCACAGATCGTTGTCGATCCCCACGTTGCCGACCTGACTCCTTCGAATATCGCGGCGCTACTGGAAGGCGCGCAACTTATCCTGGACGGAACCGACAATTTCGAGACCCGGTATCTGATCAATGATTTCGCAGTGCAGCAGGCTCTTCCCTGGATTTACACCGCCGCGGTGGGCAGCTACGGGGTAACGATGAATATCATCCCGGGCAAGACTGCCTGCCTGGCATGCATCTTTCCAGAGCCGCCGCGCGGATTGCTTGAGACTTGTGAAACGGCTGGCGTTCTGAATACCGCCGTGAACTGGGCGGCGTCGGTTGCGGCAAGCGAGGCGCTAAAACTGCTCGTCGGAGCGGAGGACCGGCTACGACAAAGTTTGCTTTCGTTCGATCTGTGGTCAAACCAGCACGGCGAGGTAACTGCTGCACATCCGCGTGGGGGATGCCACGCGTGTGATGAGCGAAAATTTTTACATCTAGCAGGAAAGGACCGGCCGCAAGTCACTCTCTGTGGACGCAACTCGGTGCAGATTCATGAGCGCGCCCGGGCCGTGGATCTGGCGGAAATGAGTAAGCGGCTGAAGCCGCATGGCGCCGTCCGATATAATGATTTCGTGCTGAAGTTCTGGCACGAGCCCTATGAGATGACGCTGTTTCCCGACGGCCGCGCGATTATCAAGGGCACCACAGATACGACGGTGGCGCGGAGCTTGTACGCGCGGTATGTAGGCAGCTAGAGGGCGAGTTTCTGGTTTCTAGTTCCTGGTTCCGGTGAGGAGCCTGAAATTCTACCATGAAAACTGTGAACTTCGATCTGAGATCTGGGTTTCATACTTTCAGATCTCTGCTCTCAGCTCTCAGTTCTTAACTCTCACATCGATCTCAGACCTCAGATCCGACACCCAAAACCGGCCGGGGACGCGAAAAACAGGCATCCGAGCCCCTATCCACGGAATCTTATTTCTCCATGGACTCTGGAGGAAGCACATGCGTCAACTGACTATTTTCTGCATTGCGATCATCCTGCCTGCACTGGCGGCAGGACAGGCGACCGTGATTTCGGGATATGCCGTGAACGGGGCGCCACCGGGAGTTTACGCGGAACCCTTTGTTCCGCTGCTATCGACTCCCTCGATGTCGTTCGAGAATATCTCGCCCTCGCCGGTGGGCGCCAGCAATGCAACTGCTGGAAACGTTGCGGGTGCAACCAACGCGACCCTTTCCGTCCTGCCGGCGGGACCGGTGGAGCAATTTCCACCCTCCCTATTCCTTGGATCGGCAGAGTCATCGATCGAAGCTGGCACAGAAGGCGAGTCTCGCGCAGAAGCCAGTACGTCGACCGAACCACGGCCGTTGGAGCTAGGCGCGGCGTCATTTCAGGATAGCTACGGAGTGGCGCAGCTTGCGGCCGGTTCACGTGCGCGGCAGCAGGCCAAGCGC
>MNGW01000153.1 GCA_001918935.1 Acidobacteriales bacterium 13_1_40CM_3_55_5 | reverse complement strand
CCGCCCACGTCGTAAATCATTTTTTTCAGGTTGTATCCCATGGGCAGCTCATATACACCGGGACGTTTCAGGTGTCCGCTCAGGCAAAACAATCTTGTGCCGCCATTTTTCGGTGGGCCCAGGTTGGCAAACCAGTCCGCGCCACCAAGGAGGATGTGGGGAACACTGGCCAACGTCTCGGCGTTATTGATGACGGTGGGTCCGCCCCAGAGTCCGACGACAGCAGGGAAGGGAGGCCGGATTCGCGGGATGCCGCGCTTGCCTTCCAGAGATTCCATCAGTGCGGATTCTTCACCGACCTCATACGCGCCCGCGCCACCGTGCCAGTAAACGTCGAAATCGTAGCCGCTGCCGAAGATATTCTTGCCCAGGAAACCGCGGGCGTAGGCGTCGGCAATCGCCTTCTGCATGATTTCCAGCAGATAGCGATATTCGCCTCGGATATAGATGTAGCCGGTGTGAGAACCGACCGCCAATCCCGCGATCACCGTTCCCTCGATCACGGCGTGCGGGTCGTGCTCGAAAATCAAGCGGTCTTTGCAGGTGCCGGGCTCACTCTCATCTCCATTGCAAAGCACGTATTTGGGTTTCGCCGACTGCTTGGGAACGAATGACCACTTCATGCCAGTATTGAATCCGGCGCCGCCACGTCCGCGCAGACCAGAGTTTTTGACCTCATTGACGATGGCGTCGGGCTGCATGGTCAACGCTTTCTGCACGGCCTTGTAGCCATCCAGCTCCAGGTAGCGATCAAGATTGGTCGCACCCTGGCCAAAGCGGCGGGAGACCACTCTTACTTCGTCGGGATGGGAGACCAGGTCAGCCACGGGAGATTGTCGATTTACGATTTTCGATTGACGATTTAAAACCTTGGTTCGATTTAAAATTCAAGCCAGAATCTACAATCTGACATCTGCAAAACTGACATCTGAGAACTGTTTTTCCTTCTACGCTCCTTTTTGGCGGTACCCTTCGAGAAGCTGATCCAGCTTCTCCGTGGTCAGGTTCTCATGGAAGTCATAATTAACTTGCACTGCCGGTGCCCAGCTGCATGCACCGATGCATTCCACTTCTTCGAGCGAGAACATGCCATCTGCTGTGGTTCCCTTGTGCTTGACCCCGAATTTGTTTTCGCAGTGTTCGAAAAGCTCGTCGCCGCCGCGCAACAGGCACGCAATGTTGGTACAGACTTGGACGTTGTATTTACCGCGCGGGCGAGTGGTCAGCATGGAGTAGTAGCTGATCACGTTGCGGACTTCGAGTTCCGTCAGCTCGAGACGATCGGCAAGTTCTTTGATCACTTCTTCGCCCAGGTAGCCGATTTCGTCCTGGGCGTAGAGCAATGTCGGCACCAGCACCGAGCGCTTTGTCGGATAATGCGTAAGCATTTCCGCGAAACGGGACTCGAATTGATCAGAGAATCTCATCGGTCGATTTCTCCCAGGACGATATCAATCGAGCCAATCGCAGCAACTACGTCGGCCAGGAGGCGGCCCCCGCACATCGCGGGCAGCAGTTGCAGATTCGCCAGGCACGCAGCTCTCATATGGACGCGGTACGGCTTAGCGGTTCCGTCGCTGACCACGTAATAACCCATTTCACCTCGCGGTGACTCCACCGCCTGGTAGACCTCGCCCTCCGGCACGGCAAAGCCCTCAGTAATAATCTTGAAGTGATAGATGAGGGCTTCCATCTCGGTCTTCATTTTTTCGCGGTCGGGCAATATGACTTTGGGAGCGTCCGCCTTAATTCGGCCTTCGGGCATACCGTCGAGCGTCTGCTGCACGATCGCAATTGATTCCCGCATCTCGCGGACACGACAAATATATCGAGCGAACACATCGCCATCCTGTGAGACGGGCACTTTGAATCGAAAGTTTTCATAGCCGGAGTAGGGCATGTCGCGTCGCAGATCGAAATCGACGCCGCTCCCGCGCAGTGTGGGCCCGCTCGCACCCAGGGCGACGGCGTCTTCGGCAGTAATTCGCGCTACCCCTTTGGTGCGCATTCCCCAGATTGGATTGCCGGTCAGCAGATTTTCATACTCATCGACTTTTGCGGGGAAGCGATTGGCAAATTCCCGGACTCGCTCAAAGAATCCCAACGGCGGTTCGAGCGCTAAGCCGCCTATGCGGAAATAGGAAGTCATCATGCGCTGTCCACTCACCATTTCGAACAGCCGCAAAATATCTTCGCGCTCGCGGAAACAATAGAGGAAAACCGACATTGCCCCGATATCGAGGGCATGCGTTCCCAACCAGACCAGATGCGAGTTGATGCGCGTCAATTCGTTAAGCATCACCCGCATCCATTGCGCTTTGGGCGGGATATCCAGCCCTAACAATTTTTCGACCGCCAGTACGTAACAGAGATTGTTAGTCAAAGGGCACAGGTAATCGATGCGATCGGTGAGCGGCACTACCTGCTGATAGAACTTCGCTTCACACGTCTTCTCAATGCCGGTGTGCAAATAGCCGATGTCCGGCATGATGCGGACAATGGTTTCCCCGTCAATCTCGAGGATCAAACGCAACACCCCGTGCGTGGAGGGATGATGCGGCCCCATGTTCAGGATCATGGTGCGATCCTGACCAACCTCGAGCGTGGGCATGGAGCTGAGATGGGCCATGTCTAGCGGTAGCCCTCGACCGGATAATCTTTGCGCAAAGGATATCCTTCCCAGTCTTCCGGCATGAGAAGGCGGCGCAAATATGGATGTCCGTTGAATCGCACTCCGAACAGGTCGTACACCTCTCGTTCGAAGTAATTAGCTGCCGGCCAGACGGAAGTCACAGAATCAACTTCCGGACTGTCGCCAAGCCGGACTTTCAAGCGCACCCGTTCTTTCCTGGTGATGGAAAGCAGGTGGTAGACAATCTCAAATCTTGGCTGCTTTGGATACCAGTCAACGCAGGTCACGTCGACGAGAAAATTGAAAGGACAATCCCGGTCATCGCGGAGCAAGCCGCAGGCCTCGCGGATGGAAGAACGCTCAATGTAGATGGTCAACTCGTCGCGGTCGAACTTGGCGCCTTCCACTGCCTCGGAATTCCATGCCAGCAGCTTGGCGAGGGCAGGGTGACCCTTTAGTTGCTCCAGTTCAGTGATGGTGGGGGCCAGAGGCATCAGACTTCACCCCTGCGCGGCGAAGTCATGCTCCAATCCAGCACACCTTTTTTCCAGATATAGAAGAAGCCAACCAGGACGATGCTGATATATACCAGCATCTCCCAAAAGCCGAACATCTTGAGCTGTCGCAGAATGACCGCCCAGGGATAGAGAAAGACGGCTTCCACGTCGAATAAAATAAACAGCATGCCTACCAGGTAGAATTTGACGGAGAAGCGCTCACGCGCGTCCCCCACGGGAATCATGCCGCACTCGTAAGGTGAGAGCTTGGCTCGTGTGGGCCGGCGGTATCCGATCAACCAGGAGAGCAGCACGATAGCGCATGCCAAAGCACCCGCAAGCAGGAAATGAATCAGTAACGGCAGGTAGCGGGCGAAGTAATTGTCCGGCATAGGGGAGCTATATATAATTCGCGCCAAGGATTGCCTAAACGTTCTAGATTAGAATCCGCTCATGGTAGTGTCAAGCCAAGCGCGCCCACGGGTTCTTCGAGATTTGCTTTGTTGAACAGAATCGCATGATCTTTGGCTTCAATACCGATGTGAAGCATGGCGACACTGTTTATCACGTGCAAAGCGAAGCACGCGAAAATGAGTTGCTCCTGCAAACCCAGGTCTTTGTAAGAGGACGCTGCGTAGGCAAGCGCGCCACATCTTATGCAGACGAGCGGGGAACGGCTGGGTTCACCGACCAGCAGAAAGAGCAGATTCTTCGGAATCAGCATCGCTTGGTCCTCGATTCGATCCGTGATGGCCGTCTGGACACTGCCCTCGATAAACGGGACACGGCAGAAAGTCTGGCCGCCATTAAGGAACTGGACGTGCATTGGCTCAATGCCGATTCGGTGCACGCAGAGCGAAGCCTCAACGTGCGGTTGCGGGTGACCGAGGGCGGTGCAGGAGCGCCCGGGGCCAGGTTGACAGTCCGCTTCGCGCGTCATGATGCGGCGCCCTTCTATACCCAAGTAATGACCGATTCATCCGGCGATGCGGAAATGAAGATCGATATGGAAGAGTCATCTTTGCCCGACTCTTCACTTCTCGTGCAGGCCAGCTATTCTGGCCGAACGACGACGCGAAAGTTCCGGCTGCGCAAGGTCGAGAGCTAGTTCCTCCGGTTTTGCCTCGATTCTGTCCTTCCTCGCTTGATGATTTGCCATGGCAGTCCTGGGGCTGCGAAAATCCAGGTGAGATGAAACTTCAGATCAATGGCGAATTCCGCGATTTCACGTCTCCTCTGTCCCTCGCCTGCCTGGTGGATCAGTTGGGCATGAAGCAGGATCGCGTCGCAGTCGAACTCAACCGAAGCATCGTGCCGCGCGAGCAATGGGCGGAGACGCCCCTCGGGGAAGGCGACCGGCTGGAAATCGTTCAATTTGTCGGTGGCGGCTGTCCCTTGAACCTAGTCTTCCAGGAACTCCTGTAGTCACCCCTGTTTGGTTAAATCTCTTGTTGACATCCACCAACTCATGCCTAAAATGTTTAAAACATTTTGCGCTTTAAGTGTTTGAAACATTTTTGGGTTTGGAATGAAGACAGCGTTTTCATCTCGCGATGTAGTCGCCTTAACCGGCATTACGCCACGGCAACTGCAATGGTGGGACGAGCAGGGCATCGTGGTGCCGGCACGCGAGGGACATCGTCGTCTGTATTCCATGGGAGAGCTGACGGAAGTCGCCGTGATATGCGAGTTGCTGCGCCGGGGATTCTCCTTGCAGCGGGTCCGCAAGGTGATGCGCTTCTTGCAGCGAGAGTTCGGAAAGCGACTGGCGGAGACGGTTAGCGGGGCGTCGGAGTACCACCTGCTCACCGATGGTTCCACTCTTTATCTGGAAACTTCAGCCCGGCAAATTGTCGACATCCTGAAAAATGCGCGCCAGCCCATGCTGGCTATTTGCCTCACCGACACTGTGCGGCAGGTTCGAGCAGTCATTCGCAGCGGGAAAAAAGGAAGCACATTCACTCCTGCGATGTCTCGTTCACTGCGCAAATTGAAGAAGGCCTCATAAGCGCGAAAGTTTGGCTCTACCCGGAGGCGACATGGTTGGAGAACTGAACATCCTGAGCGAATGGATCCCGGAGCAGATGCATCCGGGTACGGTTTTCGTGCTGGAGAATGCGGGCCGCGTCGGGGAAAAAGAGGATCCCTACTGGGCGGTGCTGTCGTGTCCTGACTGTGGGACGTTAGGCCTGATCACGCGCAAACAACTCGCCGGTTTGTTGCCAGTAATTTGCGGTTCCGATCAATGTTCAGCCCAGTTTTTTATCAACGACGCAGAAGTCGTAATCCGCAAGCCGTTTTAAGTGCTCTGCTGGACCTTTGCAGAACTCAAAGAAATTGCCACCTGCTCGATAATCTCGATTCCGAATCCTTCCAGCGCCGCGACCTTCCGTGGATGATTAGTCAGCAGGCGAATCCGTCGGAGGTTTAGATCGGAAAGAATTTGCGCTCCTAAGCCGATCTCGCGCTGCGTCTTACGTTCGCTTTCCGGAAGCGCGGGCAGCCGCTGGTCGCGATGGAATATGAGTGACGTTCTATCTCCGCCACGTTCCACCGAAAAACCCTTCGAGGTCTGATGCAGATAGATAAGAGCTCCCCGTCCTTCGCGGGCGATGGCCTGCATGGATCCTTCGATTGTCGCGTGACAGTCACAACCGGTCGAGCCGAAAACGTCGCCCATGAGGCAATGCGAGTGCATCCGAACCAAAACCGGTTCGCTGCCGTGTTCAATGTCACCGCGAACCAGCGCGACATGGGATTCGCCGCCATCCACTTCGCTTTCGTACGCGATCAGCCGAAATTCGCCGTGTCGCGTGGCCACGAGCGCCTCTCCGACCCGGTGGATGTAACGCTCGTGCTGCATGCGGTAACGGATCAACTCGGCTACGGTCAACATTTTCAAACCGTGGGTCCGGCAAAAGTCGATCAAGTCAGGAACCCGCGCCATGGTGCCGTCATCGCGCATGATTTCGCAGATCACTCCTGCTGGAACCATTCCCGCGAGCCGTGCCAGGTCCACGGAAGCTTCGGTCTGGCCGGCGCGCACCAGCACCCCACCTTTACGAGCTCGCAAGGGAAAAACGTGTCCAGGACGTGCCAAATCCGCGGGGCGAGTGGCGGAATCGATAGCGACGCTGATGGTGCGGGCACGATCGTAGGCCGAAATTCCGGTAGTCACTCCCTGGCGCGCATCGATGGCTTCACAGAATGCAGTTCCGTAATTCGAAGTGTTCTCGGCAGTCATCGGACCGATGCGCAAATGATCTAGCCGGTCTTCGGTTAGAGCCAGGCATATCAGACCTCGACCGTATTTGGCCATGAAGTTGATGGCTTCAGGAGTAACTTTCTCGGCGGCCAGCGTGAGATCGCCCTCGTTCTCGCGGTCTTCGTCGTCCACGACCACAATCATGCGTCCGGCGCGGATTTCGTCAATGGCGGTGGGAACGTCGGTGAATTGCAGATGAGACGTCATTAATGACGATTGTAGCAAAATGAGGGCAGTCGATTTGACGGCTAGGCGGCAGGATGGACCAGCCGGATTATCCAGAAGACCAAGGCGGCAACTGCCGCGGAAGCTGGGATGGTCAGAATCCACGCCCACACGATCCGGCGCGCGACGCCCCAGCGTACCGCCGAGAGCCGATGGACTGCGCCGACGCCAACGATCGCTCCGGTAATGGTGTGCGTCGTGCTCACGGGAATTCCCGCCAGGGCAGTGCCGAATAGAGTCAGAGCGCCGGCGCTTTCGGCACAAAATCCCCCGATCGGTTTGAGCTTGGTGATCTTGGAGCCCATGGTGTGGACGATGCGCCATCCCCCAAAGTAAGTGCCCAAGGCGATGGCAGCGTGAGCCGCAAGAATCACCGGCCACTTGAATCTGCCCCAGTCGTGGGCCATGTCGTAAGGAGTCATGTAGCCCGCAGTAAAAAGTGCGCCCGCCACAATCCCCATGGTCTTTTGTGCGTCATTCCCACCGTGGCCAATACTGTAAGCCGCGGCGGAAATCAGTTGGAGCCGGCGGAACCAGTTGTCGACTGAACGGGGATTCTTATGCTGCAACAGCCAGTAGCTGGCGATGGTGAAGACAAAAGCTAATATGAATCCGATCATCGGAGCGATCACGATGAAGATCAAAGTCTTGGTCCAGCCAGCAGGAATAATCACGCTAAAGGCGCTACCCGCTCCGTGATTTAATGCGTGACGAGCCAGGGCAGCTCCCGCGTACCCGCCAATCAAAGCATGCGAGGACGAAGTTGGAAGACCCCACCACCAAGTCAGCAGGTCCCACACAATAGCGCCGGCCAGACCGGCGATCACCACGAATTGGGTTACGTCCTCCAAATGGATCATGCCTTTGCCGATGGTCTTGGCTACCGCCGTTCCCAGGAACCACGCAGCAATGAAGTTGCAAAATGCGGCCAGCAGCACGGCTTTTCGCGGTGTGAGGACACGAGTGGAAACCACCGTCGCAATGCTGTTGGCCGCATCATGGAAGCCATTCAGGAAATCAAAGACGAGAGCCGTAGTGATGGTGATGATGAGGAGTAGCAGTCCTGGATTCACCGGTGCGGGCACCTCGCGCGCTGTGTGGCGTGGGAATCGGCGATCATCAGTTGCTCTTCAACGCGACCGTCTCCAGTACATTGGCCGCGTCCTCTGCCTTGTCGGTCGCGGTTTCGAGTACTTCGTACAACTCCTTGATCTTTATGAGGTGGATGGGATCTTTTTCGTTGTCGAAAAGGTCCGCAATGGCGTTGCGGCTCAGGCGATCGGCTTCATTTTCCAGCCGATGGACCTCTACACAATGCTCCAGCACCAACTTATTCTTCTCCAGGAGAGAGACTCCCTGAGCTAGTTCCTCGGATTGTTCCACAATCATTGCAGCCAATTCAGCGGCGATTGAGGGCGGGGTCTTGATTTTATACAGCCGGAGACGCACCCCGGCGGCGTTGACGAAATCCAACACATCATCGAGGGATGAAGTCAGCCGGTGGATGTCTTCGCGATCGAAAGGAGTGATAAACGTCTGGTTCAGTGCGGTGATGATGCCATGTGTCATCTCATCCCCGCGATGCTCGATCTCCTGCAACTGGTCGAGTCGCGGCTCCATATTTGCAGGGTTCTTGAGAATGTCGTGCAGCAGACGTGCGCCCTGAGTGAGATTCTGTGACACATCAGCGAACATGCGGAAAAACTTGCTCTCCCGCGGAATCAGACGCATGAATTATGGGACTCCTTGAGAAGCTTTGCGCAGCGAACGCCGTACTTGTATCGGGGCAAGCCAAAAAACTATCTCACGCACATCCTATAGTCAAACTGTGCTCTCACTTGACCCACTCGCCGCACGCCCTCACTTCCT
>MNGW01000063.1:2027-9929 GCA_001918935.1 Acidobacteriales bacterium 13_1_40CM_3_55_5 | reverse complement strand
AAAATATTTGTCGAATCCCGAGATCATCAGGATCTGTTTGAACAGCTGCGGAGATTGCGGCAACGCGTAGAAACTTCCCGGCTGCACGCGGCTAGGGACGAGGTAATCTCGCGCGCCTTCGGGTGTCGATCGCGTCATGAACGGCGTTTCAATCTCGAAGAATCCCTGCGCTGACAGATAGTCGCGGATAGCGATCGCCACGTGGTGCCGCAATTCAATGTTGTGCTGCATGGCGTCGCGCCGCAGATCAATGTAGCGATACTTGAGGCGTAGTTCTTCGTTGGCTAGAACAGTGTCGCCCGGCAGGAACTGAGGCTGCTTCGACTCGTTCAGGATGCGCAACTCTTCCGCCACCAGTTCAACCTCGCCGCTGGGAATGTTTTTGTTGATGGTATTGGAGTCGCGCAGCTTCACTGTGCCAATTACGGCAATCACGTATTCATTGCGCAGTTGGCTGGCTTTTTCGTGCAGCGCGGGATTGTTCTCCTTGTTACATACAACCTGGGTAACTCCCGTACGGTCGCGCACGTCGACAAAGATCAGGTTCCCCAGATCGCGGCGGCGATTCACCCAGCCCATGAGCACGGCTTTCTTGCCGGCATCCGAAGCGCGCAGCGCGCCGCACATGTGGGTTCGTCGCAGATCGCCTAAGAAATCGAGCAAGTTGTTCCTTTCAGTGGGAAATACAGCTCAAAGCCGAATCAGGGATTATAAATGGTTGAGGGTCACGAATTGAGCAGGAGCCCGCCGGTCGCATCTTGCGCCGTTAGACTCTGAATCGAAGGAACGTCGGACGCTTGTTTTGGGCGGAGCAGACTGATGCCGCTCCGCCCCCGCTTTCCCACGGAATCAAGACCCGAGGCCTCACTTTGTCTTGGTGGTCTTCCCGTCCATCACGGTGATCCAGTTGCCGTCTTGCGAGACTTCATACTTGAAGGTATAGGACGTCGGGGACAGGATTTTCATCGTGTAACGCCCGTGCACGACGTTCCCGTTCATCATATTTTCGTCAGTCCAGGCCCAGGTGTCACCGTCCACCGTACCTGTGGCCGCTTCCGCTTCGCCCATACTGTTGAACTCATGGTAGGTGTATTTCTTCTGGTCGGCGTTATAGCCCATCACGGCAAGTCCGGTGCCCGTACCCATTGGCATTTTCATGTTGGAGTGTATGACCATGAAAAAACCGCCGTCCATCCATTCGTCGTGCGAAGTGCCGGTAAACTTGCCGCCGGGGCCCATCGGACCTGGCTTCATGTCTCCGTCTGTGGCCCATGTGCCCACGAAGTAGTCCAATTTCTTGTGTTCGGGGCCCGGCTTCGGCATTTGCATCTGGGCCCTGCCCGCAGCCGTGAAAGCAAACAGCAGAGTCAGGAATACGATGATCATTGATGGTCGTTTCATGCCCACATCCTCCATGTTTTTTGAGAATCCTCCGTAAAAACGTTAACGATGATCAGTAAGTTCGAAAAATACTAGGCCCGCTCCCGATGCAAGTCAACGTGCGATCAGCGGCCTATTGCGCCGCGGTGGCCTGCTGAAACTTGAGACGCCACTGCTCGCCCTGCTTTACCCAAATGTCGGTGATGT
Source organism: Acidobacteriales bacterium 13_1_40CM_3_55_5 (assembly GCA_001918935.1). Lineage (GTDB taxonomy): Bacteria > Acidobacteriota > Terriglobia > Terriglobales > Acidobacteriaceae > 40CM-3-55-5. The sequence continues at coordinate 8,342 of MNGW01000063.1, read as the reverse complement.
GTTGATAGCGAGGCACTGGGTCTTCACCTAACCTCATACGCACGATGCAATCGTAGGTCACGATCGCCGCGGAATCGTTTATCGGCAATACATGGACGTCGTAGGGACTGTACTCCTGAACATCCGCCATATGCACGCCTTCCAGCACATCGTTTTTGCCGTAGACCTTGCCATCGATCGCGACTTCAAGGAAATCGTCGGTGAGGGTGGCTTTGAAGAACTCGGCATCCTTCTTTTTCCACGCGGCCGGTACTGCTTTGGTGTTGGCGATAAGAGTCTGCTCCAGTGGAGTCAAATTCTTACGGTTCGTCAGCGGCAAAGTCTCCGCGGATGATGGTGCGCTGCTGGCGCCCGTATTTTGTTGCGCGGGCGCCGGCCAGATGGCGGCTGAACACAGGACGACAGCGAAGCAACGGTTCATTCAAACTCCTACCTGCTAGATTGAATTTTGCGCGCCAGTTCTGCGCGCGGGACGGAAACCTGCTCTCCGGTGTCCATATTCTTAAGTGCGAACGCGCCCGCCTTCACTTCGTTCTCGGCCACAATCAAAGCAAATCGCGCGTTCATCTTACTGGCGGTCTCCAGCGACTTCTTCAGACGAAAGCTCTCGTCGCCCAATTCCGCTACCACATCATGACGCCGCAGCTCGTGCGCGATTTTCGCAGCCTCCCGATCCATTCCCGGACCAAAAGGGGCGATATAAACATCAGGCTTTCGCGCCACCGCTTCCGCCGATTCCTTCAGCGCGAGCACCAGGCGATCCTCGCCGATGGCGAATCCGATCCCGGGTGCACTGGGCCCTCCCAAGGCCTCAGAAAGCCCGTCATAACGGCCGCCGCCGAGAATAGCGTTCTGCGCGCCCAGCGCTCCGTGAGTGAATTCGAATGCAGTTCGGGTGTAATAGTCCAGGCCGCGGACAAGACGCTCATTCAGCGTGAAGGGCACTTCCACTGCCTTCAGGATTTCCTGCACTTCCTGAAAATGCTTGCGGCAACCTTCATCGAGAAACTGGCTGATGCGGGGCAGCTTCTCAATGATGGGCTGGTCCTCGGGGACTTTGCAATCAAACACGCGCACAGGATTGGTGACCGCCCGACGCTGGCAGTCGCCACACATTTTGTCCACTACCGGCTCCAGCGCCTTTCGCAAGGCTTCGTTGTAAACCGCGCGATCATTGGGACATCCGACCGAGTTCAACTCTAAAGTCCAATCATTGATGCCAAGCCGGTTGAGAAACGTCGCCAGCATTTCCAGCATCTCCGCATCGCGTGCCGGAGACTCGCTGCCGGCGCTCGATGGGCCGATAGTCTCCGCGCCAATCTGATAAAACTGCCGGTACCGCCCTTTTTGGGGACGCTCGCGCCGGAACTGTGGCCCAATGTAGTAGAGCTTGTTAAGTCCGCGATCCCAAAGTTTGTGCTCAACGTAGGCCCGCACCACTCCCGCGGTATTTTCCGGCCGCAGAGTGAGCGACTGCCCTTTCTCGCTTTGCCCACGCCCGCGGTCCTCCCATGTGTACATCTCCTTCGAAACGATGTCGGTCTCTTCGCCCACGGACCGGGCAAACAACTGCGTTTCCTCGAAGATGGGAGTGCGGATCTCCTGAAAATTGTATGCGTGGAAGACATCACGCGCGGCCGCCTCCACAAAATTCCACAACGCCGTATCCGGCGGAAGCAGATCGCGCGTGCCTCGGATAGCTTTGATCATTATGTCTTGGCCAGGAGCAGTCAGCACTCAGCCCAGGAAGCGTCGGCGTGGTCTCCCAGCGAACTGCACTACTTTCCATTGGCTGACTGCTGACTGCTGAATGCTATGTTCTGACTGCTATTTCCTCTCCCGCAAATACGATTCTTTGTATCCCAAATAGTTGTTGGCGTAGCGCTGGATGCTTTCCCGATCCTTATCCCCCAATTTGCGACGAAACTTCCCCGGAGATCCCATCCACAGCGATCCCGGCTCAACTACCGTTTGCTCCGGAATCAGTGTTCCTGCCGCAATGATCGAACCCGCTCCGATGCGAGCTCCATTCAAAATAATCGCTCCCATACCGATGAGACATCGGTCTTCCACGATGCATCCATGCAGCGTGACCGAATGCCCAACGGTCACGTACTCACCTACGAACACACCATACTTTTCCTTCATCCCGTGTAGCACGCTGCAATCCTGCACGTTGGAATGTGCGCCTACGCGGATCGAATGCACATCGCCGCGCAGAACCGCGTTCATCCACACGCTGGCGTTTTCACCGAGAACCACGTCCCCAATGAGCTGCGCCGACTCGTCCACATAGCAAGACGCGGGAATAGTGGGCGAAATGCCTTTATAAGAACGAATCATTTGCAGGGAAACTGAACATAACACGGGCGCGGTCTGCGCGTAAGAGTCCCGGTGACGACGAAGTGAAGGTCAGTGAGGTCCCAGCAAGAGCCAAGTGCTATCCGACCGCAGCCGGCACTGGCTCTTCTACGCTGGCCTCACGCAGGAAACGAGCAGCTTCTTCGGGAGGCGTCGGATTGATGTAGAAACCGGTGCCCCACTCAAATCCTGCCGTCTTGGTCAACTTGGGCATGAACTCAATGTGCCAGTGATAGTGATCGTTGGTCGGATCTTGCACTGGCGAGGTATGTATGACCAGGTTGTAGGGTGGATTGTCGAGCACTCGATCGGCCTTGGTAAGCAAAGCCTTCAACGCCTTGGCCAGGTTCTCAAACATGTGCGAGGAAGAGTTTTCAAAGGCCGATTCATGGCGCCTCGGCAGGATCCAGGTCTCGAAGGGGAATCGCGGAGCGTAGGGCGCGATGGTGAGAAAGTCTTCGTTCTCGGCCACCACACGTGTACCAGTTTCGGTCTCCTGACGAATGATGTCGCAGAAAACGCAGCGCTCCTTGTAGATGTAATACTGCTTGGCGCCTTCCAGTTCCTCCACCACGTAGATAGGAAGAATGGGTAACGCAATGAGCTGCGAGTGCGCATGCTCGAGCGAGGCTCCGGCGGCTTCTCCGTGGTTTTTGAAAATCAGGATGTACTTGAAGCGCCGGTCTTTCTTTAGGTCGAGGATGCGATCGCGGAAAGTCCAGAGCACATCTTCAATGCGCTTGGGAGGTAGTGTCGCCAAGCTGGCATTGTGATCCGGAGTCTCAACGATGACCTCGTGAGCGCCGATACCGTTCATTTTGTCGAACATGCCTTCGGCTTGGCGGCTTAAATTCCCCTCGATGCCAAGTGCGGGAAATTTATTGGGAACTACGCGCACTGTCCAGCCAGGAGTGTCGCGTTGCGGCGGAGGTCCGCCATTCGGATTAGGGCGATAAGCCTGAATTTCAGGCGGAGTCTTGTTCTCGTTTCCGTAGCAGAAAGGGCAAAAGCCGCCCTTCAGTTTGACTCCCTCGCGCACGAAGTCGGTCGGGCGCTTGGCGCGGTCGGTCGAAATGATTACCCACCGGCCTACAATTGGATCTTTTCTAAGTTCGGGCAAGCACTAATTCCTTTCAACAGACGTTATGCTAAATCGTTATTTTACGATACCTGGAAGGCATTCTGGAACAACTCGACCTGTGGCTGGCGGGAATGACGATCATAGTACACGGTCAGTACATCAAAACGCCACTGGCACGAAGGTGGTAGACGGCGGAGATGTTCTCGAGCCACGTAGAGGAGATCTCTTTGCTTTTCCGGGCCAACCGCAGCTTCAGCAGGTTTGACGTCGTGCGTGGTGCGGGTCTTCACTTCGATAAAGCATAGGATATTTTTACGCCAGCCGATGAGGTCGATCTCTCCGTGACGGCGATGCGAACGATAATTACGAGCCACCATCACATATCCAAGTCTTCGCAAATAAAAGTAGGCATCTTCCTCGCCACGTCTGCCGGTGCGTTGATGCTCGGGGCCGCTTGCCGCAGCAAGAACCTGTGGGGTAAGAGCATCTAGTAAGCGGATGATGGCGTGGGTGAGGAATCCCGAAAACATGAGTGCACAGTCTCCCATCAAGAAGGAGTTGCGCTAGGTTGTCACGGCGTGGGAGGCGCTGTCTGTGACGGACAGCACATCGCAGAAAGGGTCAGCGGTCGCTTAATGGTTTCTTCTGAGCGGCCGACGGTTGCGGTCTGCTGAATTCGCCCTGTCTAAACACCAAGTCGCCGCGCGAGCCGCCGGATCACCGCTGGACTCGTGAGCTCCCTTAGCGCATCTTTCCCTACCCAACGCGCCGTGGCGTTGCGTGAGCCCGCGAGGCGACGGGCGACCGATACTGCGGCGGTATTGAGAGCGCGATTACGTTTGCCGATTGCGCGCAGGGCCATGTTCACGGCCTTCTTGACGAAGTTTCGTTCGTCGTCGTCGGCGCGCTCGACGAGAACCAGGCCCTGGACGAACGGTTCGTTGCCTGCGCGCTTGTCATGCACGCTGAGACTCCAAAGCAGCGCAAACGCCGTGCGCTTGACGAACTCGTCTTTGCTACTGCTCCACTGCGTGACTTTGGCCCAGGCGTGGGGCGTGCGGTCGAACAGGTTAAAACACATGGTGTCGCAGATGGCTCAGTTGTCGAAGTCCTTACACCAGCGGTCCATCTGCGCCGGCGTTACCTGTGACGGATCAGCGACGAACGAGGCCACCATGCGCGCCTCGTACACGCCGGTGTCCCAGAGGGTGGCGGCGAGTTCATGATCTCGCCCCAGGAGCCTGCCCAACACCTTCATATCCTTGTACGCAACGCCGAATGCCTTGTCGGAAGGAATGGCATAGCGCGCCATGCCCTCCAGAGTGGACTTGGTGCTATGGCTTTTCAGCCACCGGAGCGCCGACCGAACTTCTTCTTCGAGCGATTGCTTGGTTACGTTTCTGGCTTTAGCCATATCGATTGTCGATCATCGTTCTATTCGTCAGTCGCACGCCTCGGATGAGGGCCGAGACTGAGGGCTAGTCGACCCGGCTTTGGGTTTGAGTCGGATTCGCAGGTACGCGAAGCCTGGGCCGGATCGAGCCTGCCGCGGGGGAACCAAGCGTTAGATTCACTCCACTAGTGCTGCGGCTCGCGATCACGCAACCAATCCAGGAACATCTGTTCTATCGGCTTGTCATAGGTCATCAGGACATGGCGGACGGTGTGCCCGCTCACGAAATGGCAGACTTCTTCGGCCAAGTTCTTGGCGTGGTCGCCAGCTCGTTCCAAAGATTGAGTCATGAATATGACTTCCAGGCTGGCATGGCGCGTGACATTTTCCGGATTCTCAATGTGCCTGAGAAAGATCAGGTTGCGCAGGCGATCTACTTCGGCGTCGGCGCGTAGAACGTCCACAGCTTTCTTGAGGTCCCGGGTTGAAAAAGCGGTCCCAGCATCGGCAAGCATTTTCTCCAGTACCGTCGCCATCCGGGTGAGATCACGAGTGTCCTGCGGATCGAGACGTCCGCCGGCTGCCTGGGCACTGCTGGCAAAGCTGAGCAGAAGGTCCCCGATGCGCTCCAGGCTGATCATGAACTTCATGCAGGCCAGCAACTCGCGCGCTTCGGACTCGGTAACATGGGCGATCATCAGGGTAACGCCGGCGTCAATTTCTCTGTCGAGGCAGTCCAGTTCTCTTTCACGCTCGCGGAGAGTATTGAGCAGCGGCGAAGAAGCAGTCGCGATGCCCTCGGCGGCGGTTGCAGCAGCGTTCTGGGCCACATGGAAGGCCTCAATGGTGCGGTTGACAAGGTGAGAATAGGACCGCTCTGGTGGAGAACTTTTCGCGACGGTACTCATACGGCGACTCCTCCGCGGACTTAAGCGCGGCGCTATCTTTTGGTTACGCCGCCACTTTTTGGTCATGGTCATGCCGGAAGGATAAGGCGTTTGCGTCCCGGTTTGGTTAAAAGCTCGTGAATTGTGGATTTCTGCGTAAATAGGGTGCGGGTCTTAAGGACAAATCGGAAAGTTTCGGGCGCTCTGGACGCCTTCCAAAGTCAGTTATTTTATCTGGATCACCAGGCTCCCTGCCTTGTCTAAAAAGAAAGGCAGGCCCGGGGGGACTACTGTGGTCGCACTGTACTCGGTAATGACTGCTGGTCCGTAATACTTTTTGCCCGATTGCAATTCTTCACGAGCATGGACGGCGGTCTTCAGTCTTGCGCTATGAAAGTAGACCGATGCAGTTTCAATCCGCCGACTCTTTGCGGACCGGAACGAGGATTGCTCAATCCGTACGCGACTTGAGGACTCAGACTTCACCTTCGCTCTTAAACGCAGTGTCACCAATTCAACACCGCGATCGGGATAGCTGTAACCATAGGGACGCTGATGTTCACGGCGGAAGTCATCCACAAGGCCGCGCGAAT
>MNGW01000063.1:0-1989 GCA_001918935.1 Acidobacteriales bacterium 13_1_40CM_3_55_5 | reverse complement strand
CATTGCGGTGTAAGACGATGAACTCGCGCTTAAGCTTGTCGAAGGGCAGCTTTCCGGAAATAGACCACAGGACCGTCCGCGAATAATCGTTGACTACGTCGCTGACCAAAATTCCAAAAGCCGAAAGCGCACCTGGGAGTGGGGGCACGATCACGCGCGGGACACTTAGCGATTTAGCCAACTCGCAAGCGTGCAAACCGCCAGCCCCGCCGAAGCAGACGAGGGTAAATTCACGAGGGTCGAAACCGCGCTCGACGGACACCGCCCGGATTGCTTTTTCCATGGTGGCATTTACTACTCGAATCACGCCTGCGGCAAACTCCTGAACTGTGAATGAGGAGGCATTTTTCTTCAACCAGTCGGCGATGAGACCTTGCGTGCGCTCGAGGTTGAGCGTGAACTCGCCGCCGAGAAATCGGTGCGGCTGGAGGCGTCCGAGAAGCAGGTTAGCGTCGGTGACCGTGGGCTCGCTGCCCCGGCCATAACAAATAGGACCTGGATCAGCGCCCGCGGACTCTGGCCCGACCCGCAGGGCGCCAGCAGAGTCGAAGCGGGTGATGGAGCCTCCGCCAGCGCCGACGCTGTGAATGTCGAGCATTGGGACACCGACGGATAGACCGGCAATCTCGGACTGACTGCTGGCGCGGGCCTCACCGTCTACGAGAGCGACATCAGTGGAGGTGCCGCCCATGTCGAAGGAAATGATTCGTTTGTACCCGCTGCGGCGAGCTACCGCGGCGGCACCCACCACTCCCCCCGCAGGCCCGGAAAGAATGGTGCGCACCGGTTCTCGGGCTGCGGCGCTGAGGGTAGTAATCCCGCCGCTGGATTGCATGACGAAGACTTTTGCCCCGGCGCCGAGCGGCCGCACACGCTGATCAAGATTCTCAAGGTAGTGCTGCATGACTGGCTGTAGATAAGCATTTACCACTACCGTGCTGGTGCGCTCGTATTCGCGGAACTCAGGGAGGATCTGGTGGGAGACAGAGAGTGGGACGGCCAACGCTTCCAGTGCGGTTATGATCGCAATTTCATTCTTCGAATTGGCGAAGGAAAAGAGTAACGAGACCGCAACCGCCTGCACAGATTTTTTTCGAAGTTGATTGGCTAGTGAAGCGAGCTCGTCGCGTGAGGGGGCCTCAAGGATTTCGCCGTCGCTGCTGGTGCGTTCATGTACGCCGAAGCGCAGATCTCTACGCACAAGCGGCTGTACGCGATCGAAAAATAAGTCGTAAAGTCTGGGTCGGGCTTGACGTCCGATCTCGATGGCATCTTCGAATCCGGCAGTAGCCAATAACGCCACTCGAGCGCCCTTGCGCTGCAACAATGTGTTCGTGCCTACGGTGGTGCCGTGCAGCAGGATTAGCGAACTTGGAAAGCCAACTTTTTTCAGAACCTCGACAATGGCTTGCGAGGGGTCGGCGGGGGTGGAGAAGACTTTCAACATCCGGACTCGTCCGCGTTCGATCCAAACACAGTCGGTGAACGTACCGCCAGTATCGATGGCGATACGAAGATGCGAAGTTTGAGAAGGGCGCGGCATTCCGGCGGAGAAAGGTACTCTAGCACTTAGTGCAAGGGGCTTGGCTTTCTAAGATGAGTTGTGCCTCATCACACACGCGGGCGAGGGCGCGCCCGCGCCACACCGACCTATTGTTCCTTAGTCGTGAATGCCAGGGTGAGCAGCGTTTTTTGTTCTACTTCATGCGCTTTGGGGGAACCGGTCGCGGGGCTGGCGCTGGCCGAGCGCTTCACTGAGAGCACAGGGTGCTTGCCGGCGATTCGCCGCAAACGGGGGAGCACGAAGGACAGCGCGCCCATATTGGACGGTTCTTCCTGCACCCAGACGATCTCCCGCGCCGCAGTATGACGCTCCAGCTCTTTGGACAGCTCGGCCTCAGGAAAAGGATAGAGTTGTTCTACGAAGACGATCGCGGTTGACGCATTTTTTCTCTTTTTGCGCTCGACTTTTAACTCATGTCCGATTTT
>MNGW01000026.1 GCA_001918935.1 Acidobacteriales bacterium 13_1_40CM_3_55_5 | reverse complement strand
TTTGGTTCGCGGAGTGCCGTTCAACCAAGTCCAGTCCGCGAAGGCGAACGGTTCAGCTTTCTGCGGCTTCTCTTGGGTGACGGCTTGCGGCTGCGCGTCTGCTTTCATCTCTGGGACGAGTGCTTTGTGAGCTGCAACAACGTCGGCTCCAACTTCGTTGGCGGAGGTGCTTTGCGGAATTGGTTGTGGGGTCGCGTTTTTTTCCAGGCGTTCGACTTTTTCCTTGAGTTCCTGGACCAACTGGCGGAGCTCGCGTACTTCATCCGCACTGGCGGCGTTTGACTGATTGGTCGTTTCCTGTGCGCAGAGGGGGAAGACACACAGGGCAGTCGCTATCGCTGCCACTACGATTCGCATAGCTATTAGAGTTTTAGACCGACGTTTTCTTGTTTTCACCTTAAGTCACCTTTCAAATTGTGATGATGCGAGCTAACCGCAGTTGGTAACAGAGTGAACCACCAATTTGAATACGAAAAGCGTAAGGGGGGAGTAAAGAGTCCGTTAAGAAGTCGTAAAAGGAGGCCATCTGTCTCTCTTATGAAAATACAACGCACGCTTTACAGCTTCCTTATTTGACCAGTGATGTAATGAAGGCATGGCAACAGGCAACATCGTGGCCTATGCTTTCGCTGTGGTTACGGTAGTAAGCACGGCTTTCCTGTTGTGTTGCTTTCGAGCCTTCGTCAGGGAAATTAGATCGTCTGGGTCGGCTGTGACACCGAATCGTGCCCCGCTACGACGAGATCTTCCGTTCCATCGTCCTGAAGTCGTAACGCGCGTCTCTAGCCATTCGACGAGTGAGATGAGTGAAGCGAACTGGGCGCCGGCCAAACGAAAGAACCGGGCCAGCGGTTCATAAATCCACTGAAATTTCTTTCATTCTAAAGTAGGATTTTCCCATGCCTTCTACACCGCTTTCCCGGCGCTCTTTCCTGGCTTTGTCAGCGATGCTTACCTGGGCCTTCACTACCAGGGCATCAACATCTATCCCGGTTGGCCTTGAGTTGTATTCCGTTCGCGAGAAATTAAAGAAAGACCCCGAAGCCGCTCTTCGAGCTGTCGCTCAGATGGGATACGAAGGCGTGGAATTTTATGCGCCGTATTTCGATTGGACGGAGCCTCAGACCAAGCAGATCAGGAAACTTTTAGACGATCTCGGCATGCGTTGCTTTTCCACCCACAACGACGAAAGTTATTTGAGGCCGCAAAGCATTGACCGAGCCCGCGACATGAATCTAATTCTTGGAAGTAAGTATGTGGTGCTCGCATCTGCCGGTCAGAAAACCAGTTTGACGGAATGGCGGTCGGTCGCAGATACGCTAAACAGTGCCGCGGAAAAGCTGGAACCAGCTGGATTGAAAGCCGGTTATCACAACCATCAGCTCGAGTTCACACCCATCGAAGGTCAGCGTCCGATTGAAATATTGGCAAAACAGACGAAGCCATCCGTCATGCTGCAATTGGATGTAGGCACCTGTCTGGAGGCGGGCTCGGATCCCGCGGCATGGATTCGGTCGAGCCCGGGAAGAATTCGATCCATTCATTGTAAAGACTGGTCGCCTGATGCTGGCAAGGGTTACACGGTTTTGTTCGGTGAAGGAGCAGCGGATTGGAAAAACATCTTTGCAGCCGCAGAAGGTGCCGGTGGAGTGGAATACTATCTCGTGGAACAGGAAGGCAGCAGGTTTTCTGAACTCGAAACCGCCCGCCGATGTCTCCAAGCCTTCCGGGAGAAGCATGGAGGCTGATCGGCTTTGCGAAGCAAGCCTTGCAGATAAGGCGAGACCGGTTTTAGATCCTGGACAAGGATAATCCGGTCTCGCAGGTTTCTGTCATGCAATTAGTTCTTGTCGTCTTTTACTTCAGCAATTCGTGCCTGGTGGCCCGCGTCTGAAACAGCTTTCATGAACGCTTCCGCACTTTGCGGGGTCGATACTCTGCCCGAAAGAATGTTGCGGAACTTTACGTTCTTGCCGTAAATGGCTTTGGTGGAATCGTCATCTTGCTGCACTACCGCACCTTCGAGTGTGATGCCGGCGAACAGCCCCTTGGAGCGCGAGTAGGTCAGCATCTGAGTGTTCATCTTCCAGTCCGTTCCCGCGGAAGCGTGACGGCCAACCGGACCTGCAGCCGCCGATCCTTCGCCGCTCAATTGAAATTTACTGGACAGCAAGTGCTGGAAGCCTTGTTCGTTCATGACCAACATAACCAGGTCCACGCCTTCGACTCCGATCTGCAATCCCCAGCTTCCTCCACCAACGGAAACGAAAGCAGGCGCACTCCAACCACTGGATGTACGGCAGGTGGCCACGCCACGTCCGTGCTTGCCCCCAAAAATGAAGCCGCCTTTAATCAGGTCCGGCACGACCAGAATGCATTTTGCATTGCTCAATACTTCTTCAGGAATACCTTTGTCTGGCGTTGACATGATGGCGTGCAGAACATCCACGGACTTTTGCAGCCGGTCCACCGTGTCTTCTCGAGCCGAACCTGCCCAGGCGAATGTTCCAACCAGGCCTATGAAGCTCATCAACAACACTGACATTGTTTTGTTCATGAATTATTCCTTTACGGGCTGCGGAACTAAGAGGACAGAACCTCAGATGGGACTGACTTAGTTCAGTGAATCTGAAAGAGCGAGAAGAGGTGCTCGTCTCTGCATCATGATGGCCCAGGCTGGCGAAAATAGCTGGTCTGAATTGCTCACTATTGATCGCTGCTTCCATTTTGGGAGAGAGTGCATCCACAGTTCCAAATTGACTTCCATTCTGTAATTAAGAGCAATTCTGCACAGAAACATTTGCCTGAACCTGTCATTGTGAACCATGATCAACATCCGTTCAGGGAAGACGGAATTCATCCATGGCCTCAGTTGTGAATCAATTTGTTGCTCGGGTTCAAAGAGTGGTGGCTTCGATTATTGAGTCATTGAGGAAGTCGTTGGGCATGAACCGCGGAGATTTCGGATCACAACGCATGTGCCCATTCTGCGGATTAATAACGTCACGCCGCAAGACATGTTGCCTGGAGTGCGGCAAGTCGTTCAAACCAACATAGAGCAGCACTACGACCCAGAATTGGACGGTTCCCTTCCGAATGCTCTGCCCAGGACTGTTGAGGATTCAATGAAAAGACAATACCTTCACCTCTGCGCTTATTCGTGTAACAAATGTCGAGGGCCAGTGGTTTCAGCCTCCCTCGGCGTCCGTGAGAATGAAATATCGAAAGAAAGTCCGATGAGGCAAGTAGGAGCCATTTGTCTGGAGTGCGGACATAGGCAAAACCAGGCCACCGAGCGCCTACGTGCTCGATACTTGCCGCCCATGGAATGGGGGCCAGCGGGTGCGATCAACGCGGGCGATGCAAGGAGCGGTTTCGTGGAGGCGCACCCAGCGGTGCAAAACTACATTGAGCAGGGCGCTGTGAACCTGCAGAGCGCCATCGTAGCGAATGAAGCCCAATTTCCTGAACCGGTTCATGAAGAAGGTCACTCGCGAACAGGTGGCGCCCACCATCTCGGCTAGGGCCTCCTGCTGACTTTATTTTCGATAGAGGTCCGAAGTGAGCCATTCTGCACAGTATTTCAAGAGCAAATGAGCGAATCTATTGATGGCTCAAGGGTGGCGGTTCAGTCGCCAAACCAGACGAGCTGGCTCCATCCTTGAGGCTAAGCTTGCCGCCGAGGATGCGCGGGAGAAGCGAAAATGCTCCGGGCAGATCTACTGAAACCCGATTTGGTCAGCGAACTCGTGCTCCTGGGAAGCGCTGCGTTGTTATTGCTTTCATTGTTGCTGGTCTTCTAACGGCGGCGGCGCGAGCTTAATCTCGCCACCGGTTTTGTCTTGAGAGTTATGCCACCAAGCATCCAAGTCGGATCAATTTTAATGAGGCAGTGGCCCCTGATGACGCAATTACCTGGGCTGGAGAGCGAGCCTTGCTCGGGGAACTGGAAGCTGCTCAAGGCGCTAGATGGTATCGTCCTGGATCGCAAGATTCATGCCGCGGGATGGAACTTCTTCTTCATGGCGACAGAAGTCAAAGTGATGTTCTTTGGCGCTCTCGGGGCTAAGAAGATCCTGAACGCATTGCATCGAATCCTCGAAAAAGTGAAAGGGCAGGACTTCATTGTCTCGAAGTCACCGACGAGTGGCAATCCATTCAATGCGACTACAGGAAGCTTGAGCTAGAGTGGTGCATAGTCAGGCAGCAACAAAGATGGCAGCGGTGTAATTGGATCAGCAAACCGGCTATTTGCTTTCTTCGTCACCGGCGGCAAAGTCCGGCATCGAAAGGGAGATGCCGCAACTTTGCCGTTTGGCGTTTTTAGATATCGCGGAGGTCCGGCGCATGAAGGGTCTTAACTGTGAGCCCCGCCGCGCGGCAATCTTGAAAATGGTAGCCCCGGGGTGATTCGAACACCCGACCTTCGGTTTAGGAAACCGCTGCTCTATCCATCTGAGCTACGGGGCCAATCGCGACGTAACCCGTTCTTTCACGAAGCCCAACCACTATCAGTGTACCGAATTTCGAGCGAGCATCCGAAATCGCGTTTTAGTCAGCTTTCATTTCTAGAGCTTGGGCTTGCCGCAGCTCTCCTGGGCGGTATGAAACGCGATCGTATTTTGAACTTCATGACGGGAGATGAATTGCTGAACTGGGTAGAAGGTGTTCAGGGTTCAAGCCTACCGAAGCGGAAATCGAGCTGAGTTCGGTTGTGCTACTCGGCTATGAGCCTAACGCAGCCGCTCACTCTGGCGGAACATCCGTTTTGATATGTTCCGCAGCCAACCTCGCATTGCAGCAGCTCAGATACTGGCGTGGATAGCGATTCCGAAAAGAAATTCACAATTCGTTATCGGACAATCCGTGAGCGCATCCTCAATCTTGATCACGAATAGCTGCGACCGCATCAAAAGGCCGAGTACATCACTTTTTAGGAGAAGACGTGCCAAACGAAGGATTGAAAGAGCTTTATGTCGACGAACTGAAGGATCTCTACAACGCAGAAAATCAACTTGTGAAGGCTCTACCCAAGACGGCCAAAGCTGCTTCTTCGGAGGAGCTGAGAGCTGGGTTTGAGGAGCATCTTGAACAGACCAAGAGCCACGTACAACGTCTGGAGCAAATTTTCGAAATGCTTGATGAAAGTCCCAAGGGAAAGAAGTGCAAAGGTATGGAAGGTTTGATAGAGGAAGGCTCGGAAATAATGGAAGAAGACTTTGAAGGTGCTCTGCTGGATGCCGCATTAATAGGTGCTGCTCAACGTGTGGAGCATTATGAGATTGCTGCATATGGGACAGTGCGCGCGTTTGCGGAAGAGTTGGGCGAATCTGAGCATGCTTCGTTACTTGCGGAAACCCTCGAAGAAGAAAAGGAAACGGACGAGAAGCTTACCGAACTGGCGAAGCAGATCAATGTAGAGGCTGACGAAGGATCCGGGCAAGCGGAGGAAAAACAAAAGACACACCAGAAGAGACCTAAGCGGGCTGCCTGAAACTGACCGAATAGGAATGTTCATGGAAGGATCGATTTAGATCCTTCCTTTTGTTTTTGGTGGCGAACGCCAAAACTCCGAATATCAACGTCTCCGTTACTGATGCGGAGGCGACGTATGCGGACTCGGAGTAGAACGCGAAGGCGGTGCGGATCGAGGCGCTGGACTGCTCATCCGCGGCGAACTAACCCGAGATCCCGGCGATGTCGTTCGCGATGCCGACGACCCTGACGCACTTGCTCCCCGCTGTGCCGGTGAAGCCGACATCACGGGAGACGTTCGAATAGGCTCGCTGTGGACCTTCGTAGTGACAGACCCTTCCTGCCTCACCTGTTGCGACACTTTGCCCAAATCGCGGACGCTGCCCCGCGCAATGCCCAGACCAGCGGAGTCGCCACGGATTACGACCTTGTTACCAAATCCTGGCGGGGTCACAGAGGGTCCGCGTTGCACCACGATCGTGTTGTGTGCCGATGTTGCTGGTGGCTGTGGCGGCGTGAACTGCCGCGGAGGATTGATAACTCTCGGAACCGTATTCCATCCCAGACTTGAACCGCCGGGTTGCCATGCCCATCCGTAACCCGGAACGTTTACCCAGGAACCATAGCGGTAAGGCGTCCATCCCCAGGGATACGAAGACACCCAGGTATAACCAAAACCCGGATACCAAGCCCAGGAACCGTTCATGAACGGATCCCATCCCGCACCGGTAAAGTATGGCTGCCACAGCGTGCCGTAACCCGGCGCATTGAAATAATTTCCGTAGTAGTTCAGATCGCTCATGCCGTAGGCATAAGGCGAGTAGTTTCTATAGGAACTGGTTAGATAGCGCTGGTGGTATTCCTCCTGGTGTTTATCCCAGTCATCGTATGGATCTTTTTCCAGATTCTTGGCCAGAGTGTAGCGGTCCTGATCCGCCAAGTCGAAAGTTGCCGTTTGCTTTTTGCCCATCTGCACCGAACCGGATGGGCCTGTGACTTCTACGTCGCCCTTGAAAACTGCCAGTGTAGCGTCTGTATCACCCATTGCCACACGCAAGTGAACCGAGCGCGTGAGCACCATTTTCTCGCGTCCGAAGTTCAGGGTGAACTCATCGCTCTTGGCGCCGTTGAAGTTCAGATAAGCAGTGCCTTCCTGCAGTTTCACCGTCGTGACTTTCGTGCCGGAATCCCGCATGGATAGTTCGGGAAATTCGATGACTGTTCCGGGAATGATGCGAAGCGTGCTGCCATTTTCAAATTCAATCTCCGCGCGCCCTTCCCCATTGGCGCGAAGCTTGACTCCCTGGGTAATCGGCAGATTTAGAAACGCTTTTTCGTACCCTTGACCCGTATTGCGATCAATTTGAACGTTGCCTTCCACGTCGCTCAGGCGGACAATGCGAACTTGCGAGTCCGCGAAAGATGGAACTGCCAGCGCTACCAGCACGAATAAATGCATCCAGGGTTTTCGAATGGACATGTGACGCCTCCCGAGAGCTGCCCTTTATTAATTAGAACACTCCACCGGATGGTGGGTTGTCAACAAATAGTCAAAGAGGCTGAGAGCCGGGAACCAATCACTCCGAACTGTTCTTTCGAGAGCCTGCGACCGTCGGCAAGAACTCCCGCAGCTTCTGTTTTCTATTCAATCACTTAAGGAGATTCCTTACGTCCTGCTGCGAGCAGTCGCTGGGCTCGCACTCGCCCCGGGTTGACGACGGAGGCGTCCCCTGCAATCTTCTCCAGGATGGGCGAGACGGCCGACAACCCTTCCAGGCCATTCTGCTTGGACATCTCTTCCATTCTCTTCAGCTCCTCATCCAGTGCCAGCTTCTGATAGTGGTGGTCATACTCCAACCGCCGCCCAAATTCCAGAGTTGTCGAAAGTCTCTGCAGAAAATCGGTTAGCTCTTGTACAGCTGGAATTCGCGAATAATTGTAGGTCGCCTGCGTGTTTTTCTCAGTGTCAGTGTACTTCAAGGTCTTGACGCCGGTCGAAGCCATCCCGCGCTTCTTCGAATCGACCTCTCCTTCAAAGTAATGGGCTCTTTTTGCCAAATCGAAAATGCGAGTGCGATCGGACGGGGAAATCGTAAAGTCGAAATGAAAGTCATCTTCTTCCGATCCTTGGCTTGTATTAACGTGGCTGTCGTAGGTGGCGTGCCCATCGGCGAAAATCGAAATTGCGTAATGATCTGGTTCCGATCCCGGAAAAGCAAAGTCGAAGGTGATTCGAGGCTGCTGCTCAGCCCTCAAAGAAGAATGGAAGGACAAGACCAGACAGAACAATACTACTGTTTGAAACCGCGAGAGCTTCCGTGATTGTCGAAATTGGTCGCAATTCATTAAGTAGAAATTATGCCAAAAATGAATTGCGGGTGCTCTGAGCGGCGCCATTCAGCGCGCCACGGCTCGCTGCCGTTCCAGTGTTGCCGAGGTATGCAGATGACAGATGGCAATGGCGAGAGCGTCGGCCGCGTCCGCGGGTTCCGGGGTTTCGGTCAAATTCAGCAGTCGCGTAACCATGTGCTGTACCTGCTGCTTCTCCGCTCTGCCGTATCCCACAACCGCGGACTTGATGGAAAGAGGCGAATACTCCGACACACTCAGTCCAGCTTTGGACGCAGCCAGCATCGCCACGCCGCGCACCTGACCGAGCTTGAGTGCCGATTTCACATTCAATGCGTAAAAAACATCTTCAATGGCCACGTTATCCGGTCGTTGCTGAGTAATGATTCCGCTCAACCCCTCGAAAATGGTGGCTAAACGCGAGGCCATGGCGTCGCGGGTAGAAAGCTTGATCGCGCCACAAGTCAAACAAATCAGCACGCCGTGATGACCAAGCTCGACCACACCGTAGCCGGTGTACTCGGTTCCGCAGTCAATGCCCAGGACCCGCATAAGTGAGAGTCTATCTTAAGTTTGAGATGATGACGTCCAGCATAAGGTGTTGCCACCAGCCCGATTGGCTGAATGCTGAATGCTGACCTCTTCTTCTTCAACAGCATCTCGGCCGTCGCGCTCGTAAAAGTTCATTCTCCTGCACAAATTCTGCATAGGCTTTAGCATCGCCAGTACAACATTCACCATCTCTCGCAGACGCATCATCCCTGCTCCTCGGTGGCGAATCGGCTCGCCACGAATGGAGTTTCTTTTACCCCGGCCTGTTTGCGGCCAGAGAGTACTTTTACGCACTCCAAAACCGATTCCAGCAGTATCAGCACCACCATGACCAGTAAGAAGCCAGTTACGATGGCATCGAGCCGATCATTAAAGATTAGCCGAGAGGCTTCTTGTGTCGGAGAAGACGCGAGGTTACGAGCATGTGCCAGGAAACCGATGCGCGGGCTGGGATCGAAAATCTTTTGCCAGGCCGCGGTAAAGGTCACGGAAACCAACCAGCCAAGCGGCAGCAACGTGACGAGGGCGTAACGGACTTTACCCATCTTGATGATGATCGTAGTCGCCACACAAAGGGCCACGGTCGCCAGCAATTGATTGGAGATGCCAAACAGCGGCCACAGAGAATTAATTCCGCCTACGGGATCTTTCACGCCCTGCCAGAGAAAAAATCCCCAGGCGGCGACTACCAACGCGCTAGTAGCCACGATTGAGGGATACCAACTAGTGCGGCCCAGTGGCTTCCATATGTGGCCCAGTGCGTCCTGCACCATGAATCGGCCCACCCGGGTTCCGGCATCGAGAATGGTTAGGATGAAAAGCGCCTCGAACATAATGGCAAAGTGATACCAGAGCGCCATCACGGCTTGTCCGCCCAGGCTATTGGAAAAAATATGTGCCATGCCAACCGCAAATGCGGGAGCGCCGCCGGTGCGGTTGAACAGTGTCTGCTCACCCACCGCCTGTGCTAGTGAATGCATCTCGGCCGCGGTTACTGGAAATCCCCATGCCGTAATGGTCGCCGCCGCTACTTCTGGAGCTTGGCCCACCACGCCCGCCGGACTGTTGATCGCGAAATAAGTTCCCGGCTGGAGCACGCAAGCTGCAATCATCGCCATGATCGCCACCGTGGACTCCGCCAGCATCGCGCCGTAACCCACGATGCGGGCTTCGGACTCTCGCCGGATCAGCTTGGGTGTCGTGCCACTGGCAATCAGCGAATGGAACCCGCTGATTGCGCCACAAGCAATCGTAATGAAAGCAAATGGAAAAATGCTCCCGGCAAACACGGGACCGCTGCCGTCGACAAATCGCGTCAAAGCCGGCATGTGCAATGTGGGACGCAGCGCAACAATACCCAAGGCCAGCAGAGCGATCGTTCCTAGTTTGACGAAGGTGCTGAGATAGTCGCGTGGCGCCAGCAGCAGCCATACGGGCAAAGCGGAAGCGGCAAATCCGTAAATGATGATCAGAATTGCCAGTGTGGGGCCGGTGAGCGTAAACACCCGGGCCACGCTCGGTGTCTGTGATGCCCACTGTCCTCCCCATATCGCTAGCATCACCAGGACGAATCCCAGGACAGATGTCTCCAATACTTTTCCAGGCCGCAGGCGCCGCAGGTACAGCCCCATGAGCAGCGCGATGGGAATCGTCATCGCGATGGTAAAAGCTCCCCAGGGACTCGCCTTCAGAGCATTCACCACGATCAATGCCACCGCGCCTAGAAGTATGATGATGATGCTGATGACCGCCAGGTAAGCGACGAAACCGCCCACCCGCCCAATTTCCTCTCGGGCCATCTCGGTCATCGATTTTCCATCCCGCCGGATCGAGAAAAGCAGGATCACAAAATCTTGTACGCAGCCTCCGAACACCGCACCCGCCAGCACCCACAGGGTTCCGGGCAAATAGCCAAATTGCGCAGCGAGCACCGGGCCGACCAGCGGTCCTGGTCCTGCAATCGCCGCGAAGTGATGACCGAACACGACCCACTTGTTGGTGGGAACAAAATCGCGCCCATTTTCCAAGCGCTCCGCGGGCGTGGCGCGTTGTTCGTCCAAGGCAAGAACCTTGGCTGAAATAAAATTGCTGTAGAACCGGTATCCCAACGCAAAGCTACAAAAAGCAGCCACTACCAGCCACATGGCATTGATCTGCTCACCACGTCGCAGCGCAATCGTGGCCACGGCCAGCGCGCCCAAAAGAGCAATGCCGATCCACATCACAATTCGGAGCGGTTTAGGCATGGATTTGGTTCGAAGAGTATCCCAATTATTGTGGCCAATCCTGCGCCTTCGCGCAATCAGCAAGCGAGGCTCCCGCGATCGTTGGTGGTTGGTCCTTGGTCGGTAGCGAACCGCCAACGACGAACGACCAATGACCGGTAAAGGGCTCTAGCCCCTCCTACGCCAAGCGGACGAGTTAATGGTAATCTTTAATGCTCCGTCCCACTGAATGCACCTGCAGCGTATCCGCAAGGCGCCCTTGCATTCAATGCATAGTTCGGAGAGCTCTACTTCATGACGGACGACAGGAGCAGGCGATGAAAGTCGGGATGCTGACCGGTGGCGGGGATTGTCCCGGTTTGAACGCAGTGATCCGTGCCATCGTGCGCAAAGGCAGCTTCCATTACGAAGACGAATTTGTCGGATTTCTCGAGGGCTGGCGCGGTCTTCTGGAAGATAAGAGCATGCCGCTTGATCTCTCGAGTGTGGGAGGAATCCTGCCCCGCGGCGGCACCATCCTGCGCACGTCACGCACAAATCCAGCTAAAAAGCCTGACGGCCTGGACAAATGCATTGCCACCTTGGAAAAGCACAACATTGATGCGCTGATCGCAATTGGGGGGGAGAAAGTAGTAGGCGTTCCCAAGACCATTGACAATGACCTGGCCGGCACCGACTACACTTTCGGATTCGATACCGCGGTCAACGTTGTCACTGAGGCCATCGACCGCGTGCACACCACCGCGGAAGCTCATAACCGTGTCATGGTGGTGGAAGTGATGGGTCGCGATGCGGGCTGGATCGCCATCCACAGCGGCGTTGCCGGTGGCGCCGATGTGATTCTGATTCCCGAGCGCCCCTTCGATGTCGATAAAG